>CAZSOK010000025.1:0-16721 GCA_964608445.1 uncultured Treponema sp. | reverse complement strand
CAATGTGGTTCCACATCGGCGCGAACATGGATCAGCGCATGCAGGTGTTCATCGGCACGATGACCGCACAGGCACTGGGAATCCGCTCGTTGCAGGACGAATCGGTGCTGACCATCGCGGATCCCGACTCGGCGAACAAAGCCATCGGAACGATTGACGATGCCCTCACCAAGATCAACAAACAGCGCGCAGACCTCGGCGGCTACCAGAACAGAATGGAATATGCCGTGAAGGGACTGAACATCGCCGCAGAAAACTTGCAGGCTTCCGAATCCCGCATCCGCGACACCGACATGGCGGCGGAAATGGTCGAATTCGTCAAGAATCAGGTGCTCACGCAGGCAGGCACGGCTATGCTCGCACAGGCGAACATGCAGTCCCAGAATGTCTTGTCATTACTGAGATAGTGTGCTAAACTATATGAGGGAATGCAGGAAATCCCGCATTCCCTCATATCAGGCGCGTTTTTGGCAGCGTCCTTTGTTCTTTGAAAAATGCCGTCCATGGTTCTGTGACGACGGAGACAGTTGTTCGATGTCTGTGATATGACGATGCGAGCAACGGTTCCTGTCGCAGGGGCTAAAATTGCCTGCGGGGGCGCAAAAACCGCAGGCAACCCACACGGAACAGGGGGTACAGCACGAAGCTGTATGCTTATAATCATGGAGGGCACATTATGATTATTAATCACAATATGAGTTCTTTGTATGCGAACCGCACGCTGGGCATCTCAAATGACCAGCTGATGGGAAACATCGAAAAACTCAGCTCAGGTCAGCGCATCAACAAAGCGAGCGACGACGCATCGGGACTGGCAGTATCTGAAAAGATGCGCAGCCAGATCCGCGGTTTGAACCAGGCGAACAGGAACATCCAGAACGGTGTTTCGTTCATCCAGTCAACTGAAGGCTATTTGCAGGAAACTACCGATATTCTTCAGCGCGTCCGCGAGCTTGCCGTTCAGTCAGCGAACGGTATCTATTCTGACGAAGACCGCATGCAGATTCAGGTGGAAGTGAGCCAGCTCGTGGCAGAAGTAGACCGCGTGGCTTCACAGGCTCAGTTCAACGGCATGAATATGCTCACGGGTGCTTTCGCGCAGGATGCCGCCACGGGACGCATTATGCAGTTCCAGGTCGGCGCAAACGTTGACCAGAATGTACGTGTATATATCGGCACCATGACTGCTCAGGCACTGGGACTCAAAGGAGCGCAGGGCAACGACGAGCAGATCGGTATCGCCACGCCGGACACTGCGAACGCGGCTATCGCGACCATTGACAACGCTCTTTTGACGGTCTCAAAACAGCGTGCGGATTTGGGCGCGTACCAGAACCGCTTCGAGACTGCCGCGCAGGGTGTGGGAGTCGCTGCCGAAAACCTTCAGGCAGCAGAATCACGCATCCGTGATGTGGACATGGCTTCTGAAATGGTCGAGTACACGAAAAACCAGATTCTTACACAGTCTGGCACTGCAATGTTGGCACAGGCGAACAGCCAGTCTCAGAATGTTCTTGCATTGATGAGATAAAGCGAGCCAATTTTCCTGCCAAGAGATTACTGGATGTCATCTTTTCGACAGGAATGACACGAAAGGGGAATGGGTGCGCCCCCACTCCCCTTTTTTTCAGGAGGAAAGCCCTATGAATATCAGTTCACTCGGGCAACAAATGGCAATGGATGGCCGTTACTCCGCCGCAAACGCCTACAAGGCACACGCACCGATTCAGCCGGCGCAAATGCCCATGGCAGACGCGGCGACAGTGGTTCAGAACATTACCGACAATATTGCCCAAGTTCAAGAAGATGTCCGCCAGTTGCAAAAGCTTTCGGACGTAGTGATGGGTCGCAAAGTTCAGTTCAACGTTAACCAAGAACTGAACCAAGTGATAGTACGTATAGTAGATCCTTCTACCGATCAGGTTATCAAGGAGATTCCGTCAACTGACATACAGAAACTGAAAGTCAGAATCAGAAAGGCAATCGGACTGTTGTTCGATGAGATGATTTAGTCATCAGCGGATTCCGGCATGTTTCTCAGGGCGGCAGGGAAATACTATGGCAGAAATCAGCATACCCGGTGTCAGCAACAAATATAAGACGAATGACTATATTGACGCGCTGATGAAAAAAGAGCGGATTCCTCTTGAACGGGAGCAGGAGACGCTTGACCGGTATAAAGAGCAGCAAAGTGCTTGGCGGGGAGTCAATCAGAAAATGTCTGAACTTCGGGAAAGCACGAAGGCTCTTTATTCGTTCGACAACCCGTTCAACAACAAACTCGCCTCGTCGTCAAATGAGCAGGCGTTCACGGCGGACGCAGGGCGAGAGGCGACGTTTGGCCAGATAAAAATCGATGTCATCAAGCCGGCAACGACCGACCGCTTTCTGTCTGCGGAGTTAGAAAAAAATGCGACCGTTCCGCAGGGAACCTATACCTTTCAGGTCGCTGACAAGACCGTCTCATTCAACTGGAAAGGCGGAAAACTCCAGGACTTCATCACGTCACTCAACCGGCGCGGAAACAACATCATCAAGGCATCTACCGTCGGCGTGACCGGGAACAAGCAGGCACTCCTCATCGAATCGCTCAAAACGGGCGAAGAAAGCAGCCTCGTCTTTAAGGACGCAGCCCTCTCCTATGCGCTCGCGAACGGCATCATCGAAAAAGCCATGGACAACATGACGGAATTCGGCACGGAAAAAGCGGCGTTCGCAGACCCGCCGCAGGAAGCGGTCCTGCCGGACGTTGAGCAAGCGGGTATGCCCGCAATGAGCGCGGAAACGGTCGCCTTGCGCGAAGACTCCATCACCGTGCCGCCGCGCACGGGCTTCCTGCTTTCCGTTCCCGAAAACGCCGCGAACGACGGCGCACACCTCGCCTTTACGTTTTCGCTGGAAAGCGTAGAGGACATGACGGCGGCAATCAACGAGCAGCTTGCCATACGCCCGGAGCTTCCCGATGCCGGCAACGCACGCTACGAAGAAATCATTATCCAAAACAATCCGAGCGAAACAACTCTCCCGCCCGTACCGAGCGAGCCGCTCGTACCGATCACGGACGCGGCAGATTTTTACGTGCGCACGGCGGACGGCGCAGAAACAAAAATCGACACCGATGCGTTTGCGCTTGACGCGGACACGAACGAACGCCATGTCTCGCTCGCGCTCAGCGATTACCCCGGCATCGACAGCATCGTGGTGCGCAACCGCAACACGGGCACGGCAATCAACCTGTCGTCCTTTACCGTGTTCGAGGAGAAAAAAAACGGCGGCTACCAGCCCGTACACGCAGTCAGCGTCGCCGGCGACGCAAAAATCAAGTACGAAGGCATCACCATATCCCGGCCGACCAACACGATTGACGACGTTGTGCCGCACGTGACGCTGAATATCCATCGTCCCACGGAAAAAACGGAGACGGTGACGATTGCGGCGGACAAGGAAGCGGCAAAAGACGCGCTCATCAATTTTGTGGGAACGTACAACCAAGTCATTGCGGAAATGAACATTCTGAGCACGAACAAGCCGGAAGTCATCAGCGAGCTTGATTATCTTTCGCCCGAAGAAAGCGACGCGGCGACCGAACGGCTGGGAATGTTCCAGGGCGACTACTCGCTTACGCAGAACAAGGCGCAGATGCAGGCAATCGTCGCGGCAAACTACCGCTGGGCAGAAAACGCGCCGATTACGATGCTTTCGCAGATCGGCATTTCAACGCGCGCGGCAGGAAACAGCCTCGGCTACACGGCGAGCCAGCTGCGCGGCTATCTGGAAATCGACGAAAAAAAACTGGACGCAAGCCTTGAGAACAACCTTGAGGACATCAAGAACATCTTCGGCTATGACAAAGACGGCGACCTGATCATGGACTCCGGCATCGGCGTGGCGCTTGACAAACAGATTGGCTCATGGGTATCTACGGGAGGCATCATCGCCAACAAGAACCGTGGCATCGCGCAAAAAATCACGGCATCAGAATCAAATATCCGTCGGCTGGAGACACAGATTGACCGCAAGGAAGCCGAACTGAAGGCAAAATACGGGCAGATGGAAGGCACGCTGAACAATTTGCAGGGGCAGGCCAATACAATCAGCAACTGGATAAACAGCGGACGGCAGCAATAACGCAAAGGGGACAGCAATGAACGTAACCGTAAACGGAAACGCGGTAGATATTACGCTAGAAGACGAAAGAACCGTGGGCGATGTCCTGCGCGGCCTTGAGACGGCATTCGCACAGAACAACGCCACCACCATTGGCATTACGCTCAACGGCACGAGCATCAGTGCGGACGCATTCGATGCCGCCGCACAAACGCCCCTTGCCGACGACACGGCGATCGACGTGACCGTCGTGTCCGAAGACGACATAAAAACGGCATTTGCGGCAGAAGCAGAAACCAGCCGCGTGATCGCCGCAAAACTGGAGCAGATTCCCGTGCAGTTGCAGAGCGGCAAGGACAAAGATGCCAATGCCATTATCTCTCAGCTGGCGGATCTGGTGGACAGCGTGTGTCACACGGCCTCGCTCGCCGCGCTGTTTCCCTCAGTCTTTGAAAAATTGAGCATAGCAGGCAAATCTGTCTCTGAATTTTTCGCAGAATTTTCCGATATTTTAAATAACTTCCGGCAGGCGCTGGAAGACAAGGACAACGTCCTAATCGGCGATCTGGCAGAATATGAAATCAGCCCGCGGCTGACGGCCCTGGCAGACGCAATCGCATCATAAGGATAGCACACAATGGATGGCAGCGGTTCACCGTTACTGGCACGGGCACAATTAAATATGTTTCTCGTCATTGCGATTATCGTCGTCGTGTTCGCGACGCTCGCTGTCATCTATCTGATTTCCCGGATAATCCACAATTATTTCAATTCGCCGCAGTACCTTGAGAAACAGCGCCGCCGTCCCACGACCGCAAAAGACATATCCGCCATTGCCAAGCAGTGCGCGCTCACCAAAAAGGAACACGCCATGCTGTCAAAACTCTGCAAGGCGATTCCGTCCGTGAACATCAAATACCTGCTGCTCGACCTGACGATGCTCGAACAGTGCCTGCGGGAAGAATTCCTGGAGCTAAAGTCAAAAAACGATGAGGACGGCAAGACCGTGCTTTTCTCGTTGCGCACCAAAATCCGCCACACGTATGTGCCGCCTGACAGCGTGACGTCATCGCGCAAAATCAGCGTGGGCACACGGCTCACCTACACTGCATCGCAAGGCGTACACTACAAACTGATGCTCGTCGAAAAACAAATGGATTCCATCACGCTGGACATTCCGGCGGCAATGAGCGAGCGCGGCGAAAAACCGCCGTCACTGTCAAAAGTCACGTTCATTTTTGAGCAGGCAAACGGCACGCCGTACCTGATGGACACCCGCGTCATACGCTATCAACTGGGGAAGCAGCGGCAGGAACAGATGATCGTCATGCATTCCGACCAAATTTCGCCGCTGCAAAAACGGCAGAATGAGCGCATTGAAATGCAACAGGAATGCAAATTCGCCTCGGTAACCGTCAGCAAGACCGGCGAAGGCAAGCACGAGACCGTCACGTACAAGCCGTCCGACACTTTGCACAATGGTATGCTGTTCGATGTCTCCACGGGCGGATGTCGTCTGCTGGTCACCATCCCGATCAAGGCGGAGCAATACATCTACGTAAAAGGCCGATTCAACCACCGCGACGAAGATGCCGCCACCGGGATAATCCTGCGTACCACGCGCAGGCAGGACGACGGGAAATTCCTGCTGCACATCAAATTCGTTGATATCAGCACGGAGACCGTGAACAGAATTCAAGCGACCGCCTGTGGCTATGACTGACAGACATCTTGACCGGGCGATTATAATTGGAGTATAATAATATAGTATGAAAGTGCTTGCATTACAGTCAGTGAATCGGGAAGACTTTGGCTTATATTATCGGCAAAACTATACTGCAATCGCCGTTATAGAAATCGTCAACAAGACGGTGCAAGTACCCATATCATTCATCATTGAGACCAACCCGCTTGGCGTAAAAGAACTGACCGTCGAAGTGCCAAAAGATGCCGACATCGACTACCCCATGATTCCTGTCCGCACGGGCTTGAAGGCATTTATCACGGAAATGGACAAGCAAGGCTCATTGCCGTGACGTTCAGTGCCAAAACCGAAGCCGAAACCATTGCGCTCGGACAGCACATCGGCGCAAAACTACAAAAAGGTGACATCATCGCGCTCCAGGGTACGCTCGGAGCGGGAAAGACGACGATAACCAAAGGCATTGCGCAGGCACTCGGCGTACAGGATACGATTACCAGCCCCACATTCTGCCTGATCAGCGAGTATGAGGGCATCATGCCGCTGTATCACATGGACGTGTACCGTCTGGAGGGCGGCGACGATTTCGTCAATTTAGGCGCAGAAGATATGCTGTACGGGCGCGGCGTGACCCTCATTGAATGGAGCGAAAAAATCATGGACGAACTTCCGCAAAAGACGATCGTCCTGCGGATCACCCCGAACGACGACGGGTCGCGCACGGTTACGCTCGAAAACTGGCCGTATGGAGCGTTGTGATGCGCGCGCTGGCAATAGACTCCGCGTCGCGCACGATGACGATTGCGGCAAAAAAAGATACCGACAGCGTGACCGTCGTGCTCGACGTGGCGATGAAGCAGTCCGAAAAAATCCTGCCCGCCATTGACTGGACGCTCGCGCAGCTCGGCTTGACTGCGGCAGACTTGGACTATACGGCAATCTGCAAAGGACCGGGCACGTTCACCGGGCTGCGGCTCGGATTTGCCGCGCTCAAAGCGCTCCAGCTGAGCCATCACATCCCGCTGTACGCCGTTCCCACGCTCGACGTGTACGCCTCCCCTTTCGCAGGCATTCCCGGAGCAGTCATATCCGTCATTGACGCGAAAAAAGACCAGTTCTTTGCGGCAGTCTACCGCAACGGCAAGTGCTGTATGCCGCCTGCCGACACGCAGCCCGAATCCGTGCTCAAACAGCTTGACCTGGAAGAACGGGTGACCGTGACAGGGGCGAATGCCGGGCAGTTTGCCGAAATGCTGCAACCGCTCGCACCGACGCTCGACCTGCGCTGCCTCAACGCACCGCCAGCCACCGACGCACTCTTCGTGCTTGCCGAAGACATGATTGCCAGAAAAGATCCGCCACTCGCCGACTACGATGGACCGGCATACCTGCGGAAAAGCGAAGCGGAAATCGCACTAAAACAGAAATAACGGCTAGCGGGCAAGCTCGAAGCGTTCGTTTTCGATGTCGTCCAGCTGCGGCAAATCGGCGATTGAATTCAAATGGAAGAATTTCAGGAATTCTTTGGTCGTGCCGAACAGCGTCGGGCGACCGGGCGCATCTTTTTTGCCCACTTCCTTGACCAGCTGCCGTTCCGTGAGCAACCGTATCATATTGTCGGGGGAAACGCCGCGCAACGCCTCAATTTCCGCCCGCGTAATCGGCTGCTTATAGGCAATAATCGAAAGCACTTCCATCGCCGACCGCGAAAGCCGCCCCTCATTCTTATTGCCGTACCGCTCCTTGAGCGCGTCCCAGAATTCTTTCTTGGGGACGAGCGTCCAGCCGCCGGTAATCATGGCAAGCTCAATGCCGCTGTCCTCGCCCGCATATTTTTCCCGAAGCGCGTCCAGGCATTTTTCCACGACATCCCGCGCCAGCTGGGATATGCCCGCAATGCCATCGGCGCTGATCGGTTCGCTTTCCAGAAACAGCACCGTCTCGACCAGTGCCGTCTCCTTCTCAAGGCTCAGTTTCATACGCTCACGCCGCCTGATACTTGCAAATCTTTATGTCGCCGAACATCCGGTTTTGCAGGATGGTCGCAAGCTTGAATTTGACGGCCTCAAGCAACGCCATGAACGCGCAGATGACATCCAGCGCATTCCCCTTGCGGATAATCAAGTCGGTGAACATACATTCGCCCTTTTTGTCCAGGAACTCGTTCATCAGCGTGATTTTCTCATTCACGCTCACTTCCTCATACATATCGAGGATTTTTGCGTCCGAATACGCGCTGATCATCGCCTTAAAAATCTTCTGCATCTGCTGCAACAAATCCCAGGTGTCAATGCGCTCCCACAAACCTGCCTCATCAAACGGCAGCACACGCTGGATTTTCTTGCGCTCAAAACTCCACTCGTTCTCGTCCTCTTTTTCTTCCATCAGCGCGGAAAGCTTCTTGAATTTCTGGTACTCAATCAGCTTTTCGACCAGTTCCTCGCGCGGATCGTCAAAGTCAAGGTTTTCGGCAACCTCCACGGGAAGCATCATATTGCTCTTAATCCGCAGGAGCTGCGCCGCCATTTTATAGAATTCGGACAAATCGCCCAAGTCAATGGTGGCGGCATAATCGAGGTACTCCAAAAACTGCTCGGTAATCTCCGCAATCGGAATGTCATAGATGTTGATTTTATTGTCGCGAATCAGCGCGAGGAGCAAATCGAGCGGTCCTTCAAATTCACCCGCCGTATAGCGATGGCGCACGTCCGTCTTTACTGCGCTCCCTGCTGTATCCGTCTGAACTGTCTGCACCTGCTCTTCCACAGTCGTTCCCCTTTGCCTCTACCGATAGTACGAATTTCTCAGCGTCAAGGTATTTCTCAACTCCGGCACTGCCACACGCATCCAGCATCCGTGCATACGGTGCGCTCTCTATAGTATCGGCAGAACCGGCCAAAATCTCCAACAATGGAACCAAAACAAACGCGCGCTCGGCAATGCGCGGATGGGGAATCTCCAAATCAGCGGCGTACACGCGCCGTGTGCCGAACAGCTCAATGTCAATGTCCATGGAGCGCGGGCCGTTCCTGTATTCCGCCGCCCTGTTCCGACCAAGCGACGACTCAATGCGCTGCGTACAAACCAACAGGCCATGGGGCGAAAGCGCATCGTCCGCAAAGCCCGTCACGACCATATTGAAAAAATCGTCCTGCGCCTCCACGTACATCGGGCGCGTCCGGTATACCGACGAACACGATATGCCGTGCAGAACCGCGCCGAGCGCACGAACTGCCTGCACGAGCAGCTCGACGCTCGTCATGCCCTGCCACGACCTATTCGATCCAAGCCCGATCGCGACAAAAGTCATCGCCCGCCCTTAGAACAATGCGTCCTTCGCGCTCACGCCAGCAGCAGTCCTCTCCGCCTTTGTGGCGGCAGTGCCGGCGGGCGTAACGGTCACGGCTGAATCGGCGGCAGGCTTCGCGTCCTTCGCCGCTTTTGCGGCGGCTTTGACTGCTTTCTCCTGTTCGGGATAGACCGGCACGCCTTCCTTGTTTTTCAGCACCTGACCGGGGAACAATTCGCTGCGCAACTGCACTTCCAGCGTATGCGCGTAATCGGGATTCTGCGCAAGGAAGTTGATTGCATTCTCCTTGCCCTGCCCCACTTTCTCTTCGCCACGGGTATACCATGCGCCACGCTTGTCAATCATGCCGTGCTTGACGGCGCTGTCCAACAGCGAGGCCGTCGCGCTCACGCCCTTGCCAAAATAAATATCCAGCTCCACCTTACGGAACGGCGGCGCGACCTTGTTCTTGACGACCTTGACGCGCACGCGGTTTCCCACGGCATCCTCCTCGCCCTTTCCGTCAATCGACTCAATACGGCGGATTTCCAGACGCACGGACGAATAGAATTTGAGCGCGTTGCCGCCCGTCGTCGTCTCCGGATTCCCGAACATCACGCCGATTTTCATGCGGATTTGGTTGATGAAGACGATGATACATTTCGACTTGCCCACGATTGCAGTCAACTTGCGCAAAGCCTGGCTCATCAGGCGCGCCTGCAAGCCCATCTGCGCCTCGCCCATGTCGCCTTCGATTTCCTTTTGCGGCGTGAGCGCGGCGACAGAATCCACCACGATGATGTCCACCGCGCCGGAACGCACGAGGCTTTCGGTAATCTCAAGCGCCTGCTCGCCCGTATCCGGCTGACTCACCCACAGCTCGTCGATGTTCACGCCCAGATTCTTCGCATACACCGGGTCGAGCGCGTGCTCCGCGTCAACGAATGCCGCAATGCCGCCCAGCTTCTGCGCCTCGGCGACCGCGTGCAGCGCAAGCGTCGTCTTGCCCGAACTCTCCGGCCCGTACATTTCGATAATACGCCCGCGCGGATACCCGCCGACACCCAACGCCTCGTCCAGCAGGATAGACCCCGACGGCACGACATCAACCGACGTCGTATCCGCCTGCGTCCCCAGCTTCATCAGCGAGCCTGCCCCGAACTGCTTCTCAATCTGCAAGCGCGCGGCTTCCAGTGCCTTCAGTTTTTCCGGCATATCTGCCGGTGCCTTTGTCTCTGTCATTTTGACCACCTTCTTCCTCCCCCATACTATATATAGCAGTCAATTTTGCATTTTTACCCATTTTTCCGAAAAAAATGCAAAAAATTCGTTATATTTTTGTCATTCGCCCCGTTTTGCGATCGGCTGATACACCGACCGCCCCAAAAGCATGATCTGCCCGCCGTCATCAATGCCGACCTTCGCAAGCACGCGCACGCTGCGGCTGCCGTCAATCTGCTGCGCGGGAGCGACGGGAAAGACCACGGGCACTTTTCCCTCCACATCGAACACGCCCTCGTTCGGCTTGTAACCGACCAGCAAATCAAAGTGGTACGCATTGCCGTCCAAACGCGCATTGCTCACGCTGCCTTCCCATGCCACCCAGCATCCCACATACAGCACCGGGTCGGCAGCAACCTGCCGGTAGCCGTAATTGTCCGTCAGCGTGTCGAACGTCGGCTCTTCCAGATACGTCATAAACTCGCCCGCATCACGGCGCAGCGGCTCGGACGCGTTGGAGTGCAGGATACGGTTAATCTCAACGAGCGCGGCATTGTCGCGGTAATCCTGGATATAGCGCAGGGCATTGTCATGCGCCGCCTGCAACTCCGCGTCGCTCAGGATATAGCGGTACACGCTCCCCGTCGCATCTTTCTCATGCAGGTTCTTCAAGTCGTCATACGAAAGCGCAAACCGGGTCAGGTCGTACCGGTCGCCAGACGGCACAAAATGCCGCAGGCTGATGCCATGGACGATGCACATGCCGATGAACACGCCCGCCAGCAGCGAAAGCACGACGCGCGTGACCGTCGCAGGGTTCACGCCGAGCGGCGGATAAAAACGCTGGATTTTTCCGCTGTCCACCCAATCGCAGATCGTCTCGTAATTGCCCTGCTCGCGGATAAATTCCATGGCAGACTTGGCGATCTTGTTCTCCGGCTCACGGTCGAGCACGTCAAGGTAATACTGAATCGCCCGTTCCGTGTCTCCGCGGCGCAGGTACAGCACCGCCTGCCCCAGCAGCAGGTTCGCCTCGGTCGTGCGAATCTTGCGCGCCTGGTTGAAGTAACTGCCCGCGTTGCCGAAATCGCCCATATACAGGCACGCAATGCCCGCCGTCAGATAATAGAGGAAATTATCGCGATAATTCTCCGCCGATGCCTCAAGGACGGTTATCGCCTTGGAAAAAGCACGACGTTTGAGCAGCGACTGCGCGGTCGCCAGAGCAGATTTTTTCATTGCCGGTTCAACTGCCTCATGCGGGCAAGGATTGCGTCAAGCTCCGCGTTCAGCTGGCGGACAGCCCCACGGTCAACGTACTGAGAATCCGAATTGAGCGCGTTGATGCGGTCAATCAGGTTCTGGATATAGGCGGGATCGAACTTGGATTCGCTCACCTCAGGAACGTCCGGGTCAGCCTCGCCGTCCGGGTCTTCCGACGACACGCCGAGGGACTCGTCCACGAGCGAATCCACGAACTGCGCTCCTTTGGGCGGCTCACGGTCAGTGCCGACGGCGATATAGAACGTGACGTGGCTTGTCTCCCCCGGCTCGACGCTGAAATACTGCCAGTTGATGCCGACCGCCGAATTGCTGTACGCGCGGATATTGCTGAAACTCTTCTCCTCCTGTATCACCGGGAACCACGGCCCGTCCGTCAGCGTATCGCGGCCGGCAAACGAAACCATCTGCGGCGGCTGCATCGTCTTGCCCTCAACAAGGAACTGCGCGGTCGTCTTGTCGTCGCCCGAATAAAAAAAACGGTCGCGGCTGAACAGCGTGAACTGCTTCTCGCCGTAGATTCGGTCGTGCGATGCCGTGACAAAATGATACGGCTGGCTTTCGCCCAGCACCGTGTCCAGCACGGCGCGGACGGCAAGCGTCTGCCGGCTCTTGGCAAGGTTGGTGGTATAGACGATTATCCTCACGATGTCCGCCTCGCCGCCCGTCACCGAAGAAAGCAGGGAAAAATCCAGCACGGCCTGGAACTGACGATCCAGCGCATAGGCGATCTGACCGCCGTCCGCCGTCCGCCGCACCTGCCGCTCAACGCTCGCCGCGCGGTTCAGCCGGTATTCCCGCTTGCCGACGAGGACGGAAAAGAACGTCGCCATCGCGTCATCCGTCGGAGAGAAAATCGGGATTCCCTTGCCCTTCTCGTCAACGGCATAGATATTGAACGTACCGGCCTTCCCGCGCAGCACGACGCGCACCTTTTCGCTCTCCAGCGTGAGATTCCGCTCCGGCGTGTACATGATGCCGAGATACTCGTCCATGCGCTCCCTGTTGCGGCGCACCTCAGGCGCGTCAGTTTTATCCGCCTCTTTTTCGGCACGCCGTGCCGCCGCCTCCTGCTCTTCCAGGACGGGCTCAGTGTCCGCCGCCGCATGGTATGTCCCCACGGGCTGCCCCATATCGCGCATCCCGGCATCCGCAGTGCGGCATGCCGCCAGCACCCCTGCCGCACAGAAAAGCATTGCCATCCGTCGTATCATTTTGCGTCCCCGGTCTTTATGTGCTCGTCAAGCATATACTGCAACTGGCGCGCCTTGCGTTTGAGCGACTCCACGTCAGGGTCTGCCGACGGAGACTGCCCGTCAACACGATCCGACGACACGACATCATGGATGCCGTCCGCTCCGTCCACGGCAGGCGCGTCGCTCTTATCATTCGCCAGCGCGTCCTCCAACTCGGCAATGCGTCTCTGCGCGTCAACCAGACGCTGCTGCAAGCCGAGCTTGTCCTCCGCCGCATAGACCCTGAGCTGCCGCTCGTACTCCTCGCGGGCGGCAAGGTTCTCCTCGCCCGTCACCTTGAGCAGGTACAGGAGCTTTGCCTCCCTGCCTTTCTGATCGATCGCGTCAATGCGGTACTGCGCCGCCCCCACCTTAGTGTCGCGCGGGAAATCCGTCACGATACGCTCGTACAGCGCGCGCGCGGCGTCATAATTGTATTCGGCATAGAACGATTCGGCAATCCAATAGAGCGCAGACGCATACAGGCTGTGGTCGGGATACTGATGGCAGAACTCGCTGAGCGTCAATATGGCGTTCTCGTTCTGTCGCAGATAATGCTGGCTTTTTCCGCGCTGGTACAGAATGTACGGCACGTACAGGCTGAACGGGAACTGGCGCAGGAACGAGTCGCAGTCGTCGAGCGCGTTCCGGTACTCGCCCGCAAAGACCTCGCTCATGACGAGCATATACCAGGTCTCGTCGGTCGCGGCATCGGAGACGGAAACCGCCTTGCGGAAAAAGAACATCGCGCTCGTCCAGTCCTCGTTGCGGTACGCCTCGTAGCCCGACATCAGCGCGTCGGCCCGATCCGAAGACGCGGACACCCGCTGCGCGCACAGCGGCGTGACCGCCAGAGCGGCAAGCAGCGCCATGCAAACCCCGTATGCTCTCATATCCTAGAAATCCCCCGTAAGCGAGCCGCTGAAAAACGCGGATCCGGATACCAGAATATCCGCACCGGCATCCGCAACCGCCTGCGCCGTCCGTTCGTTCACCCCGCCGTCCGCCGAAATAAGAAAACGACCGCCCCGCTCCGCGCGCAAAGCGGCGAGCCGCGCGATCTTCCGCACGCACGCCGGAATAAGCTCCTGCCCGCCGAACCCCGGATTGACCGTCATCACCAGCACGACATCAACCTCGTCAAGAAGCTCCTCCAGCAGGGAAACGGGCGTGGACGGCACGACAGAGACCCCCGCCTTCTTCCCCAGCGACCGAATATGCCGCGCGAGCCGGTGGGCGTGCGTGGCCGCCTCAAGGTGAAACGTAATCCAGTCCGCGCCCGCCTCCGCAAACGAATCGACCATTGCGTCGGGACGCTCCACCATCAGGTGCACGTCGAACGGCAACGCCGTCAGCCCCCGGATCGAGCGGATGACCGGCTGCCCGTAACTTATCTGCGGCACGAACTGCCCGTCCATCACGTCGATATGCACGGCGCTCCCCTTTTTTTCCTCAATCTGCCTGACGGCGGCGGCGAGGTCGGAAAAATCCGCGGAAAGCAATGACGATGCTAACAAAGGCTTTTTCATATTATACTGTTTAGTATTATAGCAGATAACGCGTATGTTGTAAACCGCGTTTTGAGGGGATATGGCGTGTTTGCTGAAGCGTAGTATGAGAAACACCTGTACATACCGATCCGATGCCTCACTCACAAGCGGGCAAGACACCTGCCGGAGCGGCATTTTTTGGGCAGGAAAGTTGCCGCGAAAAACGACTTTTTTGCTTGACTTTTCTTTAACGCGTTATTACTATGAAAATGAGAGGCGCGGGAATATTCTCTTGCGATTCGAGTTCTTTGACATAATCATGGTTACGCCTGTAATCATGTACATATCCTTACTTGTATCAACAACCTCATATAAGACATTTCGCTTATATCGGACTGACATAAAATTTTAAGGAGATTTTTATGGAACAACTGACAAGGATTCAATTCGTAGTTGACGGCAGCTACGGAAGGAAGATATATGACCATTTGTCCAAAGGCATTGACTCAATTTCATACTCAATCAACTGGGACAAACTGCAAGACTATGCGTCATCTGTCATAAAAAAGGCAGACGGAAAAAGATGCGTATTCACAAAGAAAGTGTTCTTTATCGGCACAAACCCTGAATTTGACGAAGAGAATTTTCCCTACTATCACTCGCTTGAAACGTCAGGAGTCCAGCGCATATCGCTTCCGTTGCGTTCAGCGCAATCAAAAGACGGAAAACCCGCCTACAAGGAAGAGGCTGTGGACACGTCTCTTGTATTCGGCGTGGCAAAGGACTTCTACACTTCAAAGATTGAGGACCGTTTCGACTGGCTCGTTTTGGTAGCGGGCGACGGTGATTTGGTCCCCCTCGTGCAGGGACTTTCCACGGAAGGAGTACGCACCCTCATCATCTACTTTGACTTCTCAACCCCATTCGGCACGACCAGAGCATCGCAAGGGCTTCTTGAGGCGGCGGAAAAAGTAATCAGCCTGGAGAGCCTGCTCAAGGAAAGAGTGGATTCCGACGCAAAGGCGGTCTTTACGGCCACAGAAAAACCGGCCGACAAAAAAGGAACGGAAGGTTCTATTGTGGCATCAAGGCCGGCATTCGCGGCAAAAAGGGCTTCCGAAGCGATCACGGCGATGGACATCGAAAGAGCCATAACAAACACTTACAAGCAAGACGGGGAAGGCTGGGTTCTTGTCGCCCATCTTGGCAAAACGATCGAGATGATGCTCGGCGCAAAACTCCCTTACGGCGTAAAGCTCAAAACCGAAATACAGAAATATCCCGAAAAATTCGAGACAAAGGAACTCCCCGCATTCAGCGTGAGGCTCAAAGAAAAAAAGCAGAGAGTTGTTTTGGTAAAGAAACCTACTATCAGCTATTCAAGGAGGCAGCCATTTTGATTGTGTAAGCCCCTGCCTGGCCGGCAGGAAAATGCGGCCAAAGTCCTGAAAGACTGTATCTTTCAAGAGATACACGTTTCAGAGGAACGACATATCGAGCAAGGCAGCATATACAAATTATATGCGAGACCTTGAATCCCCTGGAAAATGATTCCAGTACAAATGCGAGAATATTTTATTATGAGAAATATCAATTCATCAGTTAATGGAGAAATTGTATGAACATTAACACATTGTCAACTCACGCAGTTGAGCATAAGTCGGGCAGTCTCCCGATTGCCCTGTATCCGAATGCGATGCGCCGCGAAGCCGACGGCAGGCAGACTTTCTTCGCAAAGCCTGTCGGCAGGACGAGGCTTTCGATGGAAGACATCGCGACAGATATGATTGTGGCGGGCGTGAACAACGGCATGAGCGCCGAACAGATTGTCGAAATCTGGAACAACATCAACAGCGCCATACTCGACCGCGTGTCGAACAGCTGCAGCGTTGACGGCGGGCTTGGCATATACAGCCCAAAAATCGCCGGGACATTCGAGACAGAGAACGACACGTTCAGCTCCGAAAGGCACTCCATAGACATGGCGTTCCGCTCAAGCAAGAGCGTGAAAAGCCACCTCGCGGAGCTTGATGTCGTCATAAGGCAAGGCAACTGCGCAAAGCCGCAAATCGCCGATGTCCATGACTTGGAATCCGGCGGCTCCGACTGCCTCACGAGGGGCGGCTTCCTTGAGATAACGGGAAGCAACCTTGCGATTAAGGGGAGTGACGAATCCGTCGGGCTGTATTTCATGAATGTCGATGACGAGACAAAGAGCGTCAAGCTTGAAGAGGGCAAGATGGGAACAAACTCGTCGAGCCGTTTGGCGTGCGTCGTGCCGACAACGCTTGCCGACGGCACGTACCAGATAAAGGTGGTCACGCAATTTGTCAAGTCAAAGACAGCCAGGAAAGAGCCGCTTTCGTTCGTGTTTGACAAACGGCTTACGGCAGGAA
>CAZSOK010000024.1:11111-17260 GCA_964608445.1 uncultured Treponema sp. | reverse complement strand
ACGATGATTATAGCAGAAGATACGCGCTTGCGCTATGGGAAAAGAAAGCAGACAAAAATCACTGCAATAATAAAATACAAAATTTTTTATCCCGACATTATATGTCGCTCTTGTGCTTTATAATAAAATCCGTATGTAATTTTAGTGCGGATTTTCAATCTTGACTTCTCGTACAACATATCGTACGCTATAAATTAGGAGGTGTATATGGCTGTATTAACGGCAAGTGCTGCAAGGTCAAACCTTTACAAGCTTATTGATGAAACAAATGCTTCTCACACCCCGGTCGTAATTTCCGGAAAAAGGAACAATGCTGTTCTCATTTCGGAATCAGACTGGAATGCCATTCAGGAAACGCTGTACCTTTCTTCTATCCGTGGAATGAAGGAAAGTATTATTGAGGGCGCAAAAGAACCTCTGTCTGAATGCGCAGACAAACTGGATTGGTAGATGTGGCAAATTGTTTACGCAAAGCAAGCGGTTAAGGACTCAAGAAAAATAAAAGAATGCGGTCTAAAAAGCAAAGTTATTGAATTGCTTGAAATTCTTTCCGCAAATCCTTTTCAAAATCCGCCGCTTTACGAAAAGCTTGTCGGCGACTTGCTCGGTTTTTACTCGCGCAGAATCAATATACAGCATCGCCTTATTTATAAAGTCTACGAAAGTGAAAAAACCGTTCAAGTATTGCGTATGTGGACGCATTATGAATAAGGATAATCTACAGGCAAACCGCACTGACACCCCAATTTGCCCATTGCGTCCAAAATGAGCGCGCCCGCGACGGTGGCGGCGGTTTCGGTACGGAGGATGCGGTCGCCCATGCCGCAGCGCACAAAGCCGTTCTGCTCCAAGAAAGCGCGTTCCCGGTCTGTCCAGCCACGCTCGCTGCCGATTGCGGCGACGGCATGATGCAGACAGGACGCGTTCCCGGTCAAAAATGCGCGGAGCGAGGTTGCGGGGCGCACGTTGTCGAGCGCGATTTTTGCGGGAGCAACTTCCAGCATAGCGGTCGATTCTGCCTGGACGGCGGCAATGCATTCCGCGAGCGTCGTATGCACGTGCAATGCGGGAACGTGCGTGCTTGCCGCCTGCGCCGTGCCGTCAAGGAGCATTTTGTACGCCGCGCCTTTTTCCACCACGGAGCTTTTCTGGTACGACTTGTCGCCCAGTTCCGTTCCCGTCAGATGCACGGCACGAACGCCCAAGCCCGCCACGTCGCGCAGCAGGCGGCGCAACTGAATGGGACGCGGAAATCCCACAATCATCGTGAGGGGAAAAAGCGGTTTGCCGCTGCCGGTCGGCACGAACGAAAAATGAACCGCGCCCGCATCCGGCTCGCCGGGAGGAACAATCTTCGTGATCGTCGCGATGCCCGACTGCCCGCCGATAATGCCAGCGTCGAACGAATCGCCCGCGCGCTTGTGCAGCACCTTCACGATATGTTCCGTGCGCTCATCGTTCCGGCACAGCGGACGCGCAATCTCTTCCGGAGCAAACAGACAAATATTCATACCAATACCATCTCCCTCCAGCACCGCCGGCAACCCGTTCCGCACGTCGGCGGCGTTTCCCCGATGTAAAGGAACGCCTCCCCGACCTGAGGGAAAGTGTCCCCGACATTGCGCGGACGCTGCTTCAGGTCGCGCGGGTGCGCTGTCGTCGTGCCTGTCATTTTAGCTTTCCTGCGGAAAAAAATCTACCGCGCACGAACCGACGTGTTTTGCCGACTGCCCCGTCCCGTTCCCAAAAAGTCCCCGCCAGCAACAAATTCTTGTTGTCAGCATGGAAAAATCTTGGTTTTGTGGTATACTATCTTGTCGTCGCGGTGCCGATTTGCGCGGCATTTTGCGGACGAAAGGAGGCCATCATGCAGTTTTCTTCACCCACCGACACATTCACGCTGGCAAACGGCGTGCGCGTTCCGTGCATTGGATTCGGCACCTGGCAGTCAGCGGACGGCGACGAGGCTTACAACGCCGTTATGACCGCGCTGCAAAGCGGCTACCGTCACATTGACACGGCGGCGGCTTACGGAAACGAAAAAAGCGTGGGCGCGGCGATCCGGGATTTCTGCCGGGAACACAACGTGCGCCGCGAGGATATTTTCCTCACCACCAAACTGTGGAACGACGACCACGGCTACGAGGCGACCCAAGCCGCCATCAAAAAATCGCTCCAGCTGCTCGGCGTTTCGTACATCGACCTGTACCTAATCCATTGGCCGAACCCGCTCAAATTCCGCGACTGCTGGGCGCAGAAGAACGCGGAGTCATGGCAGGCGATGGAAGAGGCGTATGCGGCGGGGCAGATCAAGGCAATCGGCATCAGCAATTTCTACGGCAGGCACATCACTGAACTGATGAAGACGGCAAAGGTCGCGCCGATGGTAAACCAGATTAAGCTGTGTCCGGGGCAGACGCAGGACGCGCTCGTGGACTACTGCGCCCGCGCCAACATGATTCTGGAAGCGTACAGTCCGCTCGGCACGGGCGGCATTTTCTCCAACGCGTTCATGCGGGAGCTGGCGCACAAGTACGGACGCTCAATCGCGCAGATTTGTATCCGCTGGAGTTTGCAGCGGGGCTACCTGCCGCTTCCCAAGAGCGTGACCGCCGAGCGCATCGCCGAAAACACACGCGTGTTCGATTTTGTGCTGAGCGACGACGACTGCGAAAAAATCGCCACGCTGACAGGACTAGAAATCAAGCCCGCGCGGAATCCCGACGAAGCACCGTTCTGATTTTATTCGGCGCGGTTTTTCAGCAGGTCGCTCATCTCTTTGAGGTGGGCGCGCGTGTAGGCTTCGCCGCTTTTGAGCATGGTCGCCGGAACGCCGTAGGCTTTTTCCAAATCGGCATCGGTCAGCACTTCCTGCGGCGTTCCCAAATCCATGTCGTGGTTGGGATACATGAGCAGGACTTTTTCCGCATATTTGCGCGTCAGGTCAAGCTCGTGCATGGAAAGATAGATGGTCGTGCCTGTCTTCCGCACGAAATCGCGCAGATAGGCAAGCGACGTTTCTTTCTGTGCCGGTTCCATGGCAAACATCGGTTCGTCCATAAAAACCGACGCGCTCCCGTACAGTATGCTGAACGCGAGCAGCACGCGCTGAATTTCGCCCTTGCTCAGACCCGTCAGCGGATGCCCCAGCACGCCGTCCAGCGCAAAAACAGCGATCGTTTCTGCGAGCAGGTCGTCGTGTCCGCCACGGATTGCGGCGGCGTTGCCTTTGAGCGCACCGTTCGCGTACACGTGTCCCAGCAACGCCGCGACCGTTTCGTCCGTGTCAAATTCCATATTCTGATAGATAAACGACGCGAGCAGATTGCGCTGCTCCTCGCGCAACGTATGCGGATTTTTACCGAGCAGGGAAACGCTGCCGGTCGTAGGCGCAAGCCGCCCGCTCGCGAGCAGCAGGAACGTACTTTTTCCGCAGCCGTTCGGTCCGACCAAATGCACAAAGCCGCCGGGGAGCGCAAAAGAAACGTGTTCCCACAATGCGGGCGGCACAATCTGCTTGCCGTTCTCGTCGGTGTCGCCCGGCACGGCAGGATACGAAAAACTCACGTCGTTCAGTTCAAGGAAATGCATACGAGCAGTGTAGCGCAGATTGCGGGGAATTGCAAACGCCGAAAAAAAAACGCCGTCGGAATGACGGCGTTCGTGTACGACAGCAGCTTATTTCAGCAGCAAATTGACGATGCCTTCGGCGGCGATGTTGCCCCAGTTGACGTTCGTGCCAATCTGCGTCTTGCCGCGGGTCGGGTCGTTTGCGGCGGTCACTTTGCTGTACAATGCGACCGCGCCAGCGACCCACATCGTGCTGGAAATACTTTTGTCATACGAAATATAGAAAAGCGAGGCGACGGCCGCGCTTGAAGTCGCAACGACGCGCAGGGTTTCCGTGCTGCTGTCGTAATATATGTACATATCCGAAAAATTCGCCAAGCCAGAAGCCGTAGAGGCAGTCGCCGTTGCCGAACCGTTGTACTTGTACCAAGTGCCTGCGGTAGAATCGGTGACCGCCTTCCCCATGCTCGAACAACCCGCACCGACAAAAAGAAATGCCGCAGTCAGCACGGCGGCAAACAACATCGCAGTTTTCTTCATATTGGAAGTCCTATAAAAATCCGTTGAAACGGAATCTGTCTGTATATTATCTTTTATTTCGGTTTAAATCAACGAGCCGAAATCGTCCGCTGACCGAATTTTGCCCAACGCGGCGGAGAGAATGCCCTGGGGAGTGGCAGCAGTCATTCTGCCTGCGACTTTCGGGCAACGTCAAATTTCTGCAAAACGGCGAGCAATTCTTTGAGCAGCTGCTTTTTTCCCATGGGAAGCCCGAAAATCTCGTCGGCAAGACAACCGCCCGCAACATCCTTGCTTTTGGCATTCTGCTCCGAATCGCCCGTCACCAAATATTCGACGGACACGTTCAGAACTTGCGCAATTTTCACGGCGACATCGGCAGGCGGAATCGAGCCGCGCGCGCCCAAATAGCCTTCAAGCGTCCGCTGCGAAATTCCCGTCCTCATCGCAAGTTCTTTCACTTTAATGTCCTGAAAATCAAGCTCCGAGCGCAACGTTTCCCGAAATACTGAATCCATAATTGGATAAGAATACTTCATTGTGCGTATAAATTGATTGACAAACCTACAAATAACGTTTAATCTAACATGAAATACGCTATTTGTAGTGCATTTCATCATCTTTCACGACAGCTTTGACATGCAAGGCTCAAGGAGTATTTTATGAAGCGACTTTTTGCCATGATGTTTTCGGTAGCGATGCTGATTTCCGTAGCCCTTTTCGTATCGTGTGGCGACGAAGGTTCGCAGGAATCAGGGGGCGGCGGAGATAATTATTACACCGGGGGAGGAAACGGCGGTTCTTCTAGTGGAACTGGTTCGGACGCAAGCTCGAACAACGCTTCTTCTAGCGAGAACAATTCTGAAAGCGGAAACTCCGGCACGACAACGCTCTCCGCACCAACTGGGCTGACAGCGACTGCGACATCATCTTCGAGCATCAAACTGACATGGAATTCTGTCAGCGGCGCGACAGAATATCAAGTCTATTACTCAGAGTATTTGTATTCCTCTTCCGCCTCTTTGCTTAATACTACAATATTAACTTCCACAACTGCAACAGGACTAAAAGCAAATACGAAATATTACTTTTGGATAAAGGCAACAAACGGCACAACAAAGAGTGTTTATTCGGTTTGTGCTTATGCGACGACAAAGACAACATCTTCTAGCGGAAGTTCTAGCACGACGACAACGACACTTTCCGCACCAACTGGAGTGACTGCAATTGCGGCATCATCTTCGACAGTCGAATTATCATGGAATTCCGTCAGCGGTGCGACCTCATACTATGTATATGTATCAGAATATTCATCATCTTCTACGGCATCCTCGGTTGGCAGAACGACATCGACTTCTACGACCGTAAAAGGATTGAAAGCGAACACGAAATACTATTTCTGGGTACAAGCCGCCAACAGCACGACAACAAGCGGATATTCCGTATATGATTATGCAACTACAGAGACAGCCGCAGCGAGTTGGACTCCGCCGACAACATATCAAGAGTTGACACTTGGAGCAGGAAATGCGATTAAGGGAAATGTATCTGCCGGCAACGTTTATTGGTTTAGGCTGTATGCTCCACAGTCATCATCATCGCAGTATACTTATACCATTTGTTTTTTGGATAAAGATGGTGATTCAAGTTTATACTCAAGCGATGTTGTAGCAACATACTATAATCAAACCGGAACCATTTATGCAAGCAATGTAGACAATGGGCTTTGGGGGAAATCCTGTTCATATCTCCTTTCACAATATCTTTATGTCAAAGTCGAATGCAAGCAAAGCGGAAGTTTTGCAATATATGCAGAAGGAAAAAAACGCTGACACCAAACGAATAACAAAAAAGACCTCGTATAAAACCGAGGTCTTTTTTATTTCAAAATTCAGCCTTGCAATATGTCCGTCCGTATGCCCAGCCTAGTGCGACCGAGGGGCATTCGCAACGAGGTCGGATGCACGAAATTTCAAGCGAGACCTTTCCCCGCCAAAAGTACCGCGCAAACCGGAAAATCGCTTGTGTTTTGTTTCTTTGCATAGTAATATAACGGAAGG
>CAZSOK010000024.1:7852-11011 GCA_964608445.1 uncultured Treponema sp. | reverse complement strand
GAAAATCGCTTGTGTTTTGTTTCTTTGCATAGTAATATAACGGAAGGAGATTCGACATGAAGAAATTGATTGGCTTGGTGGCGGCTGTGGCGGTGATTGTTTCGTTTGCCGGGTGCAGCAAAAAGGGCGCGGACGGCGCAAAGAAAATCGGCATCGCAAAAATCGTGCAGCACGTCGCGCTTGATGACGTGGAACGCGGCATTATTGACGTGATTAACGAGGCGGGGTTTGCCGTGAACTACGATTTGCAGAACGCGAACGGCGACGTGAACACGGCGGCGCAGATTGCGGCAAAGTACAAGGACGAGCGCGTGGATTTAGCGGTGGGCATTGCGACCCCGGTTGCGCTCGCGCTGGCAAACACGATTAAGGACATTCCGATTGTGTTCGGCACGGTGACCGACCCGCTTTCGACCGGGCTGGTGACAACGCTTGAGCACGGCGAAGGCAACGTGACCGGCATGAGCGATTTTGTGGACACGGAGGCGCACATCGCGCTGTTTCAGGACGTGGCGGGAATCAAGACGCTCGGTTACATTTACACGAGCAACGAAGGCAACTCTATCAGCTCGCTCAACCTGGTGCAGGACGCGTGCAAGCAGCTGGGATTGCAGCTGGTGACGCAGGCAATCACGAATTCTTCAGAAGTAAAAGCGGCGGCAGAGGCGATCGTTGACCGCGTGGACGGCATTTACCTGACCACGGACAACACGGTATTCAGTGCGCTCGCGTCGTTGGTGCAGGTGTTCGGCAACGCGAAAAAGCCGATTTTCAGCGCGGACGTGACGGGCGCACAGGCGGGCGGCATTCTGATGGCGAGCGGCTTCAACTATTACAAGGCGGGACGCGCGACGGGCGAAATGTGCGTGCAGATTCTGAACGGCGCAAAGCCGGAGAATCTTCCCGTGCGCTTTATGACCGAGCCGAGCGACAGCGACTTGCTGCTCGACCTGGACGCGGCAAAGCACTGCGGCATCACGTTCAGCGACGAACTGCTCGCACAGGCGAACATGATTTTTGAGAACGGCGAACTGACAGTCAGATAAACGGCGATGATTTCGGGAATTTTAATCGAAGGCCTGATTTACGGCATCATGGTGCTGGGCGTGTTCATGACGTTCCGCGTGCTGAATTTCTGCGACATGACGGTGGACGGTTCGTTTCCGCTCGGCGCGTGCGTGCTTGCGGCGTGTCTAACGCACGGCATCGCGCCAAGCCTGGGACTTTTGGTCGCATTTGCGGCGGGGTGCGTGGCGGGGCTGTGCACCACGCTCATCTACACCAAACTGCGCATTCCCGATTTGCTCGCCGGTATCCTTATGATGACGATGCTCTATTCCGTCAACCTGCGCGTCATGGCAAACCACGCGAACGTGTCGTTTTTGCGCATTCCCACGATATTTTCCCGGCTGACGGCATGGGCGGGCGCGAACGGCCTGAGCGGCGACTGGACGATTGTCGCATTCCTGCTCGTGTTCGTGGGCATACTCATGGTGCTGCTCAACGTGTTTTTCAGCACGGACTTTGGACTGACGATGGGTGCGCTCGGCGCAAATCCGCAGATGGTGACCAGCCAGGGCGTGGACGTGCGGTTCGTGCGCGGCGTGGGCATCTGTTTTGGCGACGGGCTTGCGGCAATGAGCGGCGCACTGTTCGCCATGTACGCCGGGTTCGCCGACGTGGGAAGCGGCACGGGCGTGGTCGTTTCCGGCTTGGCCTCGCTCATGCTCGGCGAATTCATCCTGTCGTCCAACAAGATCGCCGTACAGACGGTGCGCGTGCTGCTCGGCTCAATCCTGTACCGCGCACTGATGTTCCTCGCCCGCCGTTACGGCTACACAATCGGCATGAACAGCAACGACCTCAAACTGATTACGGGGCTGCTGATTATCGTCTGCCTGATTGTAAGCCAGACGGACGTGACGGGCTGGATCAAAGCGCACCTAAAACGACCGGGGAACGTGGACGCATGAACACAAAGGCAACGCCCAAAACGGCACGAGGAGACACACTATGCTGACGCTTGTGCATATCGGCATGACGTTCAACGCGCACACGCCGGACGAAAACAACGCGCTCAAAGACATCAATCTGGACATCAGGCGGGGCGATTTTATCACCGTCATCGGCTCGAACGGCGCAGGAAAATCGACCTTGTACAACGTGATTGCGGGAACGCTTCTGCCGACGAACGGACGACTGCTGCTTGACCGCCACGAAGACGGCAACGCAAAGGACATCACCAAAGATGCCGAATACCGACGGGCGCGGTACATCGGGCGCATTTTTCAGAATCCGCTGCTGGGAACGGCGGGCAAGATGAGCCTTGAAGACAACATGATGATTTGCGCCAAAAAAGGTGCAAAAGGGCTGCGCATCAGCCTGAACAACCGTATGCGCGCGCGTTTCCGCGAGCAGCTTGCCGTGCTGAACATGGGGCTGGAAAATCGCCTGAGCGACAACGTTGACCAGTTTTCCGGCGGACAGCGGCAGGCACTTACGCTGCTGATGGCAGTGATGAGCAAGCCCGACCTGCTCCTGCTCGACGAACATACCGCCGCGCTCGATCCCACCAACGCGGAAATCGTCATGCGGCTCACGCTCCAGTTCGCCCGCGACTACGGGCTTACCGTGATGATGGTCACGCACAACATGCAGCACGCGCTCGATTACGGCAACCGCCTGCTGATGATGGACAGCGGCACGATTCTGCTTGACATCGACGCGGAAGAAAAATCCAAGCTGACCATGGACGCACTGATTCAGCGTTTCCGCACGATAAAAAACGTGACCAACGACAATATGCTTTTGCAGTGATTATTTCAGCACGCTCCCGCGAATCCGCCTGACAAAGCGGGCTTTTCCCACGGAAAGCAATTTTTCCGCATGGTCGGGAATCACTTCCACGCGAACGAGCGAATCGCCGTCGTGCTTTTCCATGCCGAGCGGATTTCCCACGATAACGATACCCGCACCCGCCGGGTCGTCGGAATTTTCATATTCCAACGTCACCATGGAACCAGAATCGAGCGCGTTCTCTATCACGCGGACTTTCCCAAAAAAATCCATCGCACCCGCCTGCGTCTGCTCCAGACGAACGCTGTCGCCGCGCAACTGCGCAGGATGCAGAATGATGTTGCGCTCAATGCGTTCAAGCAG
>CAZSOK010000024.1:0-7752 GCA_964608445.1 uncultured Treponema sp. | reverse complement strand
GCGCGGTCATACCCGCATCAAACGCCCGCATGACCGATTTTTTGCTGATTGAAAACTGCGCCGCCGTGTCAAACTGCACCACATCCAAAAACAACATCAGCGACAGGAGCGCGCGCAGCGGAAGACCGGGAAGCAACGTCACCGTAAATCCTGCGTCAATGTTCAGCACTTTGGAAAACGGCGGGTCAAGCGGACGCGGCTCGTCAGACAGGACACTTCCCGACACAAAAATCGGCTCGCCGTCCGCCGTCTTTCCTTTTTCCGCAAGAATGCCGACCAGCACCGCATCGTCAATCAGCCGGTCAACCGTAGAAGCAGCATCTGCGCCCGCGAATCCCCTGCTTTCGACGACACGGGAACGGGAAAGCATCGACGAAAATCGGCTCGTCTGACCGATCGGCGCAATATCCAAACTGTCGCCGTCTTTTTCCGCCGCCAAAAACGCCGCCCGCAACAAAAGCGGTCGCGTATACCCCGACGCGGGAACGCCCGCCGCCACCGCAAGCAACAACTGCGCCTGCCGCACCAGACCGCTCCGGCTGAACCGCCCGTTCGCCGCCACGCACAGCAGCGCACTCTGACTGATTTCGTCCAGCTCTGCAAACTGCTCCAGCTTGTCGCCGTCAAGCGCAAAGCCCGTCGTATCGTCCTTTAAAATCGAAAGATTGATGAACGCAAGCGTCACGCGATGCAACGCCGCCAATTTCTGCGGAAAAATCGATTCCAGCATCGTTGCCGCCCGTTTTTTGAACGACCCGTCCGCCTTGCACACATCGCCCGTCACCGACAAAAACGAACAGTATGCCGCGAGCAGTTCCGGCGAAACCGTCGCCCCCTGCCATGCGTCCGAATCCGCGACCACCGGCGACGAAAACAGCACCGACTGCCGCAAAAACGGCAACAGCACGTCCTCCAGCATGGGATTCACGCTGATAATCGTCTTCCCCGATGCCGCGTCATCGTGCCGGTACACAATAAGCCGTTCCTCCAGATTCAGCAGCCGCTCGTATACCGCCGCAAAAGACTGCTCCTCGCCAAAAAATGCCGCCACTTTTTCCTGCGTCGCGTTCTGAATAAACCACACCGCGCACACCAGCCGCACGTCGTCCTCGCTCAGCAACGTCACGAGCGTCCGCCGGTTCTCCTCCTTGCGCAAAAACGCCCCCAGCTCCTCAATCAGCTTGGTCTTGTTGTACGGCGTGCGCACCTCCCCCAGATACATCCGCATCAGCTCAAAAAAATACGCGTCCGGCAACGTCGCCATGCTTTCCCGCCAATCGATGATACGCTGAATGTGCAAGTCGTTCTGCTTCATCGGTCATCTCCAACGGGGGAAATCCGCGCGACACCCTCCCCCGCCACCGCGTCCAAATCCTCCGCCGTCTTGTAACGGATCAGCCGATATGCGTAGCCCTGCTCTGCCAAAAATTTCTGCCGGTTCGAGCCGAAATCTTCTTCCACAGTGTTGCGCGTGATGAGCGTAAAAAAACGGGACGTACGCTCTTTGGGACGCAGAATCCTGCCCAGCCGTTGCGCCTCTTCCTGCCGACTGCCGAACGTGCCGCTCACCTGAATCGCCATGCTCGCGTCGGGAAGGTCAATAGCAAAATTCGCCACTTTGGACACGACCAGCACCCGGATGTCGCCCGCACGGAATTGGGCATACCGCGCGTCACGCTCGTCGTTGGGCGTTTTTCCCGTGATAATCGGCGCGGAAAGCAGCCGCGCAATCTCGTTCAGCTGGTCAAGGTATTGCCCGATAATCAGCACCTTGTCGTCGGGAAACCGCCGCACCAGCTCCTGCACCACGGCAAATTTTGCGGGATTCTCGCTCGCGATGCGGTGTTTTTTGCGCGGCTCTGCCACGGCGTATTCGATTTCCGCCGCGCCGTCCAAATCAAGGCGGATTTCCACGCATTCCGCGCTCGCAATCCAGCCGTCCGCCTCCAGGTCTTTCCAGGGCACGTCGTAGCGTTTCGGTCCGACCAGGCTGAACACGTTTCCCTGCAAGCCGTCCTCGCGCACGAGCGTCGCCGTCAGTCCCACGCGACGCACCGCCTGAATTTCGGCGACCACCCTGAACACGGGCGCGGGAAGTATATGCACTTCGTCATAAATAATCAGCCCCCAGTCGCGCTCCCTGAACAGCGAAAAATGCGGGTACGGACCTTCTTTTTCCGGCCGCCAGGTAAGGATTTGATAGGTCGCCACCGTGACCGGGCGAATCGTCTTGCGAAAACCCGTATACTCGGCAATCTGATCAGCAGTCAAGTCGGTTTTATCCAAAAGTTCGTCTATCCATTGATGCACGGCACTGACGTTCGTGGTGACGATAAGTGTGCTTGTCTGGAGCAATGCCATCACCTGCATACCCACGATAGTCTTGCCCGCGCCGCACGGCAGCACAATCGTCCCGAATCCCGTACCCGCGCCTTTGTTGCCCACCAACGCCTGCGCCGCCATTGCCTGATACTTGCGCACGGCAAACGGCTTTCCGCTCCGCGCGGTCGTCCGCAGCGATACAGCCAGCGGCTCGCCGTCGTTCATCGGCACGTCGTCTTTGACCGGCCAGCCCATTTTGAGCAGTTCCTGCTTAATCGTGCCGCGATCGGTCAGCGCGAGCAAAAAACAGTACGCCTTTTCGTCATCGCTTACGGCGGCGGCATTTTTCTGCGGCGCGACATACGGCACGCTCGTAAGCATCTGCTTTTTGACCAGAACGCTCGCTGCAATTTCCTTGAACACGGCGCGGCTTTCCGTCACCAAATACAGATACGCCGCTTCGATTTCCGTCGCCTGCGCATTTTCAGCGTCAGGCGCGAGGATTGCCGACGGACGGCACGGCACGGCAACCGACGGCGCAGGAATCAGGCGCAACTTGCCGAACCGCCCCGCCGTCTCGCGAATCCATTGCTCCACGGACTGCGGCACATCATAGCGGGCAAATTCGCGCAGCACCGCCACGGCATCTTCGGGAGAAAATCCGGCACCCGCCGCATTCCACAGCGACAGCGGCGTGAGGCGATACGTATGCAGATGTTCGGGAGAACGCTCCAGCTCGGCAAACGGAATGAGCGCATTGCGGCATTCGTCCGCACGGGACGCATGAACGTCCAACAGCAACGTGCGGTCACTCTGAACGATAAGCGGATTTTCAAAACGATTCTGTTGCGGCATATCGTCCCTTATTTTTCGACAATGAAAAAAGTTGAAACTTTTTTCATTGTCGAAAACGCGATTTTGCAGCGAGGCGAAAAATCGCAGTAAAATAAACGAGTTTTGAAAAAACTCGAAGTTAAAATCCGCACGCTATTTTAGTGCGGATTTTAAACGTTCCTTAATTTTCAACAACGAGCAAATTGTCAAATTTGGGAGTCGTTGAAAAAGTCATTTCGCAACGAAGTGAGAAATGACAATCAATAAGCGAGTTTGCAACGCAAACGCGGTGGCAAAAACAGCAACGCCCTGTTAGTTGCCGTTTTTGACGTTTTATTATACTGCACGGCTGGTAAAATTACTACCGAAAATCAGCGTTTGAGCAATGCGCAGAAATGGTCGATTACGCCATCGATTTCGGCACAATCAGGCTCTTCGGCAGGCGCAGCAAACAGCGTGTCCGAACCCATCTCAGGATTCGAGCGGATGCTCACTTTTTTATCGGTCAGGTACGAATCAAGCACATCGTGGAGCGCACCCACGAACAGCACCGCATACTGCCGCGCGCCCGTGTCGTCCAACGGCCTAATCTTTTGCGCGTCGGAAAGGCTTTTGAGCGCGACTTCACCCTGCGTAATCAACGCCTCGCGCATTTCTGCGGCAATTGCGGCAGCCTGATTGGAAAAATACTTTTCGCTCTCAAGAAAGACGAACACTTGCAACAGCGGCTCTTTTCCATGCAGTTTGAACCAATGATTTGCAATGCCCTTGAGTACGGTTTCGGCAGGATATTTTTGCGCCGTCGCCGCCATGTCCGCAGGAATAAAACGCATTTTGCGCAACGTATCGCCGCAATAGGCAACCGTATCGTCAATCATCGCGTCGCGGCTCTCATAATGATTGTACAGCGACGCTTTCTTGATTCCCAATTTTTCCGAAATATCTGCGAGCGACGTGCCGCCCACGCTCTTGACGAACGCAGCATCAAGCACCGCGCGGATAATCCGTTCTTTGGTCACCTTTTCTGTTGCAGGCATCCGATATGCTCCCCATACATCCCGCTCCGCAGACGGAAACATCCTCCCCGGAACGAAAACTACCGACTATTAGTCTAATGCGGCACAATCGGTTTGTCAACATCGCGGCAAACCGACCATGCGCCGCGCCTAGCGAATCATCGCGTGGTATGCCTGCAACGATTTTACGCCGCCTTCGCCGCCGTTGCCGTTCCGCACCGCCGCAATGCCGCGCACCGCCGCGAGCGCACCCGCAAGCGTCGTGATGTACGGCACTTTGTATTTGAGACACGCCTTGCGGATCGTCTTGCGGTCTTCGGCATAGTTGCGCTTTGCCTTGGGCGTATTGATGACCAGGCAGACTTCCTTGTTCAGAATCATGTCGATGACATCAGGTCTGCCGCCGCCGATTTTGTTCACCAGCTCGCACTTGATGCCGTGCGTGCCGAAGAAATCCGCCGTGCCTTTGGTGCCGTACAGCGTAAAGCCCAAGTCGGCAAGCGTCTTTCCAATCGTCAGCACCTGCTCTTTCTGGCTTTCCTTGTCGCTCAGCGAGATAAGCACTTTTTTGTTCTCCCAAGCGGCGGGCGCGTGCGGCAATGCACTGCCGGCAGCCTCCTGCGACTTGTAGAACGCAAGCGGATACGTCTCCGCCATGCCGAGCACTTCGCCCGTGGAGCGCATCTCCGGCCCCAAAATCGGGTCAACGCCGGGAAAACGCGCCCAGGGCAGGACGGCTTCTTTCGCCCCGAAATACGGAATTATCTTGTCTTTAAGACCGAGACTCTGCAACGATTCGCCGAGCATGAGCCGGGTCGCCAGCCGCGCCATCTGCGTGTCGCAGACTTTTGACACGAGCGGAACGGTACGGCTCGCGCGCGGATTCGCCTCAATCACGTAGACTTTGCCGTTCTCAATGGCGTACTGCATGTTCATCAGGCCGCACACGTGCAGGTTCTCCGCGATTTTCCGGGTGTATTCTTTTATCGTCTCAATATTTTCCGCACGGATAGAAACGGGCGGAATGACACACGCGCTGTCCCCGGAATGGATGCCCGCAAGCTCCACGTGTTCCATCACCGCAGGAATGTAGACGTGCGTGCCGTCCGCCAGCGCGTCGGCCTCGCATTCAAGCGCGTTTTTCAAAAAGCGATCAATCAGCAGCGGACGGTCGGGAGTCACGCCGACAGCCTTTGCCACGTACTCGCGCAACGTGCCTTCGTCGTAAATCACTTCCATGCCGCGCCCGCCCAGCACGAACGACGGGCGAATCATAATCGGGTAGCCGATCTTGTCCGCAATCGCCTTTGCCTCGTCAAAATCGACCGCCATGCCGCTTTCGGGCATGGGAATCTGCAAGTTGTCCATCATCTTGCGGAACAAGTCGCGGTCTTCGGCAATATCTATCGCGTCGATCGACGTGCCCAAAATGTTCACGCCGTTTTCCTGCAACTCACGCGCGATGTTGAGCGGAGTCTGCCCGCCGAACTGCACGATAACGCCGAGCGGCTTCTCTTTCTCATAAATCTGCAAGATGTCTTCCGTGATGACCGGCTCAAAATACAGCTTGTCGGACGTGTCATAGTCGGTGGAGACGGTCTCCGGGTTGCAGTTGACGATAATCGTCTCGTAGCCCATTTCTTTGAGCTGCATTGCCGCGTGGCAACAGCAGTAGTCGAATTCAATGCCCTGGCCGATTCGGTTCGGTCCACCGCCAAGAATCATAATTTTTTTCTTGTTGTCGGAAGCCGCCGATTTGTCCGTGTCGTTGTACGTGGAATAATAATAATGCGCGTTCTCCACGCCGGAAACGGGAACGGCAAGCCACGCTTCCCGAATGCCCAACGCGTTGCGGCGCGCGCGGATGTCTTTTTCCGCCACCTTCAGGATTTTGCTCAGGTATTTGTCGCTGAAGCCGTCTTTTTTTGCCCGCACGAGCAAATCGTCGGCAGGAACGCGCCCCGGATTCTTGAGCATCTCCTCTTCCAAATCGACCAGCTCTTTCATCTGCTGCAAGAAATATTCCTTTACATAGGTAATTTCATGCAGTTTTTCCAGCGGAACGCCCTTGCGGATTGCCTCGTACAGCTGAAAATAACGCTCGCTGCTCGCCGTCTTGAGCATCTCGCACAGCTCATCGGCGGATTTCTTGTGGAAATCTTTCGCAAAGCCCAGTCCGGGACGACCGTTTTCCAGCCCGCGGATTGCCTTCTGGAACGTCTCCTTGAACGTCTTGCCGATTGCCATCACCTCGCCCACGGCTTTCATTGACGTGCCGAGCGAATCCTCCGCGCCGCGGAATTTCTCGAACGCCCACCGCGCGAATTTGAGGACGACATAATCGCCGTCAGGCGCACCGCCCGGCGTGTATTTTTCCAGCGTGCCGTCGCGCCAGTAGGGAATCTCGTCCAGCGTCAGCCCGGAAGCAAGTTTTGCGGAAATGAGCGCGATCGGAAAGCCCGTCGCCTTTGAGGCGAGCGCGGAAGACCGGCTCGTGCGCGGGTTGATTTCGATAATCACGACGCGACCTGTTTTGGGATTGTGCGCGAACTGCACGTTCGTGCCGCCGATAACACCGATTGACTCCACGATTTTGAACGCCATCGCCTTGAGCCGCTCTTCCAGAGCCTTGTCAATCGTCATAAACGGCGCGGAGCAGAACGAATCGCCCGTATGCACGCCCACCGCATCGATATTTTCGATAAAACAAATGGCGACCATCTGGTTCTTGCTGTCGCGCACGACCTCAACTTCCAGCTCTTCCCAGCCCAAAATGGATTCCTCTATCAGGCACTGGCGCGTCATGCTCAGGTCAAGCCCGTTCGACACGATCGTGCGCAACTCCTCCACGTTGTAGCAGAAGCCGCCGCCCTGCCCGCCCATCGTGTATGCCGGGCGCACCACCACGGGATAGCCGATTTCCGCCGCGATTTTCTCCGCACCCTCCACCGTGTGGCAGATGTCGCTGCGCGGCGTGTCGATGCCGAGCGACTGCATGGTCTGCTTGAAAATCTCGCGATCCTCGCCGCGCTCGATTGCGTCAAGGTTCACGCCAATCACCTTGACGCCGTATTTGTCAAGAATGCCCGCCTTGTTCAGCTCGCAGGCAAGGTTCAGCCCCGTCTGGCCGCCCAGGTTGGGAAGCAACGCGTCTGGCCGCTCCTTTTCGATAATCTGCGCCAGCCGCTCCACGTTGAGCGGCTCAATGTAGGTCGCGTCCGCCATTACCGGGTCGGTCATAATCGTGGCAGGATTTGAATTCACCAGCACGATTTTGTAGCCCTGCTCGCGCAACGCCTTGCACGCCTGCGTCCCCGAATAGTCAAATTCACACGCCTGCCCAATGACAATCGGACCGCTGCCGATAATCAGCACCTTGTTAATGTCAGTTCTTTTCATTTTTCAGTTCCTATCTGAAAGCACAGTATACCGCAAATCGCCGCATTCGCATAGAGGGGAACGCGCTGCGGAACAGAATGTCGCCGTGGACATTTGCACGCGAATTGACAGACGGCGCACACATTGTGCTACTTGCCATAGCACACGACGAATGTTGACGACAGCGACCGCCACGACACTT
>CAZSOK010000023.1:0-17308 GCA_964608445.1 uncultured Treponema sp. | reverse complement strand
CCCGCCATAGGTTGCGATGAACACACCCGCGGCCATCGCCGTGCCGATAACACCGGCAACGTTCGGTCCCATGGCGTTCATCAGCAGGAAGTTCATCGGGTCTTCCGACTGACCGACCTTGTTCGCCACGCGCGCCGCCATCGGAACGGCGGATACGCCCGCAGAGCCGATGAGCGGGTTGATTTTCTTGTCTTTCGGCAGGAACACGTTCATCAGCTTCGCCATGAGCAGGCCGCCCGCCGTAGCCACGGCAAACGCCACCAGGCCAAGCACGATGATGCCGAGCGATTCCGCGTTCAGAATCTTCTCCGGGGTCATCTGTGAGCCGACGCCCAAAGACAGCAGGATAGAGACGATGTTCATCAGCTCGTTCTCCATTGTCTTTGACAGGCGCGCCGCCGCCCCGCTTTCCTTGACGAAGTTGCCGAACGCGAGCATGCCGATGAGCGGCGCAGCCGGCGGCAGCAGCAGGATCGTCAGCAGCAGCAGCAGCAGCGGGAACAGCACCTTCTCCATTTTGGGGACGGCGCGCGGGTTCGGCATACGGATCAGGCGTTCCTTCTTGGAAGTCAGCAGCTTCATGATCGGCGGCTGAATCATCGGGACGAGCGCCATGTATGAGTACGCCGCGACCGCGATAACGCCCATCAGCTCAGGGGCGAGCTTGCCGGACACGTAAATCGACGTCGGACCGTCCGCGCCGCCGATAATGCCGATGGCGCACGCCTGCAAGATGTTGTAGTTCAGCCCGAACAAATTCATCACGGCCACGCCGAACAGCGTGAAGAACACGCCGAACTGCGCCGCGCCGCCCAAAATCGCCGTCTTGGGGTTCGCGATCAGCGGGCCGAAGTCCGTCATCGCGCCGATGCCCATAAAAATCAGCATCGGGAAGAATTCGTTGCCCACGCCCGCATGGTAGATAATCGCGAGCATACCGTCGGGCAGGTCGCCCATGCTCGCGCCCACGATGTTCACCAGAATCGTGCCGAAGCCGATCGGAATCAGCAGCAGCGGCTCAAATCCCTTGCCCACCGCAAGGTACACGATGAGGAAGCCGATGGCAATCATAATCAGCGACTGCCAGCCCGGAGCGGTGCCCCAGTCCTTTTCGGGAGCCTCCTCAATCTTATCCTTGAAGCCGCTGTCGTTCGGCGCAACCCGTTTCTGCGTGGCAATCTGATAAATGCCCGTCGATTTGACGATGTTCTGCAAGAAGCGGGAGACGGAAATGCTGTGTTCCTCGCCCCACTTCTCCGTGCCGACAATCACGCGGTCAAGCCCCGTGCCGCCGTCCGCCTCATTTGCGGCGGCAGCTTCTGCCCCGCTCAAAAAAAGCGACTCTACCGTCGTGTCGCCCGCCGTCGCCTCAGCGATAGCGGCGGCTGAATCGGCAGGAACTGCCCCCTCATCAGCCGTCTGCGCGAGGGCTTTCGTCCCCACGCTCAGCACCATGGCAACCGCCATGATTGCGAGCGTCACGCCAAAAACTTTTTTCCTGAAGTCTTTCTGTGTATCAATCATGGTCTGTCTACCCTACTTGATTTCCGCGACAGCCTGCCCCGCCGTCACCTGTGAGCCAGTCGCCGCAAGGAAGTGCACTGAGCCAGCCGCACCCGCCTTGATTTCCAGTTCCATTTTCATCGACTCGATGATGATGACCGTCGTGTCCGCAGAGACCGACGCGCCTTCCGCGACGGCATATTTGAGCAGCGTTCCCGCGACCGGCGCGTTGACGGGTTTTCCGCCCGCCGGTGCCGCCGCGACCGGGGCTGCTGCCGGAGCCGCCGCAGGTGCGGGAGCGGCCTGCACCACGCCGCCGATAGCGGCGAGCGTCTGCCCTGCCGTAATCTGCGTTCCTGCCGGCACGGTGTACGTGATCGTCCCGTCTTCGGGCGACTTCACCTCCAGCTCCATTTTCATCGACTCGATGATGATGACCGTCTGTCCTTTGGTCACCTTCGCGCCGTTCGCCAGGCACTGCTTGAGCAGCGTTCCCGCGACCGGGGCTTTCACGTCCGCGCCGCCGACCGCGACCGGGGCTGCCGCCGCAGGAGCCGCGCCCGCCGCGCCGAACGCCACGTTGTATGCCGTGCCGTTGACGGTGATGCTGTCGCCGTTCGCCTGCACGTTGTACGCCGTGCCGTTGACGGTAACGGTATACGCGCCGTTCGCGCTGCCCGCCGCCTTCGGGGTCTCTTTCAGCCCGAACGCCTTCTCCGCATCGACCGGGCCGTTGGCGCGCTCGGAGAAGAATTTCGTCGCCACTTTGGGGAACATCGCGTAGGTCAGCACGTCCTCAACCGAACCGTTGCCGCCGTTCGCCTTTGCCTCTTCCACCATCTTGTCCCATTCCGGGGCGATGCTGTCCGCCGGGCGGCCGGTGACAGCATGTTCCATCTTGTTCTGCTCCAGCGCCTTCTTGACCAGATCCTGGTTCGGCTCGGCGGGAACTTTGCCGTACTTGCCCGTGAGCAGGTCGCAGAATTCGCCGGTCATGCGCTCGTAGCGGCCGAACAGCACGTTGAACACCGCCTGCGTACCGACGATCTGCGAAGTCGGGGTGACGAGCGGGACATAGCCCACGTCTTTCTGCACCAGCGGCAGCTCCTTGAGCACCGCATCCATTTTGTCCGACGCGCCCTGCTGCTTGAGCTGGCTTTCCAAGTTGGAGAGCATGCCGCCGGGAACCTGTGACTTGAGGATGCGCGTGTCCGCGCCCAGGAATTTTGACTCCAATGACGCGTAATGCTTGCGGATGTCGCGGAAATACGCCGCAATCTCAAGCAGCGCGGAGATGTCGAGGCCGGTGTCGTATTCCGTGCCCTTGAGCATCTCCACCACGGTCTCCGTCGGCGAGTGGGACGTTCCCATCGCCATCGCGGAAATCGCCGTGTCGAGCACGTCCGCGCCCGCCTCGGCTGATTTCAGGAGCGTCGCCACGGAAAGCCCGGTCGTCGCGTGCGAGTGGATTTCCACCGGCAAATCGACCTTCGCCTTGATCGCCTTTACCAAATCATACGCCTCGAACGGCTTGAGCAGGCCGGACATATCTTTGATACAGATTGAATCCGCCCCGAAATCCGCATAGGTCTTCGCAAGGTCGGCGTAAATCTCTTTGGTGTGGTACGGCGTGGTCGCATAGGAAATGGCCATCTGCACGTGCTTGCCGGTCTTCTTCGCCGCCTTGGTCGCCCGCTCCAGGTTGCGCGGGTCGTTGCACGCGTCAAAGATGCGGAACACGTCAACGCCGTTCTTTGCGGCATACTCCACGAATTTGTCCACCACGTCGTCAGCATAGTGACGGTAGCCGAGCAGGTTCTGTCCGCGCAGCAGCATCATAATCTTGGTGTTCGGCATCGCCGCGTGAAGCTTGCGCAGGCGTTCCCACGGATCCTCGTTCAAGAAGCGGATACATGAATCGTATGTCGCGCCGCCCCATGCTTCTGCCGCCCAGTAGCCGATTTTGTCCAGCTGGGGGGCAATTGGCAGCATATCCGCCAGCGTCATGCGGGTCGCGTGCAGAGACTGCGTTGCGTCGCGCAGAACCAGTTCAGAAATGTTCACTTTCTTAGCCATTTTTCGTAACTCCTTACTTTTTCTCGTGCAGGGCAGTCGCGATTGCGGCGACGACTGCTTTCTGGTCAACGGCGGGTGCCGCAGATACTGTTGCCTCAGCTTTCGGTTCTTCTTTGTCCCATCCGAACGCATGAACGACTACGCGCAGCAGATTCATGAAACAGATGAGGATGACCAGAAAACTGAAGACAACTCCCATACCCAACAGAGTCAGAATGAGACTCTGATCAAGCATTTCAGCGATTGTCATAGTTCCTCCAACGGAATACATACCATAAATAGAGATATTACGCATAAGTATACGGAAAGCGGCGGTGTTATTCAATAAGGCGTGGCATATTTTTTGGAAAGAAATGCGGCGGACCTACTTCGCGTCGCCCGGCGCGGGGATTCCGGCTTCGGACACCTTCTCCAGCGGACGCTGCGCCTCGCCCGGCACGGGCTGCGCGTCGGGCAGGACGGGGACTTCGACCGCCTCCTCAATCGTCCGCTCGGCATCGCGGGCGCGGCGGAACGCCGCTTCGGCTTCGAGCATGTCCTGCTGCACCTCGCGAACGACGGTCTCCTCAACGCCGCTTTCCGCACTATCCGTCCGCGCATCATCCTCCGGCGGAAAGTCGGTCTCCGCAACGACCCGCTCAAGCGCATCCGTCGCCAGCGTCAGCTCTTCGGGCGGAAGCGCAGGCGCGGCGAATTCACCGGCATCCACCCGCTCCTCCGCCACGGCGGCTTCGGGAACGGCCTGCATGACCGGGACATCTTCCGGCACGACGCGCTCGGCTTCGGGCACCTGCATGGCTTCGTTCTCCACGGCAAGCGATTCCGGCGCGATCAGCTCCGGCTTTTCGTTCTCGCGGCGCACGATTTCTTCGTCCAGCAGCGCGATCAGCTGCTCAATCGCGGGACGCTGGACGCTCTCCGGCTCACGCTCGACGAACGCCTGATAGTTATCCCGCGCCTCCTGGATGAGATCCTGCTTGAGCTGCGCGTTCGCCCGGTTCAAGTAGGCGGCTGAGAACGCGGGATCTTCTTTGAGGGCAATGGCATAGCACGCGTCGGCGCGCGCGTAGTTCCCCAGCGCGTAGGCACTGTTCCCCGCGTTGTAGGCGAGCACCCTGTGGTCGGTGTCGGCACGGGCAAGCCCTTTGACGCAGACGCTGAGCGATTTCTGGTATTCGCCGACCTGATAATACGCCACGCCCAGGTACACGAACGCGGCAGGATCGGCATCCGTGTCGTCAAGCATTTCCTCAAACAACGGAATGGCCTCGGCGGGACGGTTGAGCCGGAACAGTTCCTCTGCGGCAGAGAATGCGCGGGAGCGCGCATCCGTCTTTTCCGCACCCAGCGCGAACGCGGAAACCGCGCAGGCAATCGCCGCCGCCAAAAAAAATCGTCTCATCATCTTATAAAGTATCGGCAGGCGCATGCGTTACGTTTACGCATTCTGCCGCCGTGCATTTGACACGGCTTCCCAAAAACAGTATCGTAGTAGCGGAAATTTTTATGGAAAGACAAGACATCCGGGGGATGAGATGGCATTGGTCATAATCGCGGTAATACTGGTCGGCATCGGCTTTCTTGCGGTGTTCGTCATAAAATCGTTCGCACAGCCAAAAAAAATCGACGGCATCAGACGGCTCGTCAAGCAGCAGAAATACGCGCAGGCGCAGAAACTGGCGAAATCGATTATCGCAAAAGATCCGCGCGACTACGTGGCGCACTACTGGCTGGGACGCGCCTACGCCGCCGACAACAAAAACGACCTCGCATTTATGGAATTCAAGAACGTCGCCCAGAATGCCGTGTTCGACTCGTCCATCCCCGAAGTGCCGTTCAGGAAGCAGCTCGCCGAACTGTACGTCCGCTTCAACCAGGCGGAGGAGGCGGTCAACGAATACCTGCTGCTGACCAAGCAGGATCCGACGAACGCGGAGCATTTCTTCAACGTGGGAAAACTGTACGAGCAGCTCGGACGCGCCGACATGAGCATGGGATTCTACCAGAAATGCCTGCAAATCAACCCCAAGCACGTCAAGGCGCACGCCGCGCTCGGTCTGGCGCTTTTCCGGGGGAAAGACATGCGCGGCGCGCAGCGGGAAATCGACACCGCCATCAAGCTCGACCCCAATATGTTCTCCACGTATTATTACCAGGGAAAAATCCTCAAAGAGAGCAAGGATTACTCCGGCGCGGTCAAGGCGTTTGAGAAGGCGCTGCGCGACCCGGACTTCAAGCAGCGCGCGCTGCTCGAACGCGGCTCGTGCTACATGATGGCGAACTCAATCGACAACGCGATGACCGAATTCGACCGCGCGATCAAGGCCTCCAAAAACGACCGGGCGCAGGAAACGCTGTACGCGCGTTATTTCCTCGCCGCCTGCTACGAGAAAAGCCGAAAGATTGACAAGGCGATCGAGCAGTGGCAGACGATCATGAGCGTCAACAAGAGTTTCAAGGACGTGGCATCCAAGCTGAACGAATACAAGGACTTGCAGACGAACGACAGCCTCAAAGAATACATGACCTGCGCGCAGGACGAGTTGATCGAAATCTGCAAGAAGACCGCCGCCGCCATGGGCTACGCCACGCAGACCGCAGAATCGAAGAAATGGGGCGTGCTGATTATCGCGGCGGAAAAGAGCGAGGACTGGAAGAACGTGCGCAAGCAGATGTCCCTGATCGTCTTTTTCCGCGAGACCAACCCGCTGGACGAGCCGACGCTGCGGAACCTCGCCGATCAGGCGAAGACGCGCGGCTGCTCGCAGACCATCGTCTGCACGAGCTCCGGCTTTACGAGCACGGCAACGGGCTTTGCGGAGAACCGCCCCGTCGAGCTTATCGCCAAGGAAAAACTGGAGCAGATGCTCGCGAAAGCCGGTATCTGAACGCCGATGAAGATTCTGTGTGTCTCCGACCAGCTCGACCCGCTGGTGTACAGCACGAACGCAAAGGAACGCTTTGCCTCCATAGATGCCGTACTGTGCGCAGGCGATCTGCCGTCGGATTATATCGATTTCATCGTCTCCACGCTGAACAAGCCCACGTTTTTCGTGTTCGGGAATCACAACCTCACCGAATTCAGCTACTACCACCGCCGCCACGCCGCGCACAAAGGCGCGCACCCGATGTTCCAGAAAGAAATCGCCAACTACGACATGAGCTGCAACCACGGGGCGGTCTACGCGGGATTCAAGGCCGTCAAGGAACCGTCGCTCGCCGTCACGTCGGACGCGGGCAAGAAGACCCCGCTGCTCGTGGCGGGCGCGTCCGGATCGCTGCGGTACAACAACGGGCTGTGCCAGTACACCGACCGGCAGATGTTCCTGCGCCTGCTCGCGCTCGTCCCCGCCCTGCTCTGGAACAAATTCCGCTACGGACGCTACCTCGACATCTTCCTGACGCACGCCGCCCCGCGCCACATCCATGACCGCGAGGATGCCTGCCACAAAGGATTCGAGTGCTTCAACTGGTTCATCAGGCATTTCAAGCCGACGTACCTCGTGCACGGGCACATCCACCTGTATGACCTGAATTCGCCCCGCTTCACCACGTGCGGCGGGACATCCGTCGTCAACGCGTTCAGCCACTGCGTCATCGAGCTGCAAGGGGCGGACAATGAGTAACCAGCTGCTTTCCTCCCAGACCGACGAAGACTTTCACAAGGCGCACAACAAGGCCCTGTTCAACGAAATCCAGCATTTCCTCAATCCCGACGAGGCCGCGCTCATCTCGTTCTCCGACATCAAAAAAATGATGCGCCCAAAAAATGAAGTCTACAAAGGCATGATGGTCGTCCCGGTCGCCAAAATCGTCGGGAGCGAGGGACGCTACCGCGACTTCGACAACCGGTTTTTCCCCAAAAGCATGCACCTCAAGTCGCGCTGGGAGCATATCGACATGGCGCATATCCAGGACATCAACCTGCCGCCGATCACGCTGTACGAACTGGGCGGCGTGTACTTCGTGCGCGACGGCAACCACCGCGTGTCCGTTGCGAAGGCGAAAGGCATCGAATTCATCGACGCGGAAGTGGTCAGCCTCCAGAGCGAGATCACGCTGCATCCGGGCGACAGCCTTGCCAAGATGACCCGCCAGATCATCCAGTACGAAAAGCGCGTCTTCTACGCAGAGACCAATTTCGGCGACATCACGGACTACTGGCTGCTCGACTTCTCCACGACAGGGCAGTACGACGTTATCTACAACCACATCCTCACCCACAAGTATTACATAAATATGAACAAATCCGACGAAATTTCGCTGGAAGATGCCATCATGTCCTGGTTCAGGACGGTGTACATGCCGGTCATCCACGTCATCGACAAGCACCACATCATGCGGCTGTTCAAAAAACGGACAAAGGCGGACATGTACGTGTGGATCATCAAATACTGGGACGAACTCAAGCAGAAATTCAACACGCAGATTCCGCTGGACACCGTGGCCGACTACTTGTCGCACCGCTACGGCATGACCCTGCGCCGCCGCATCTGGAACAAAGTGCAGCACCTCCTGCTCAAAAAGCACCTCGAAAGCACCGACGAAACGTAACGGCGAAAACTTGACGAAAAATATATTCGGTGGTAAGATGAAATGTGTCGCACGGCACAAGTTTTTTCAGGAGCCAGAGAAATTGTCCAACCTAGATGCCATTGCGTATATCCCGCTCATTGCGATTGCCGTCGTCGCGCTCGTGCTTGCGGCATTCCTGGTCATCATAAAGATTCGCAACACGGCAAAGGTCAGTTTCATCTCGTTCCTTTCCCTGCTGATCCTTGTGCTTGCGTGCGCGTACACGACCATGCATCCGGGCATCACGACATTCTCCCTGCTCATACTGATTGCGTTGCTCGCGCTGTTTCCCTATGCGGTGCTTCTTGCGTTCGGCAAGCCCAAGGAACGTGTGTCCGTCGCCTCACAAGCAGACGCGCCCGCCATGCCCGACGCCGTCATTGAAGAAATCAAGCCCGAAGAAATCCACCTCATTCAGCTGGGGCAGGAATTCGTGCTGCGGGCGGCGGAGGCGTTCTCCAGCGAAAACGGCTCGCAGGAACTGATGGACACCATCAACCAAAAGCTCGTGGAAATCACCCGTGCGGACGGCGGCGTGGTGTTGATCGTGGACGACTTTGAGGATGTCATTTCGGTCAAATCCTACACGGGCGAATTCCCGCCGCCGTACAAGCTGCCCGCGGATCTGCCGCACAAGCCCATCCGCGTCTCGACCAGCTTCAAATTCGCGCAGTTCCCGCTCCGCGACAATATCTTCGGCGAGATCGCAAGCGCGGGCAAGGCGGAGCTTATCACCCATCCCGAAAAGGACTCGCGCATCTACCAGAACAGTCCCGAAGAATTCCTGCGCTGCGGCTCATATATGTTCATTCCGCTCAAGCAGGGCGAAATCGTCACCGGATTGATCGGGCTGGCGCGCAAGCATGGCGGCGACGTGTTCGGCGAAAGCGATTTTGCCCATGCGGAAGTCCTGTGCGAATTCGCCTCGACGGCACTGCGCACCGTCTATAATTTTCAGGAATACAAAGAACGGCAGGAAATGACCAAGGAAAGCGACATTGCGCTCAACCTGCAAAAGATGTTTACCATCAAAAAACTGCCCGTACTGCCCGGCATCTCCGTCGGCTGTTTTTCAGAGCAGATGTCCGGCGTGTGCAGCGACCTGTACGACATCATCCCGGCACGCAAAGACCGCACGTCGTTCATGCTCATGGATGTCGCGGGCAAAGGCATGAACGCCTTGCTCGTGATGGTGATGATCCGCGCCATGCTCCGCCTGCTCGTCAACACGACCCAATCCGCGGGAACAATCTTGACATGGGCGAACAAAGGCATCTGCGGAGAGACGCTCAAACTCGACCATTTTGCGTCGGTAACGCTCATCAATTATGACGACACCAAAAAGCACGTCCAGTTCGCCACAAGCGGCACGAACCAAGTGTATCACTTCTCCGCGAAAAGCGGCACGGTCTCCCGGGTATCGCGCCCGTGCGAGCCGATCGGCGTGGAAAAATCGACGGCTTATAATGATATAGACTTTACAGGAAGCAAAGGAGATGTTATAATAGCCTTTAGCGACGGTCTGATTGAGGCGTTGAACGGACAGGGCAAGCCCTATTCCGTTGAGCGGCTGGGGACAGTCATAAAAACAAACAATACATTACCGGGCAAAGATATTGCCGCAAAGGTAAAGGACGACATAAAGAAGTATATTGGCATCGAAAAACCGCACGATGACCAGACGCTTTTGGTGTTTAAGATTCAGTAGAGGAGTGTTCTTATGGAACTGAAGATTCGTAAAAATGGTGAAGTCTACATCATCGACGTGAATGGAGAAATGGACTTATACAACTCCTACAAACTCAAGGAACTTGTCATGAAGATGCTTGAGAAAAACGTCAAGAGTTTTATCATCAACCTAGAGCAGGTTGACTACATCGACTCTTCGGGAATCGGTGCGCTTATTTACATCTGCTCCACGATAAAAAAGATGAATCTCAAGCTGGCAATCTCAAACATTCACGGGTCGGTAAAGAAAGTCATCGAACTGACCAAGTTGATGGGGTATTTCCCGATTGCAAACAGCGTTGAAGAAGCACTATTGATGGTAAACGAGTAACAGGAGACGGGCATGGAACAATTTAAAGAATTGCGTTCTGATGACAATGATCCGTTGTTCGATACGTCAAATATGCTCTACAAGGAATTCCCGTCAGACTTCCGTCAGATTCGGTATTTCACGCTTCTGATCGTGCAGTCGGCTCCGCTTGAAATCAAAGAAATCAACCTGCTCGAACAGCAAATCAGCGAGGTGATTAAAAACGCTGTAAAACACGGAAACCGTTGCGACATCAACAAGAAAGTCAAAATATGGTATTCGTTCAGCCCGACCCATGCGCATATCATCGTGCAGGATGAAGGCGAAGGTTTCAAGGATTTGGAACGCTGGAATGAATTCAACCGCAAGCGCATTGATGCATTGCGCAACGCGGACTTTGAGTCGCTCGCGAACTATGTTTCGTTCCGATCAAAGGAGTCTGACGATCAAGACGGGGGCAACGCATTGTTCGCGGCACTGGAATACTGGAACGGCGGCTTTGTCTATAACGGCAAGCGGAACGCTGTCGCAATGCTCAAAAAATATCAGAAAAAACACCACGGCGTTGCCGTAGAGGACTGACAGAAACCGCTCGGAAGGGCGGTTTTTTATTTATTGACGACGCCTTGCAAGACTTCCTTAATGAGCGCAGCGGTACGTTCCCAGTCAAAACGGCGCGACCATTCCAAGCCGCCCGCCACGAGTTTCTCTCTGAGCGCATGGTCAGTCGCGAGCGCAGTAAACGCCGCGGCCATCTGCCCGATGTCGTCTGAATCAAAATAAATTGCGTGCTCGCCGGCAATTTCGGTGAGCGCGCCGCTTTTTGAGCACGCCACGGGAACGCCGGTCGCCATCGCCTCCATAACGGGAAGCCCTACCCCCTCGCTTACGGACGGAAAAACGCACCCGTCGCTCCCCGTATACAATTCGGGAAAACTGTCATGCGGGAAAAATCCCGTGATGAAAATATCGGAAGCGACGTGCGACTCAAACACTGCCTTGTGCACGGCATCAGAATAGGCTCCCTCGCTTCCTGCCAGCACCAGCCGGTGCGGCAGTTTCGTCTGCTCCTTAAAGAGCGTAAACGCCTTGATAAGTTCCTTGTGTTTTTTTGAGGGTGACGAAAGGCGCGACGCATAGATAAAATACGGACGCTGAATGGCAAACGGCCGGATGTCAACGAGATTGGGAGAGAGCAGTTCGCGCGGATAGAACAACGTATGGTCGATGCCGTTGTGGATGACCACCATTTTTTCGCCCTTAATGCCCAGCCGCTCCAAATCGCGCTTGACGCACTGGCTTGCCACGATTATTTTGTCAGCTTTTTTCAGGCTGTATTTGACATGCAGCTCATGTTTTGCGCTCTGATGCGCCGAAAGCGTTTCGGAAACGACATCGTTCACGATCGCCACGCCCGGAACGCCGAAGCGGAACGGCAGCATGTGCGCGGCGGCGGGATAGAGCACCACGTCGTATCCCTGTCTTTTTGCAAAATAATTCGCGCCGAGCAGATGCCACCATTTTTCTGCGGAGATGCTGTCGGGAATCGAGACACTCTTGTACGGCAGCCCGTTTTCGTTACCATAGGTGTAGCGGTCAATTTCCGCACCAAAAAGCTCAAACTGCACGTCATCATCATTTTTGAGATGCTGCGCAAGCGCGTTGAGATACACCCCCAGGCCCGAACGACCGTGATCACAGCCGAACGTGTCTATGCCAACTTTCATACTTTTCCATTATAGCACAAGGGGAAAAAATATGCTATACTTCCCGCATGAGCGAAAAACCGACCTTTGAACAATTGCCGATAGCGCAGGATACCGTCGCGCAGCTCGCCGCGCATGGCATTACCGAACCGACTCCCGTACAGGCGCAGGCAATTCCCGTGATTGCGGGGAAAAAATCCGTCATCTTCCAGAGCGAGACGGGCACGGGCAAAACGCTCGCCTACCTGCTTCCGCTCATGCAGCGCATACGGGAAACAGAAAACCAGAAGAAAGAAGTGCGCCTGATCGTGCTTGCGCCCACGTATGAACTTGCGGCACAGATAAAAATGCAGGCTTCGCTTTTCAGCCGGACAAAAACCGCCCTGCTCATCGGCGGCGCGCCGCTCAAGCGGCAGATAGGAATCCTCAAGGAAAAACCCGAAATCGTCATCGGCGGATCGGCACGGCTTCTGGAACTGCATCGCCTGAAAAAACTCAAGCTGGACGGCGTTATGGCGGTCGTCCTGGACGAAGTTGACCGGCTGCTCTCACCGGAACTCCGCGACGAGACGATCGAATTCCTTTCCGCACTCAAAAAAGACGTGCAGATGACGGCGTGCAGCGCGACGATCACCAAGAACACCGTGGATCAGCTTTCCGCCACAAAAAAAGGGGCGACCATCGAGACGCTTTTCCTGCCGCCCGAAGACGTGCTGCGAAAACGCATCACGCATCTTGCGATTTTTGCCGAGCGGCGGGACAAAATCGAGACGCTGCGCAAACTGCTTGCGGCGGAAAAGCCCGCAAAGGCGCTCATTTTCACGAGCCGGGCGGACCAAGTGGCAAATATCACCGCAAAGCTGAAATATCACAATGTCGAATGCGCGACGCTGCACGCAAAAAACACCAAGCAGGAGCGCAAGGCGGCGATCGACCGATTCCGCGCCGGAAAATGCCCGGTACTGGTGACGAGCGACCTGGGCGCGCGCGGTCTTGACATTCCCGACATCACCTACATCGTGCAGATGGACTTTCCGAGCAACAGCGATTTTTTCATCCACCGGGCAGGACGCACGGCGCGCGCGGGAAAGACAGGCGTCAATATCGTCATCGGCGACGAATACGAACTGCGCAAGTATGCCGCGCTCGAAAAAAAGCTGGGCTTCACGGTCTATCCCAAAGTGCTCTACGGCGGAAAATTGCTCAGCCCGCCGACCGACGATTGAATTCAAAACGCATTATCGGTATACTATTATCGACATATCGTAGTCGCGAGGGGATTTCGTGTTTTTAAAAAGTCTTGACATACACGGCTTTAAGTCTTTTGCTGATAAAACGCACGTGGAATTTGCGGACGGAATCACCGCGCTATTAGGCCCGAACGGATGCGGAAAAAGCAATGTCGTTGACGCGGTAAAATGGGTGCTCGCGGAGAACAAAGCGAAAAACCTGCGCGCGGGCGCGATGGAAGACGTCATCTTTAACGGAACGGAAACCCGCCCGCCCCTCAACATCGCCGAAGTGACGCTCACTATCAGCAACGAGAACGACCTGCTTCCCCTGGACGATGCGGAAATCGCCATCAAGCGGAGGCTGTTCCGGGACGGCACGAACGAATACTTCATCAACAACCGTCAGGTCGGCCCTACCGAAATCCGCCGCCTGTTCATGGACACGGGCGTGGGAAAGGCAGCCTACTCCGTCATGGAGCAGGGAAAAATCGACCAGATTCTTTCGAGCAAACCGGAGGACCGCCGCTACCTGTTTGAGGAGGCGGCGGGAATAAGCCGCAGCAAAGCCGAAGTCGCCGAAGCCGAGCGCGAGCTGGAGCGAACCCGTCAGAATCTCGCGCAGATTGAAGTCGCGCTGGTGGAGAACAAACGTCGGTATGAGACGCTCAAAGTGCAGAGCGAAAAGACGATCCAATACCGCGCCCTAAAAGAAGCGATTTTCGGTTACGAGCTGGACATCCAGCTGCTGAAGCTCAAGGAATTCACGCAGAACAAGGCACGGCACGAACAGTCGCTCAAGGAGACCGAGCAGAAACGGAACGCCGTGCAGGAAGAAATCCAGCAGATCCTTGCCACGCTCACCGAAAGCAACGACAAAATCAAGGACTTGCAGAACGCGATGACCAATTTGCAGCAGGATCTGGTCAGAATTCAGAGCGAAAAGACGGGCAAGCTTGATTTGGCAAAGCAGCTCAACTTGCAGGCGGGCGTCATCAAGGAAAAAATCGGGCAACTGGAAGTGCATAAGCGGGCAGTCCAGGAGCGCATCGATAACCTGAACGATGAGATTGACGGACAGGAAGCCGACCTGCACGAAAAAACCAAGCAGCTTGGCGACGTGCAGAAAAACATCGATTCGTTCCAGGACAACATCGACACGGCGGCACGGCATATCGACGAGAACCGCCGCCGGGCAGACGAAAGCGCTCAGGAAATCGAACGGCTGAACGAAGAACGCGCCCGCTTCCAGCAGGAACTGACGGCAATCACCGAAGACATCGTGACGGAACTGGACGCAAAACTGCGCGACAGCGGCTTCTCCTCTGCAGAAAGCCAGAAATCAAAAGAAGCGCTGCTGACGAGCATCGGCAAGCTGCGCGTCTATGCCGACGGCCGCCGGAATATTTTCTCAGACTTTGCGGCAATCAGCGGGCACAGCGAAAACGAATGCACGCAGTTTGCCGCCGACGCTGTTTCCGCGCTCGACGAAATCGGCTCGCTCATCAAGGACATCGAAAACGCGGTCGCGGCGTATGCGGCGACCATGCCCGCGTTCATCGACGACTTCCTTGCGCCCGAAGGCATCATCACGCAGAAACGCGGCATCGACGGGAAAATCGCCCAGAACGCGCAAAAAATCGTCACGATCCAGGAACACATCGCCGACTGCCGCAGCCAGAACGCCGACCTCGCCGTCAAAATCGACGAATACAAGGACACGCTTGCGAAACTGCGCGTGAACGAAGGCACAATGCGCGCCCAGATTGACGCGGCACGGCAGCAGACCGACATCCTGCGCCGATCGCTCGCGAACGAGCAGGCGACGCTCCGCCAGACCGAAAACGATTTGTATGCGGAGCAGCAACGGCAGGAAGACTACGACAATCAGATTGACGAAATCCAGAGCGCGCTCGCGCAGATTGAGGAGCAGGGACGCGCCTGCGTCAAGAACATCAGCGACCTGAACAACGAGATCGACCGCTGCAATTCCAGCGTGAGCGGAAAACAGCATGACCTGCGCAAAAAACAGGACGAACAGGCAAAATACCAGGATCAATACGAAAAACTCACGCTCAGTCTTGTCACGAGTGACAGCGACATCAAGAACATCAAGCAGAATTTCATCGACACGCACTCGCGCGACCTGATGGAATTTGAAGAGCGGATGTACAAAATCACCACGCCGACGGCAGTGCTGCGCGACAAACTGTTCACCGCGCGCGAAGAACTCAAATCGCTCGGTCAGGTCAACCTGATGGCGCCCGAAGAATTCGGGGAGCAGAAAGAACGGTACGAGAAATTGCAGGCGAGCTTTGACGACACCAACAAGTCGCTCGAAAACCTTATCCGCGTGTCCGAAGAAATCAAGTCGAAGTCCACGGAAATGTTCCTGGACACCTACAACAAAATCAAGAAAAATTTCCACAATATGTTCCGCCGGCTGTTCGTGGGCGGGCGGGCGGAACTGCGGCTCGTCGATCCGCAGAACGTGCTTACCACGGGCATCGACATCCTCGCGCAGCCGCCGGGAAAAAAGATGGAGAACATCGCCCTGCTTTCCGGCGGCGAAAAGACGATGACGGCGGTCGCGCTGCTGTTCGCCACGTATCAGGTGCGTCCCTCCCCGTTCTGCCTTCTGGACGAAATCGATGCCGCGCTGGACGACAAGAACGTCTCCAGTTTCGTGCAGGCGTTGCGATCGTTCGCACGGCTGTCGCAGTATATCGTCATCACGCACAACAAGAAAACCGTCATGGGCGCGCGCACCATGCTCGGCGTGACTATGGAAGAAAGCGGCGTGAGCAAAATCATCACGATGCGCCTTGACCAGGAGCCGGTAAAGGACGACATTGACGAGACCGAGCCGTTCGTCGAGGAAGATGTCGAGCCGGAGACCGACGCGTACATTCCGCCGCGCCCGGCAAAGCGCATTCATAATCCCGACGGGACAGTCACCGATCCCGAACTGGAACTGCGCAAGCTTGCGGCAAAAAAAGCCAAGGCAGACGCAAAGGCAAAAATCGAGGCGGACAAAAAAGCCGCAGAGCTGGAAAAAGCAGCGCACGAGGCGGACAGGAAGGCGATGGAGGCGGCGCAGACGGAACAGGACGTTCCCGCAGAAGCCAAAACAGCCGAGAGCGCGGGCGACGGGGCATAGACGATGACATTTGACGATATAGGCGACAATATCCGCAATTTCATGCAAGAAAAACCGCTCATCTCCACGATTATCGGTATCGTCACGTTCTTTTTTCTTGCCGCGCTCGTCATCATTCTCATACAGACGGCAAAACCGGGCGATTCCGGGCAAACATTCCGCCGCGAATCGTTCAGCGCGGACGCAAAGCTGCTCATTCCCGCCGCGCCCGAAGTGGAAAAAGACTACTATCCGTCCCGCACGGTCAAAAATGCCTGGACAGAGGCAGATGTCGCGCCCTTTTTTACCGTGCCCGACGCAGAATCGATGCAGAGCCTTGAGAAAGCAAACGATAGTATCGTCACCGAAATCATAGGAGCCGCGCCATGAAAAAAGTGTTTTTTGCCGTAGCCTGCGCCGCATTGCTGGCATCATGCGTGTCCACGCCGTCCGCTGACGGAACAGCGGCGACCGCTCCCCAACCGATCGCACAGGCAAGCGAGGACAAGCCGGAAAACACGCCGCAGACAGACGACAACGAAATTATCAGTGCCGAAAACGCGACCGGCACACAAGTTTCCGCCCCTGCTGCCATATCAAACCCGAATGACGAGCAGGCAAGTGACAACGAAATCGCCCGCACGGAAAATATGCCAGACGAAAGCGCCGCGCAGAATATCGGAACGGTTGTCACGGGAAAGCCAGACAGCACTCCGCCGGACAGAACGGAAACGACACGCGACAACACCAGCACGACGGCAACACGCGTGGCAGATGCCGACGAAATCATTGCAGAGGCGGATATACCGCCGATTGAAACCACCGGATACGATGCCGTTGTCATGGCACACCAGTTTCTGGAGCCGGAAATCTTTGACGAACCGGATCCGGATATCCCCGTGATAACCGTTTCCGATACAGACATGACACCGATGCAACGGCAGGCAGAATCCGCCCCGACGGAAACGACATCAACCAGCCAACCGCTCCCGCAAAGCACAGACACACCGGCAAGTCAACCGAACGAGGATGATGCGCCACA
>CAZSOK010000022.1:0-17473 GCA_964608445.1 uncultured Treponema sp. | reverse complement strand
GCGACTGTCTCCAAAGCAACAGCCTTGTCGAGCATTCTCCGTGCCGTCTCAACGGATTTTTGATTCTTTCGTCTTCCTAGCCTGCCAGTGCCTCTACGGGGTCGAGTTTTGCGGCGCGGCTTGCGGGGTTCAGTCCGAAGAACACGCCGACGAACACGCTGAACACGAACGACACGACGCACGCGCCCGCCTGAATGGCGAACGGCTGCCCGCGCACGTATTCCACGGCAAAACTCAGCGCGATGCCGAGCACGATGCCGAGCGACCCGCCCAACAGCGTAATGCTCGCGCTTTCTACCAGAAACTGGCGGCGGATTGCGGCGGGGCTTGCGCCCAACGCCTTGCGGATGCCGATTTCCTGCCGCCGTTCGGTGACGGTCACAATCATGATGTTCATAATGCCGATGCCGCCCACGAGCAGGCTGATTGCCGCGATGCCCGACAGCATGAGGCTGAGCGTCTGCGTAATCGTGCGCATTTGTTCTATTATAGTCTGCATGGACATGGCGTTGATCGAGCCTTCCGTGCCTGTCTTTTTTTCTGCCCAGGCGGTTATGTCGTTTACGATTTGCGTACAGAACGCCGGGCTTTCTGCCTGTACCATGACGACGGACGCGTCCGGGTTGGGCGCGATTTTTTTTGCGTAGAATCCGCGCGGAATATAAATGCCCGACGTGCTGTTTTCCATGCCGCTTGTCTGTTCTTTCAGCACGCCGACGACGGAAAAACTGAACGGCACGTTGCTCGTGACCAGAAGGATGCCGCGCCCGACAGCGTTTCCGTCGGGAAAGAGCGATGTGGCGACCTCGCTGCCCAGAATGACTTTTTGTCCGCCGTACACGTCGTCGGTCACGGTAAAGTAGTTGCCATAGTCCAAGTCAAGCCCGTACATCTCAAGGTAGCCGGGTTCTATCGCCGTGCAGCTCGCCGTCACGCTCGTGTCGCCAAAACTGAGCGTCGCGGAGAGTGAATTCTTGTACCAAATGTGCCTGATATTGCGCACGTTGTCGAACAGTTCCTGCCGGAACGTCTCGTCGAATTTGAGCGACACCGAATCGCGCCTGCGCCGCATGAAGCCGGTGCTGACCTGCACCAGGTCAAGTCCGCTCGACCCGAACGTACCTTCGATTTGGCGGGTGGAGCTTTGCCCCATGCTCGTAATCAGGATGACGCTCGCCACGCCGATAATCACGCCCAGCAACGAAAGGATCGTGCGCGTCTTGTTGCGGGCAAAATTGCGCAGCGAATCGACAAAATCCTCAAACATGCGCGCCTCCCGCGTCATTCAGCGTGTCGCTTTGAATCAGCCCGTCCAGAATGCGGATGCAGCGTTTGGTGCTCGCGCCGATTTTTGGGTCGTGGGTGACAATGACGATTGTCGTGCCCGCCGCGTTGATTTCGCCGAACAGTTCCAGAACGGCGTTGCCCGTGGAGCTGTCCAGCGCGCCGGTCGGCTCGTCGGCGAGGATAATGGAAGGGCGGGTGACGGTGGCGCGGGCGATGGCGACGCGTTGTTTCTGCCCGCCGCTCAGCTCGTTGGGCAGGTGCGCGAGGCGGTTTGCCAGTCCCACGCGCTCAAGCGCGGCATGCGCCCGGTCGCGGCGTTCGGCGTGGTCGATGTTCTGGTAGCGCAGGGGAAGCATGACGTTTTCCAGCACGGTCATCGACGGCAGCAGGTGATACTGCTGGAACACAAAGCCGACCGTCCGGTTGCGCAGGACGGCAAGTTCGCGCTCGTTCATCTGCGCGGTCTCTTTGCCGCCGATTTCCACGATGCCCGATGTCGGGCGGTCAAGGCAGCCGATCATGTTCATGCAGGTGGACTTTCCGCTTCCGCTCGGTCCCATAATCGAAACGAATTCGCCCTGCCTGATGTCAAAGCTGATGCCCCGCAGCGCGTGTACGGATTCTTCGCCCATTGCGTACACTTTGGTCACATCGCTCATGCCGATGACGCGTTTTGCCTCGTCCATATAGCCCCGCTTAAAACCGTGGCGGCGGTGCGCCGGCGTTCTGCCGGTTGCCGGCGCTGTTTTTTGGCGCGCCGCGCACGCTCACGCTCATTCTGCCGCTCTTGCTCGCGTCGCTCTGTGCCTTGAGGACTTCGCCGCCAGAAAGCCCGCTCAGCACGTTGACGTAGCCCGCGCCATAAGGCTCGACTTCGACGGCGACTCTGGTCGTCTTGCCGTTCTCAAGGATTTCCACGAACGCGCTGCCTTTTTCGTGGCCGATTGCGTAGCGTTCTACCACGAGTTTTGTCTCCGGCTCGGTTATCTGGATTTTTCCCGTGAACGAAAAATTCGGCAGGATTGCTTCGGGAACGTCGTCGATGCGGACGGTCGCCTTGATGACGGTTGCGCCCCGGTTGGTCACTTCGCCGATTGCGGGGAAGGATACCACGTAGCCTTCCACCGTGCCGTCATACGCGGGGAACGAAAACTGCACTTTCTGCCCGACGGCGAGTTTTGCCACATCCGTTTCGGCAATCTCGACTTTTGCCGTCAGGTAGGATTTGTCCACGAGCGTGCCGATCGGGTCTTTTGCCTCCAGGTAGTCGTCTTCGTCCACGTCGAACGAGGCGAGCACGCCGTCAAAGGTGGCGATGATTTTGCATTCGTCCACTTTCTGCACGAGCGAAGCCCGCTGCACTTCCATCAGTTTTATCTGCTGCGCCGCGCCCGTAATCCGTGTGGAAGCGAGGTCGTAGTCCAGCTTGGCGAGGTTGTACACTTGTGTCGTGTCGTCCACTTGCAGAAGCACGTCGCCTTTTTTTACCACGTCGCCTTCTTTTGCGTACACGGCGATTACCGTGCCGTCCGTTTTTGCCTGCAAGGTCTGTTCCTTTGCCGCGCTCGCCGTTCCCGCAATCTCAATCACGTTTTCGTAGATTTCCGTGCGCACGCGGTAGGTTACTTCGTCGGTCTTGCGGGACGATACGACGGCTATCCGTGCGCCGAACACGATGAGCGCGATTACGGCGACCGCAATCAGCGCGGCAAGCGCGCGTTTCGTTCCTTTTGAAAGCCTGTTTTTTTTCATTGCGCCGCCTCACAGAACAGCAGCCGCGTTTCGTCGTTGCACAGAATGACGTCAATCGCGTTGATAAGCAGGTGTATCTGCGCCTTGCTGCGGTTGTCCCGCGCGTCGCGCCAGTCGCTTTCCGTCACGATTCCCTGCCGGTACCAGGCTTCCGTGTCTTTTTCCAGTCGCTCGTACATGGCGTATTCCTCTTGGTACGATTCTTTTGCCCAGATCAAATCGGCAATCTCCGTGGTTTTGTCCGCCATGTCGGTGGCGTAGTCGTTTGCGGCAGAGTGAATGGCGATGTCTTCCAGCTGTGCGTCCAGTTCGTCCTGCCGCGTATCGATGGCTGCCAGCCGCCATGCGTTCGGATTCCAGGCGAGCGACAGCGTGTAGAGCGGGTCGCCCGCGCTTGCGCCCGCTGTGCCGCCGCTTCCGAACAGCGTACTGCCCGTGGCGAACGAAACGCCCGCTTTTGCCGTCAGTCCGTTCCAGGAGAACGCCAGTCCCGCGTCTACGGTGTCTGACTGTGCCGCCGCATTGGAGAACGTGTAGCCCGCGTTCGCTTTGAGCGTCAGTTTGTAGTCGGCTTCGCGCTTGAGCTGCGCGATGTATTTGTTCCATGCCGCCCGCTCGCTCGCTGCGTATGATTCTGCGGGGAATGCGTCCGGGTCGAGGATTTCCACGGCGGGAATGTCGAACGGCAGGAACGCCAGTGCCACGTCGTACTGGTTTTCTCCGTCCGCCGCCTTGACGTAATCCGCGCCGCATTTTTGGGCAAAGACTGCCGTCTCGCGTTCCAGCAGCCGTTCCGCCTCCGCCACGTCGCGCCGGTCGGAGCGCACGCGCAAATCCGCCTTTTGGTAGGTCGATGAGAGCGTCGCATAGCCCTGCGCCTGCAATTTTCTGAGCGAAAGCTCGTCGTCGTACAAATCGCTGCGCTTGGTCAGCACGTTCAGCGCGTAATTATACAATTTTTTGAGCGCGGCATAAAAATCCCGCTCTGCCGTAATCGCCGCGTCATGTGCGCCGCGCTGTGCCTCTTGCAGTTTGCGCTCCGCTTCCATGACGGCGATTTTCTTCTGCTTTGCCGCGCCCGTGATGATTCCCGTGGAGATTTCGAGCGAAGCGTCTTTGAGCGCGGTGTCGTCGTCGCGGGCAATCGTGACAGGAACACGCGCGGAAATCGTCGTGTCGTTCGCCGCCGGGAGCGCGAGTTCTGCCTGCGGCTCAAAGCTGACGGTCGTTCCGTCGGAGGACGGCGCGATTTTGATCGTCCCCGAAGAAATCGAAAAACTCATGCCGTTGTTGATTTTTGCCGCGTCCAGCGAAAGGGACGCGCTCTGTGCCGTGATTGCCGCTTTCTGGAACGTCAGGTCGTTGGCAAGGTAGCCCGACAGCAGCGCGTTCAGCCGGTTTCCGTCCGTCTGCGCACCGGTATAGCCGATCGTTGTTGCCATCAAAAAGAGGATGCCCCATGCCTGCCGAAAATTCCGCCGCGCCATATATACATAAAACGTTTTTTTCGCCAAATGGTTAGGTTCGTGGCGGATAATTTTGGCAGGGCCAATTCCGCGCGGCTCAGGCGAAAAGTTTTTGGACGAACGCGGTGATTGTCGCGATGAAATTTGCGCCTGCCACGAACGTTCCCGCCGTGCTGCCGATCGACGACAGCATGAACACCAGCAGCACGCGCAGGATGCGGTTGCGGTAAAATCCCCTGAGGCTCGTCACGTCGTCCTGCAAGGTCTCCATGTCGGCGACTTTGGGCTTTTTCAGGACTGCCTGCACGATGCCCGTCACCATGCCGACTCCCACGAGCGGACACAGCGACGTGATTGGTGCGCCCACAAACGCGGTCAGCATCGTGAGCGGATGCCCGGCGGCAATCAGCGTGCCGATTGCGGCGAGCGCGCCGTTCCACAGTACCCAGGTGCCGAGCATGTCGGCGGCTTTCTGTCTGCCGCCAAAATAGAATCCCGCCGCAATGAGTGCCACGATCAGCGCGGGAATGACCCAGCCGGCAATTTTTGCGCCCGTCGTTTTTGGCGGCACGGACGCGATGTCTGTCGTGTCTGCGGAGGCTTCGCCTGCGGCAAGCGCGCGCAGGTTCCGTTCCACGCCGGGAAGGTGTCCTGCGCCCAGCACGGCGGCGACGCGCGTTCCGGCTGCGTCCCAGATATGCGCGGCAAGGTAGCGGTCGCGTTCGTCAATCAGCACTTCCTTGACTTTGGGCATATACTCGGACAACTCGCTCATCATGCTGTCCATTTCGCTGCGGTTTTTCAGGTTTTCGATCTGCTCGCTGTCAACGGTCTCTTTCTCGAACGCGCTTGTCAGGAGCGCGGCGAGCAGCTTGCATTTTCCCCACAAGGAATTGCGCGCCCAGGCGCGGCGCAGCGTCACCTGAATCGGGCGGTCAACCATGGCAGTCTTGATGCCGCGTTCGGTCGCCGTCTCATAGGCCGCCTTCATTTCATCGCCGGGGTTAACGCCCATGTTCGCGCCCATGCGCCGCTGGAATCCGGCAAGCACCAGGTTTGCCAGCAGCAGGAATCCCTGTTTGTTTTTGAGCACTTTGATGATGTCCATCTTGCGCCAGCGTTCTTTGTCGTTGAGCGACGCAAGCCGCTGGGCATCCAGCTCAATCGCCACGCAGTCAAGGTCGTGCGTGCGGATATACGCGGTCACTTCGTCAATGCTTTCCTTTGAGATGTGCGCCGTCCCGATCAGCGTGATCGTGCGCCCGTTCAGTTCGAGGGTGGTTTCAGTTTGTGCCATCTGCGACGCTCCATTCGGCAAGGCGATATTCAAAGAACATCGGATTTTTCATGCTGGTCACTTCCGCATAATATTTTCCGGCAAGCGTCGGATTTTTTTTCAGGTCAAAATACAATGCCGTGTAGTATAGGAATTTTCCTTTTTTGGTGCGGTTCTGCTCGTTGTTGACTTTCTGCGTTACGTTCATGTCGCCTGCCATGTCATGGTACATACGGACGACGGCGTATTCGAGGCTCTGCCGGTCCATGCCTTTCATCACGGTTTCGGTGAATTTTTTGAGCTGGGGAATGTCGTTTTCTTTCCAGTAGGTCGCGGCAATCATCAGCGCGTAGGAAATATTCTGCGGATTCTTTGCGCGGGCTTTCTCAAATGCCGCGCGGGATTCTGCCCATTTTCCTTTTTTCCAGGCGAGCATTCCCAGCGATTCATATGCGTAAAAATACTGCGGATTTTTTTCGATGACTTTGCGGTAATACGTGTATGCGTCGTCGAATCGGTTCTGCTCGTCATACAGCCCGGCGAGGTACGCGTAGCCCAAAAAATAATCGGGCGTGAGGGAGACGGCTTTTTTCCACGCCGCCTCTGCGCCGGCATAATCGCCCGTGTAGCGCGTGTACGTGCCGAAGTCAAGGTAGTATTCTGCATTGTCGGGATCGGATCGGATTGCGCGGTTCAGGTAGTCGCAGGCGGTGCGGTAGTGGCGGTTTTCGCCTTCCAGTTTGCCCAGATATGCCAGTGCCTGTGCGTTTTCAGGCTCAATGGTGAGTATCCGCTCAAAATGGGCGCGCGCATCGGCATCTTTTTGCAGGTAATACGACATTTTTCCGTAGCTGAACAGCGCGTCCGTGTTGTTCGGCTCGGCGGCGACGGCTTTTCGGTAGTAATTGATCGCGTTGCGGTAACTGTGCTTGAGTGCCTGCTCGTCGCCCAGTTCCATGTTCGCGTCCGCGTTGTTCGGGTCGATTGCGAGAATTTGCTTGAGCAGGCGGCTTTTGGTCGCCGTGTCGCCTTTGTTCTTGGCGACCATTGCGTTCAGGCTCAGGATATTCACGTCGTTCGGGTGTTCGGCGAGCAGTTCTTTTGCCAGGGATTCGGCTTCGCCCTCGCGCCCGGAAGTCAGCATGAGCGACGCTTTGAGCATTTGCAACTCGGCGTCGTCCGCCATATCTGCCGGCATCGCGTCGAACAGCGCGAGTGCCTGTGCGGTGTTGCCGCTCGCAAGCATATCGCTCACCCGCTGCACGAACTGCACTTCGGTCAGTACGGCCGGCGTTTCTGCCGGTGCGGGCAGCTCAACGGTTGCGGCGGGCATGTCCGTGATCGTCGCGGTGGACGCGCACGAAAGCGTCATCATCGTGACGACACACGCAGAAATAATCGAAACTTTTTTCATATCGAGGACTCCTCATAGCGACACTTTACAATATAGTTGCATTTATCGCAATCATTAGTTACACTATACCGAATATGTTGCGCCATCCGGTAAAAAAGATTTTTGGTCTCACCGTATTATACAGCAGTATCATTATCGGTATATTCGTGCTTCAGTTTAAGAACGAATCCGTTGTTTCGCGCAGTATCGGGTTGCTCCGCATGACGATTGCGCAGACGCAGCGTGCGGACGGAAGCACCGCGCTCAAAAACACGGTGCACGTCTCGTTCAAAGGGATTTCGTTCACTGCCGATGACGTAACGCCTGCCATGTTGCTGCGGAACGCGCAGGAGCCTGTTCCGCTCACGCTTGCCTCTTGGGAACAGCGTGATGACAACGCGTTCACGTTCCTGTTCAGCGATGACGTTGCGCTCACGTTTGCCGTGTCGGACAAGACTGACACGGCCGCGCTCACCGTTTCCGCACAGTTGCCGCGGGGCGCGGAGCGGCTTTCGTTGTGCTACAAAACTGCCGAAGGCTATTCGGCGACGGAACAGACGGCTTCACGCCAGCTGATCAGCTCGAAGAACGCGCAGTATGTGTTTTCGGCAGCCTCGTTTGCGGGGGAACATGTCGAGTTGTCCCCGGCGATGCTGACGGCGAGTTATGCGCTGTATGAGCCGGTCACGACATTCGCCTTTGCGAATGTTTCTGCAAGTACGCCGCTTGCCGCGCAAAATCTGTATAAAGACAACGTGCAGAGCGTGCGGGATGTGGTTGCCGCCATTCCCGTGGAGACGATGCGCGACCCGTCGCAGGGCAACGAAACTGCCGTCATCGCCTACCTTGCCGAGCAGGCTTCGCGCGGAAATTATGCTGACGCGCTCAAAAGAATTCCCGATTCGTTCCGCAACAGCTCGCGGCGCACGTATCTTTCCGCGCCGTTCTTCAACTCGCTCGTTTCCATGAACAGAAGCCTGACGATGGTCACCGAAAATATGCGCGGCATGATTCAGAATGCGCTCGCACAGCAAAATCTTGCCGTTTTTGGCAACAGTACCCTTACCGATTATATGTTGCGCGAAAGCACGAATGCCGACGTGCGTTCGCTTGTCGCGCTCCCCGCCGCGCTCACGGATTTTTCGCCGACCGTTGAGCAGGCAAGCAATATCCTGCGCGTGTACGTCGCTCTGGCAAAGGCATCGTCCGCCCTGGCAGATTCGCTTGCGCCCGTTATTCCGACGTGCCTGGCGACTGTGCAAAGCGCGTGCGTGTTTGAGAACGATACGCTCCGCCTGACGGAAAATGGATCGCCCCTGTCGTTCTTGCAGACGGTGGAGACGGGAAAATCCCTGCTTGATTACGGCGCGTACCGTGCGGATCAGGCGACTCAGATATGCGGACGGCTGCTGGTCAATACGGCATTTGCGCAGGCTTCCGAGCAAAACACGCGCACGCTTGCAGAACTGTATCCGCTTTTGGTTGAAAATTCGTTCTATCCGCATTACAGTTTTTGGGGGACTTTCGGCACGAACAAAGTCTGGGCATGGTCCGCCGCGCGCAGCCTTTCGTATGCGGAGCAGGCTGGCGGCGACACGGGTACGATTACGATTGATTTTCCAGCGGACGACACGCATTATCTCATCATCAAGGGCATCCGTCCGTTTGAGGGCATTGAAATCTACGGTATGCCGTTCCGCACTGACCCGCGCTTTGAAAGCTATAATTCTTCCGGATACGTCTACGACGAACAGACGCAGACTTTGTTCCTCAAGTCGCGCCATAAAACCGCCCGCGAGATTATCCGGCTGATTTACCGCCGCCCGCAGCCCGCACCGTCGCGCCAGAGTGTGGCACAATCCGCTGACAAACCGACGCAAACGGCAGCGGAAGTTTCCGGGGCGGGCATCGAATAACGGTCGCGCTTTGTCGGGCATCTTTGCCCGCGCCGCATAAAATTTTCATAATTTTAAACAAATTTTCAAAAACTATGCTATAATGAAATCGACCGCACAGGTGGCGGATGTGGAGTTTCTGTGAACAAGCGCGACTTTCCCAAAATTCATTTTTACGATCAGGATTTTGTAGATATTTACGACAACTCATGGACGTGGCTCTCAAATTTTTGGCTGAACGGCAAGACCGCCGAGCCTGCTTCCGACGGCTATTTTATTTACCCGGACGGCGACAAAACCGTTATCGACCAGCTTGACGCGATTTTCTCGTCGTTCTTTTTGGTGTACTCGAACCGCAATTTTCCGGCGAATCAGAACCTGGATTTTTTCTACGCCCGGCAGGAACCGAACGGCGCAATCCGCTGGCGGTACTATGCAAAAACCGAAACGCCCGTCGCCGATCCCGACAATGTGCATGGCGTGGGTTTGCCCCTTTTCGCTTGGGCGGAATTCAACCTGTACCATAAGTCGGCGAACAAACGACGCATAAAAGAAGTGCTTCCCATCCTGCAAAAATACATGGACTGGATTGACGTGACGTTCAAGCAGGAAAACGGTCTGTATTCCGCGCCCGTCGCCGCAAGCACGATGTTCAACTCGCCGCGTGCGGACGTGCGCTATCCGGTCGATTTTAATGCAGCGCTGGCGATCAACGCGGCGCACATGAGCGCACTCGGCGACATTCTGAACGACAAGGACATGAGTTTCCAGTACAAGCGGATGTATTTTAGCCTCAAGACGCGCATCAATTCGCTCATGTGGGACAACAATACGGGATTTTACCACGACCTTGATGCGGACGGAAACCGTCTGCCGCTCAAGTCGATCGCGGGGTTTTGGCCGTTGCTCGCGGAAATCCCCAACGCGGACAAGGCGGAGATGCTCATTGCGCATCTGTCTGACCCGAAAACGTTCGGCACTGACCATCCGTTTCCCACGCTGAGCGCGGACAGTCCTGCGTTCAGCGAAGACGGCGAGGCGTTCTGCGGAAGTGTCTATCCGGCGTTCAATTTTATGGTCATCAAAGGACTGGAAAAATACCAGCGTTTTGACCTTGCGCGCGAATGTTCTATCCGTCACCTGTATTTTATTTTGGAAGGGCTTACGCCGGCGGCAGGCGGAAAGGGCGATTTGTACGAGGCGTACAAGCCGTGCAAAGAAGGATTTGCCACGTACAGCGCGGACGACCAGTTCCCGCGCAAACGTTACCTTGCCACCGTGGGGCTGTCCACTATCGCGCTGATGATAGAAAACGTCATCGGCTTGAATATCAGCCTGCCGCGTAAAACGGTTGACTGGATTATTCCCAACATGGAAATCATGGGGATAGAAAAACTGTCGCTCAAACGCAATCTCATTACTATTTTGAGCAACAAAAGTACGCGCGGCTGGGAAATCCAAATGGAGAGCGAAAAGTTATACTACTTTACGATTAACATTTTGGATCAGAAGAAAAAGACATTGCCCATTCCGTCAGGAAAATGCTCCATGCTGATTGACAAATTGTAGCGGCGGGCAATAAAAACGGTCGGCAAATGCCGACCGTTTTTTGTTTCTGCTAGTTATTCGCCTTTTTGATGGCAAGATAATCTGCCATGCGCTTTGCCGCAATCTTGTTTTCTTCTGCGGCGCGTTTTTTCATGCTTTCCAGCGCAGTCTGCATATTGTTCACCATCAGAATGGGCTGTCGCGTCGCGTCCAGGGCATCGCGCCAGAACGCGCCTTCGGGGTCAACCTTGTTGCGCTTGAGCGTAATCAGTTCCATGGGCAGGTACACGAATTTGTCATGAATCAAGCCGACTACGCAGCGGGTTTTGCCCGCCATTGCCGCGTGCACGGCATTGTTGCCCAGACGCTCGCACAGCACGGAATCGTTTGCCGTGGTGACTGCCGAACGAATCTGATAGCTGGGGTCAATGTACTTGAGGTTGACATGGATGCCCTTTACGTCAAAATATCCGTTGATTTTGTCGCGCAGGAACGTGCCGATGTCGGAAAGTTTTTTGTTGCCGCTCGCGTCCTTTTGGTTCAGGTTTTCCAGCAGTTCCTGCCCTGCGCCCTCGGCAACGACGATGACCGCGTGGTGGCGGTCGCGGATACGATCCTCAAGATGCGCCAAAAATCCGTTCGGTCCGTCCAAGTCAAACGGCACTTCGGGAATAAGGCAGAAATTCGTTTCGTGGCTTGCCAATGTGCTTGCCGCCGCAATGAAGCCGGAATCGCGCCCCATCAACTTGACCAGACCGATGCCGTTCACCTGCGAGTGCGCTTCCATGTGGACTGCCGCAATCGCTTCTTTTGCGTTCTGCACCGCCGTCTCAAAGCCGAATGAATGGTCGAGGAACAGCAGGTCGTTGTCAACGGTTTTGGGAATGCCGACGATGGCGACTTTCAGCCCGCGCCGCGCCGCTTCCTGCGATACTTCGAGCGCGCCGCGCTGCGTACCGTCACCGCCGATGATGAACAGCATATTGACGCTCAGCGATTCGATTGCGTCGCAGATGTCGGTCACGCGGTCGCCGCCGCCCCGGCTCGTTCCCAAAAATGATCCGCCGATTTTGTGGATGTCGTCCACCACTGCCGGGGTCAAATCCATCGTATCGAAGCCTTGCTCCGGGAAGAAGCCTTTGAAGCCGAAGCGGAAACCGCGGATTTTCTTTACGCCGTAGCGATACCAAAGGCAGCGCACTACCGCGCGGATGACATCGTTCAGGCCGGGACACAGACCGCCGCACGTACAGATTCCCGCCGTCACGTGCGCAGGATTGAAGTAGATATGCTCGCGTGGTCCTGCTTTCTGAATCAAGTTCGTGCCGTCAAGCGGGTCGTCCGGGTCGTTGTTTTCCATAAAAACATTCACCTTGTAGCGCACGAAAGACGAATCTTTTACGTAGTTCGCCTTAAAATCGCCGTGCTGGCGCGCAAGCTGAATGGGAGAGGGCACTTTGCACGGTCCCAGTTGTTCAATGGTAAAGTCGAATTGTTCGTTCATTTCTGCCATAAAAAAATCCTCTGCACACAGTATACTGAAAACCGCAAGTTACTTCAATAAGACAATGCCGCTGCGTAGGGATGGATGGCTGACCGTTTTCAAAAAAGTCGGTTTTGTCCAATTTTGGTGTTTTTCTTCCTCAATTTTCCCGTTTTTTGCAAAAAAATCCCGCTTTTCGTCAAAAAATTCCCCGTTTTTTACGAAAAAAGTACGGCGTGTTTTCCCCAAAAATACGCCGTACTTTTTTAAAAACACGCCGTATATTTTTAAAAATACGGCGTGTTTTTTGCCGGACTGCCGAATGCTCACATACATCCCCCCTGCAAAAGAAAAAGTTGGACAATTCCGACCTATTTTGCAGAGCGTATGATCTGAAAAATTGCGCCGGGGCGAACGCCGATGTTTCTCCGCCCTTTATTTCCCAGCCGCTTTTCACTATACTGTCCGTATGGCTGGATTTTACGATTGGTTTGACGTTGTTGTCACGGGCGGCGGACACGCGGGGGTCGAGGCTTCGCTGGCAAGCGCGCGCATGGGGCTGAAGACGCTGCTCGTCACGCAGAGCATCGACGCAATTGCCCGCATGAGCTGCAACCCGTCAATCGGCGGCATTGCCAAAGGCAATATCGTGCGCGAGGTTGACGCGCTCGGCGGCGAGATGGCAAAACTCATCGACCGCAGCATGATTCAGTTCCGTATGCTCAACAAAAGCCGCGGTCCTGCCGTCCAGTCTCCGCGCAGTCAGGCGGATAAAATCGTGTACGCACAGCTGGCGCGGCATATCGTCGAGACAACGCCGAATTTGTTCACGCTTATGGACACGGTGACCGACATTCGCACCGTCGCGAGCGACCAGCCGTTACCGCCCCACAGCGAAAGTGCCGTTGCGGGAACGATTCCCGGCGAATCGGCGGCGCAGGATCTTTCCGAAGCCGCCGCGAGCGGTATGCGCCAGAAAGTGACTGCTGTCGTCACCGAGCGCGGGCGCGTCATTCCCTGCCGTTCCGTCGTGCTGACGACGGGGACGTTTTTGGGCGGGCGCATCTTTATCGGCGAATACGACGCGCCGTGCGGTCGGTTGGGCGAGCGGGGCGCAGAAGGGCTGACGGACGCGCTCAGACGGCTTGGCTTTACGACGGGACGCCTAAAGACGGGAACGCCGCCGCGCATTCTGCGCCACACAGTCGATTTTTCTTTTTTCGAGCCGCAATCAGGCGATGCCGAAATCGTGCCGTTCAGTTTTGATGACGAATCAGTGGATCGCCCGATGGTTCTGTGCCATTTGGTCTACACGAATGAGGATACGCACGCGATTATCCGCGCGAATATCGGTCGTTCCCCGCTGTATAGCGGGAAAATCAGCGGAATCGGTCCGCGTTATTGCCCTTCGATTGAAGACAAGGTGATGCGCTTTGCCGACCGTGAGCGTCATCAGCTGTTCATTGAGCCGGAAAGCCTTTTGACGGACGAAATCTATCTGAACGGCTTGTCGTCCTCGCTTCCCGAAAGCGTGCAGGATGCGTTCGTGCGCACGCTTCCCGGTTTTGTCGGTTGCGTTATCAGTCGTCCTGCCTATGCCGTGGAGTACGATTACGTCGAGCCGACGCAGTTGTTCCCGTCGCTGGAGACCAAGCGCGTTGCGGGGCTTTTTCATGCGGGGCAGATCAACGGAACGAGCGGCTACGAAGAGGCGGCGGGGCAGGGCTTGGTGGCGGGAATCAATGCGGCATTGTACGCGCGCGCCCATGCAGATACGTGCGGGGCGTTGTCTGCCGTGCAGCCAGAATCCGATTGCCCGGCGCAAGTTTTTACTGCCAGAAACCAAAAATCGCTCCCTGCCTGGCAGCCGCTGGTGCTGGGGCGCGATGAAGCCTATATCGGCGTGCTGATTGACGATTTGGTGACGCTCGGCACAAAAGAGCCGTACCGAATGTTCACCGCCCGCGCCGAATATCGCCTGAAACTCCGGCACGACACCGCCGACCGTCGCCTTGTGCAGAAAGCGTGTGCGGTCGGTCTGAAGACGCAGGCGCAGCTGAACGCGGTGAACGAAAAATATGCGCAGGTTGCCGCCGCTACGGCGTTGCTGGAAAAAGACGCGTCCGCGCAGAATCCCGGATTTTCCGCCGTGGTCTGGGAACTGGCGCAGGAAGATTTTAAATACAAGTATTACATCGAAAAACAAGACGCGCGGGTCGCCAAACTGCACCGTATGGAAGACCACAAGATTCCCGCACAGTTTGATTACGGCAAGATTCCCGCGCTCAGTGCCGAATCGCGCCAAAAACTGGAGGACGTGCGTCCGCTCACCCTGGGGCAGGCAAGCCGCATCAGCGGCATCCGCAATTCGGACATCATGCTGCTGATGCTGTACCTGCGCTGACCCGTCGTGCGGACGCGCCGCCGGGCAGTTATTTCCAGCTTGCTTCTACTTTTTCTGCCCAGGCTTTCTTTTCGTCATCGCTCAGGAACGTGGCGGCAAAACTGTTCAGCACCAGTTGCTTGATTTCGTCCTCGGTAAAATGCAGTTTGCTGTGCAGGTTCCAGTATTCGTCAAGCAGGCTTACTTTGAAGAACAGCGGGTCGTCCGTGTTGACGGTGACGAGCAGTCCTTTGTCAAAAAATGTGCGGATAGGATGCTTTTCAAACGACGGCACGTATTTTTTGGTGAACACGTTGCTCGTCGGGGCGACTTCAAGCGGAATCTGTTCGTTCTTGAGCCGCTCCATCAGTGTTTCGTCTTGTATGGCAGTGATGCCGTGTCCGATTCGCGCGGCGTGCAGCACGTCAATCGCGTCCCGGATTGACCAGGCGTCCACGTCCTCGCCGGCATGCGCCACGGTTTTCAGCCCGTTCGCCCGCGCCCGCTCGAACACCGGTCCGAAGTCCTTGCACGGACCTTTTGACTCCGCGCCGCCCAAACCAATGCCAATCACGGCGGGAATTCTGTGGGCGAGCAGCATGTCCAGATTTTTTTCGGCGTTCTCCAGCCCGAACGTGCGCGACACGTCCACGAGCACGTTTACGGCAACGCCCGTTTCTGCCTTGATTTTGGCGATGTTCTTGCTGAAATTCTGCATGATGTCGCCGTAGGCAAAGCCTTTTTTGATGAACGCCGACGGCGCAAAGAATACTTCCGCATACGAAATGCCGTTGTCCGTGATGTACTGCTGCAAATCGGCGAACACAAGGTCAAAGTCCGCCACTTCGCTGAACATATCCTGCACTTTCAGGAATGCGGCGATAAATCCGTTGAGGTCTGCGTAGCTGAACAGGTCTTCCAGTTCCGCGTCGGTCAGTTCCGCGCCGTTTTTTTTACGCGCCAGTTTTTTAATCGATGCTTTGCTGATGACCGCCTCAATGTGCAGGTGAATCTCTGCCTTTGGAATTGCCTTGAGAAATGCATAGAATGCTGCTTTTTCCATCATATCGTCTGCTCCTTGTCGCCTTGCGCGACTTTGCTGAAAATATATCGTTTTATATCGTCTCGGCACGAATTATTGCCCCGGTAACGTCCGCTCCAGTTCGTCTACGATTGCGGCAAAGGTGTCGAGCGCACTCTGCGTCGGTTCGGTGCTTGCCATGTCAACGCCCGCCGCGCGCAGACTTTCAATCGGGTAGCGCGACCCGCCGCTTTTGAGGAACGCAAAGTAGTCGTCGCGCTCGCTTTTGCCGCCCTGGGTGACGCGTTTTGCCAGCGCGAGCGCGGCGGAAATGCCGGTGCTGTATTTGTACACGTAGAACGCGTTGTAAAAATGCGGGATGCGCAGCCCTTCCAGATCGCTCGTCGGCTCGAATACCATGCCGCTGCCAAAATACTGCTCCAGAAGCCCCCGGTAGATGCCGCGCAGGATTTGCGCGTTGAGCGGCGTGCCGTTTTCCGCAAGCTCGTGCGCTTTCAGCTCGAATTCGGCGAACATCGTCTGGCGGTGGAGCGTGGCAAGGATGTCGTTTGCCCGCATGGCGAGCAGGTACGAGCGCATGTCCTTGTCCGCCGCGTTTTTCAGCAGATACTCGAACAGCAGTTCCTCGTTGAACGTGGACGCGACTTCCGCCTCAAAAATCGTGTAGTCGTAGCTCATGAACGGATTGTTCGTCTTGCTGTAATGGCTGTGCATGCTGTGTCCGCCCTCATGAATCATGGTGAACACGTCGCGCACGGAAGAATCCTTGTAGTTGAGCAGGATATACGGGTAGCCCGTGTACGCGCCCGAAGAGAACGCGCCGCTGCGCTTGCCTTTGTTTTCGTAGCGGTCAACCCAGCCGTGCAGCAGCCCGTCGCACAAGATGTCGGTGTAGTCCGTGCCGAGCGGCGCGAGCGCGTTGCGGCAGAGTTCCACGGCGGATTCGTAGCTCGTCTTGCGCTCGATATGCCTGGCGAGCGGCACATACACGTCGTAGTGGCGCAGTTCGTCAAGTCCGAGCACTTTTTTGCGCAGGGCATAGTAGCGGTGGAGCGTAGGCAGGTTCTTGTGTACGGTGTCGATCAGGTTATGGTAGACCGAAAGCGGCACGTTGTCGCCGAACAGCGCGGCTTCAAGCGACGATGCGTAGCCGCGCGCGCGCGCCTCAAATATATCCTGGCTGACCGATCCGGCATAGAGCGAGGCAATCGTGTTCTGGTGCTGCTCGAACGCCGCGTAGAATTTTCCGTAGGCTTCCTTGCGCACGGCGCGGTCGGTATGCTCCATAAAGAGCGTGTACGTGGAATGCGTGAGCGGCTCGTCCTTGCCGTTCACGCTGACCGTGCCGAACTGCAAGTCCGCGTTGTTCAGCAGCGAGAACGTCTTGTGCGCGGTCTGGGCGCTTTCTGCCTGGAGCGCAATCAGCCGTTCTTCTTGTTCGGAAAGGATATGCGGCTTCATGCGCAGCCGTTTGGTAAGGTAAACGCGGTAATCGTCGAACGACGCATCCTGCATCCAGGCGCGGATAGTCCCGTCGGCAATCGCCATGAGTTCGGGGAAGAAAAAACTTGCCGCGGAATCTGCCTGCGTAATCACCATCGTCACGCGTCCTTCGCGCTCCTGTGCGGCGGCATCGCCCAAATCGGCGGCATAGTGCAGGCTCGCGTACTGCGCTACCAGCTCAATCGTGCGGTCGAGGCTTTCCAGTGCCTTGAGTGCGCCGAGCAGGTCTGCCGCAGAGTCGCCCAGCTTTCCTTTGAACGCGGCGAGCGTTTCGGTCAGCGCGGGAATGCTTGCCAGCGCGGCTTCCCAGTCATCGTCAGATTTGTAGAGCGTCGATAAGTCCCAGCGGTCTGCTGCGGGAACGTCCGCACGGTTCGGAATGGAATGTTCTGCCATATCCCCAGTATACCACGCTTTGCCCAAATGCGCAAAGGATTGCGGTACG
>CAZSOK010000021.1:0-18256 GCA_964608445.1 uncultured Treponema sp. | reverse complement strand
CGAGTTTTTTCAAAACTCGTTTATTTTACTGCGATTTTTCGCTTCGCTGCAAAATCGCGTTTTCGACTAAGGAATGAAAATGGGTAGGCTGATTGAAAAAGACGAGCTGATAACGTTGGTGCCGCACAAAGACAAGATGTTTTTGATCGACCGCATTACCGATTACGACTCGGAGGCATGGAACATCGCGTCCGAAACGGTCGTGCGCGAATCCTGCCTGTTCTACGACAAGGCGGCATCCGGCATGCCGAATTATGTGCTGTTCGAGTTTATCGCGCAGACGATTTCTGCGCTGACGGGCATTGTGGTGCGCGAGCATAATCTGCCCGTTCGCATGGGATTTATTCTGAGCGTCTCCTCGCTCACGTTTTCCGTGCCGGTCATCAGGGCGGGGCAGACGGTCAGCATTCGTGCGGAGCGGACAGGCGAAGCGGGCAACGTGTACACCTTTGTGGCAGACGTCACTGTGGACGGCGCGGCAATCGGCAGCGGAAAGCTCACGGTGCTTGAAGTAAGAGAGGAGCAATAATCACTATGGAAAACAACGGGCAAAACGGAAAGAAAGTACTGGTCACGGGGGCTTCGGGCGGAATCGGACAGGCGATTGCGCGGGCGGCGGCGCGGTCAGGCTATGAAGTGGTGGCGCATTATAACCGTGGCAAAGAAAGCGTTGACGCGCTGGTCGCGGAAATTACGGCGGCGGGCGGTGTGGCGACGGCAATACAGTTTGATGTGGGCGACCGTGCCGACTGTGCCGCAAAACTGGAGGCATGGAGCGAGGAGAACGGCGCGTTTTGGGGCATCGTCTGCAACGCGGGCATCTGCGCCGACAATGCGTTCCCCGCGCTCACCGACGACAACTGGGATCGCGTCATTCACACGAATTTGGACGGATTCTACAATGTACTCAAGCCGCTTGTCATGCCGTTGTGCCGCAAGAAACGCGGGCGGATTATCACTATTTCTAGCGTGAGCGGCGTGATGGGCAACCGGGGGCAGGTCAATTACAGCGCGAGCAAGGCAGGAATCATCGGCGCGACAAAGGCACTCGCCGTGGAGCTTGCCAGCCGGAACATCACCGTGAACTGCATTGCGCCCGGCATTATCGAAACCGAGATGATTAAAGACGCGCCTATGGAGCATATCCTGCCGACCATTCCCCTGGGTCGCGCGGGCAAGTCCGAAGAAGTCGCCGCGCTTGCGGTCTTTCTGCTCAGTGAAGAGGCGGGGTATATTACGCGGCAGGTCATCGGCGTGAACGGTGGCATAATCTGACGGAAATTGCTATACTGCGTTTGGAGGCATAAAATGATGACGAACAAGAACAGGAATATTGCGATTACGGGGGCATTCAGCGCGCTGATTGTCGTTATGATGTTGACGGGATTGGGATACATCCGCATCAATCCGCAGATTTCGTACACGATTCTGCAAGTGCCGGTCATTCTGGCAGTCGTTCTGGGCGGGCTTGTTCCGGGGCTGCTGACGGGCTTTGTGTTCGGGCTGTCAAGTCTGATAAAATCTGCGGTCATGCCGCTGTCGTTGCTCGATCCGTATTTTCTGAATCCGCTGTGCTCAATCGTTCCGCGTCTGATGATTCCTGTCGTCACCTGGCTTGTCTTTACGGGGCTGAAAAAAATTCCGCACGTTCCGCAGATTGTGGCGGGCATTGTTGCGGCGGTAATCGGCTCGTTGACCAACACGATTTGCGTGTTCGCGTCGCTCTGCCTGGTTTATTTTGGCGAGATTGCCCCGATTGTGGAGAATGCCGTCAAGCAGTTCCCGTCGCTCGCGGGCGTGGCGTACATTGCCATTCTGCTGACGTTCGCGCCGGCGGCTTTGGTTGAGGGCGGCATCAGTGGCGTTATTACGGGGCTGGTGCTGACTGCGCGGGGCGCGGCAAAATACGGAAAGGCAAAACTGCACGCGGAAACTGACGGGGAATGACACGTGAAAATCGTTATCATTGGCGCGGGCTTTACGGGCGTTCAGCTGGCAAAACGGCTGATTGACGGAAAAAACGATGTGGTGCTTATCGATAATGACGAAGAGGTCGTGCGCCATACGTCCAATCGGCTTGACTGCGATGTCATTCAGGCGGACGGCAACAATCTGACCACGCTTGAAGAAGCCGGGCTTGCAAAGGCAGACGCATTGGTCTGCGTGACGGACAACGACGAAGTGAACATGATTACGTGTTCGCTCGTGGATTCCGTCTACCCGAAACTGCTCAAAATCGCGCGCGTGCGGAATTATGCGTATTATGTGAACACGGCGGATGCCACGCGCAAATATGCGAGCACGTTCGGCGAAAATCATCGTCCGCTGTACGGCATTGACGTTATGATTCACCCCGACGTTGAGGCGGCGGACGCAATCGTCAATGCGGTGGAACACGGTGCGCTTACGGACGTTATTCCGTTCGGGGACGATTATGAGCTGGTGCGCATTCTGGTGGAGGCGGGGAGTCCCGTGGACGGGCAGGTCTTGCAGAATCTCCGCACGCTCACGCAAAAGCCCATTCTGGTTGCCTATATCGAAAGCGTGGACAACACGTCGCTTCCGAGCGGATCGACGGTCATCAAGGCGGGCGATTATTTGGGCATTTTGGCAAAAAAATCCGACGTGCCTGAATTCTTGCGGCTGTGCGGCTCAAAAATGCAGAAACTGAACAAAATCGCGCTCATCGGGGCGAACAGAATCGGCACGATCGTGGCAGAGCGGCTGATTCAGCGCAAAAAAAATCTGTTCGCCCGTCTGTTGTTCGGCTTGCAGAAAAAGATGACGCAGGATTTTGTGATTATTGACAGCGACGAAACGCTGGCAAAGCAGACGGCGGAAAGGTTTCCCGATGTCAAAGTGTTCCGGGCGGACGCGACCGACGAAGCGTTTTTGCAGGAAGAAGGCATCGATTCGTTCGACCTGTCCATTTGCGTGACTCCCAATCACGAAATGAATATCGTCATGGCGGCGTTCATCAAATCTTTGGGCGTGAAGAACGGAATCTGCCTTGTTTCGTCGTCGGCGTTTGCGGATATTGCGTACAAGCTGGACATCGGCGTTGCCGTGCCGTTGCGCGACACGGTGGTGGACAGCATTATGAGCCATCTGCGCGGTTCGAGCGTTACGGGCATTCACACGGTGAGCGACGGCACGCTGGAAATCCTTGAGATTACGGTGACCGAAAAATCACAGGTGAACGGAAAAATGCTCAAGGACATTGCGGAAAACGGCAAATTCATCATGCTGATGGTGCAGAAAGGCGCGAGCACAGCGTACACTATCCCTACGGGAAACACTATGTTTTCTACGGGCGACAATTTGGTGCTGATTGCCACGAGCGATGACAGCCAGCGCATCCTTGAGAAATTCGGGGCGGAAGGATAAGCGGATGAGTGTGGTAACGTTTTTGCGGATTATCTTCATTATTCTTTCGATAATCGGCGTTTCGTTCGTCTTTCCGATTGGCACGGCTGTTGCGTGCGGCGAATTTGCCGTGCTGCCGTCGTTCGTCATTCCCCTGCTGATTTCGTTCGTGCTTGGCGCGGCGGCGATTTTTGTGAAGAACGAAAAGCGGAAATTCTCGATTTCTACGCGCGGCGTGTTTGTCATCGTGTCGTGCGCCTGGATTGCCATCAGTTTTTTCGGCACGATTCCGCTGGTGGCAAGCGGCTATGTTTCCAGCTTTACCAACGCGTTTTTTGAGAGCGTCAGCGGATTTTCCACGACGGGCGCGTCCGTCATCGTTGATTTGGACGTGCTTCCCCGCAGCCTGAATTTGTGGCGGTGCGAAATGCACTGGCTCGGTGGCATGGGGGTGATTGCGCTGACGGTGGCGCTGTTGCCGTTGCTTGGCGTGGGCGGATTCCGGCTGATTAAGGCGGAGACGACGGGCGTGGACAAGGGCAAAATCACGCCGAAAATCACGACCACCGCAAAGACGCTGTGGATTTTGTACGTCAGCCTGACAGCGGCGCAGACGATATTGCTGTGCATTGCCGGCATGGATTTTGTGTCCGCGCTTTCGTATTCGTTCTCCACGCTGGGAACGGGCGGGTATTCCGTGACCAACGCAGGGTTCGAGGGTTATTCCGAGGCAGTCGAAATTATCTGCACGGTTTTTATGATACTGGGCGGCATCAATTTCAGCCTGTATTTTTATGCGATTACGGGCAAATGGAACGAGGTGCGCAAGAACAGCGAGCTGAAAGCCTACGCGGGCATTCTGTTCGTCGCGATGTTCAGCGTGACGGTCATCCTCATTCCATATTACCATTCGCTCGTGCAGGCATTGCGGTTCGCCACGTTTCAGGTGGCTTCTATTATGACCACGACAGGATTTGCCACGGCGGATTACACGTTGTGGCCGCAACCGGCGCAGTTTGTCCTGTTCGTGCTGTTTTTTGTCGGCGGGTCGGCTGGATCTACGGCGGGCGGGTTTAAGGTCGTCCGTTGGCTCGTCTTGGCAAAACAGGCGCGCAACGAAATTTTGCGGATGCTGCATCCGCACGGCATTTTTACCGTCCGCCTGAACGGAATGCCCGGCAGGAAAGATTTGGTGTTCAGCGTTTCGGCATTCATGTTCGTGTATCTTTCTTTGGTCGCCGTCACGACGTTTTTCGGCACGATTGCGGGCTTGGACATGGGCACGGCGATGACGACGGCATTTTCCATGGTGTCCAACGTCGGGCCTGCATTCGGTCGGCTCGGTCCGATGAACGACTACCACATGCTCCCGGTCGCGCTCAAATGGTGGTATTGCTTTGCCATGATTGCGGGTCGCCTGGAGCTGTATGATCTGATTATTTTCTTCATCCCCGATTACTGGAAAAAATGACGCTAAATCGTCCGAAATATATAGCATATTCCCGTAAGTTTATGCTAAAATAGACGATATGGCTAAAATACAGGTTCTGCCCGGAAAACCGCTGAAACCGGGCATTCACGTGACCAAAGAGGGCGTGAATTTTTCGATTTTTAGCAGGCACGCGACGGCTGTTTTTTTGGAGCTGTTTCATAACGCGCATGATGCCGTGCCGTTTATGACGGTGGCGTTGGATCCTGAGACAAACCGCATCGGCGACATTTGGTTTTGTTTTGTGGCGGGGCTGAAGCCGGGCGATTTGTATCTGTACCGCGTGGACGGGCCGTTTGCCCCGGAGAAAGGGCATCGTTTCAATAAAAAATTCTATCTGTTTGATCCGCGTGCGCGCGCGTTTACGGAAGGATCGGTTTTTAAGAATATGGCGTTCGGGCAGGTGTGTCCGCTGGAAAAAATGCCCAAATGCGTGGTCGTGGACAGCGACGACTATGACTGGGAGGACGACCGTCCGCTCGGTATTCCGCTTGAGGATTCGATCATTTACGAGGCGCACCTCAAAGGCTTTACGGCGGCAAAATCGTCCGGGGTCAAGCAGGGTGGCACGTACCGGGGGCTGATAGAGAAGATTCCGTATCTTAAATCGTTGGGCATTACGGCAGTGGAGCTGCTTCCCGTTCAGGAATTCGACGAATACGAGAATGCGAACGTCAATCCGCGCACGGGCGAGCGCATGGTCAATTACTGGGGCTACAGCACGATCGGCTTTTTTGCGCCAAAAGTGCATTATGCCGTTGACCGCACGCCCGGCGCAGTCGTCAACGAATTCAAAGATATGGTAAAAGCACTGCACAAGGCGGGAATTGAAGTCATTTTGGACATCGTTTTCAATCATACGGCGGAAGGAAACGAGCACGGCGTTACGCTCAATTTCCGTGGGTTTGACAATGCGATGTTCTATGCGCTCGTTCCCGACAACAAGCAGTATTACCTCAATTATTCCGGCTGCGGAAACACGGTCAACTGCAATCATCCGATAAATCAGGAATTTATTATCGACTGCCTGCGCTACTGGGTGGTGGATATGCACGTGGACGGTTTCCGCTTTGATTTGGCGTCGGTGCTGTGCCGCGCCGAGGACGGCTCAATCATCAAGTATCCGCCGCTTACCGACCGCATTGCGGAAGATCCGCTGTTGCGCGGCGCAAAAATCATTGCCGAGCCGTGGGATTGCGGCGGCGCATATTTTGTCGGTTCGTTTCCTGGCAGCCGCTGGTCGGAATGGAACGACCGTTACCGCGACGGCATCCGCCGCTTTATCCGGGGCGATGAATTTACGTCTGCCGAGGCGGCGACGCGCATTTCTGGCTCGAATGATTTGTACGCGCATTCGCACCGCGGGCCGCAACATTCAATCAATTACATCGTCAGCCACGACGGCTTTACGCTCAACGATTTGGTCACCTACAACGGCAAGCACAACGAAGAGAACGGCGAAAACAACCGCGACGGCAACGACAACAATTTGAGTTACAATCACGGTTTTGAAGGGCCGACGGCGAATCCCAAAATCGAACGGCTGCGCCAGCAGCAGATAAAGAATTTTTTTGTCTGCCTCATGCTGTCGCAGGGTACGCCGATGCTGGTTGCCGGAGACGAGGTGAATCGGACGCAGGGCGGCAACAACAATGCCTATTGCCAGGACAACGAGATTTCATGGTTTGACTGGGACGACGTGAAGGAAAACGCGGAGATGCTCACGTTTGCGCGGCATCTGATTGCCCTGCGCAAAAATCATCCCGTATTCCACCGCACGTCGTATTTTGGCGGCGCACATACGGCAACGCCTGCGAGCCAGCCCGATATTTCATGGCACGATTATGACGGCAAAGTCCCTGACTGGGAAAAAATGAACCGCTTTCTGGCGTTGCGTTTGGGCGGCAATGTCGGACAGGAAAAGGCGGACAGCGATTTTTACATCGCATTCAATACGGATATTCACGACAAGACGCTGGTCATTCCGCCGCCGTCATCGGGGAGAAAATGGTATCGTTCGGTCGATACTTCAATACCCGGTGAGGGCGCGGCGCTCGCCGACGGGACGGAAGAAATCCTGGATTTGCAGGAAAAATACGTGCTTCCGGCGCACAGCGTTTTGGTGTTGGTATCAAAATAACAGGAACGGAAAACAGACCGCTTTATACGGAGGATTATATGATATTTGATGCAGAAAAATTTCGGGCAAATTTGGCTGCCCGTCTTCGCAGGCAGTATGGAAAGGACATTTCTCAGGCGAACACGCACGATTTGTTCGATGCCGTAAGCGCATCCATGCTTGAATTCATTATGCCCGCATGGATGGCGACACGCCGCGAGTACGAAAAAAAGCCGGTCAAGCAATGTTATTATCTTTCTGCGGAATTCTTGATGGGGCGCGCGCTCGGCAACAACCTCATCAATATGCAGGTTAAGGACGAAGTGAAAAAAGTCCTTGACGGTATGGGCATCAATTTTAATCAGATTGAGGACGAAGAGCCGGACGCAGGTTTGGGCAATGGTGGTCTTGGTCGGCTTGCGGCGTGTTTTTTGGATTCGCTTGCTACGTTGGATTATCCCGGACACGGCTACGGCATCCGCTATCAGTATGGTATGTTCGAGCAGCATATTGAGAACGGCTATCAGGTGGAATATCCCGACAACTGGCTCAAGCACCGCGATCCGTGGGAAATCAAGCGGTCGGACTTGGCGGTGACGGTGCGTTTTGGCGGGGAAATCAAATACGGCAAGACTCCCGACGGGCAGGATCGCTTCTATTTGGAGAATGCGGAAGAAGTGACCGCGACTCCTTACGATATGCCGATTGTCGGCTTTGACACCAATACGGTGAACACGTTGCGTATGTGGCAGGCTTCAAGTCCCGACGGATTCGACTTGCAGCTTTTCAACGACATGCATTACAGTCGCGCGGTGGAAAAACAGAATTCTGCGGAGAATATCAGCCGCGTGCTCTACCCGAACGACAACGGTCCGCAGGGAAAAGCCTTGCGCCTCAAACAGCAGTATTTCTTTACGTCCGCGTCGCTGCAGGATTTGGTGCATCATTTTGTGTCGAACTATGGCACGGACTTCCGCAAATTCCCCGACCTGCACGTGATTCAGCTGAACGACACGCATCCGGTCGTTGCCATTCCTGAGCTGATGCGCATCCTGATGGACGAGTACGGCGTGGGCTGGAACGATTCCTGGGCAATCGTGACCAAAACGTTCGCTTACACTAATCACACCATTCTTGCCGAAGCGTTGGAGAAATGGGACATCGCGATTTTCCAGGGGCTTCTGCCGCGCATCTATCAGATTGTGGAAGAAATCAACCGCCGTTTCCTCATCGAACTGCGCGCGAAATTCCCGAACGATTATCAGCGGCACAACGCCATGTCAATCATCCATGACGGAAAAGTCTATATGGCATGGCTGGCAATCCACGCGGGTTTCAGCGTGAACGGCGTGGCGAAACTGCACACTGAACTGCTCAAGACGCAGGAACTCAAAGACTGGGCGGAACTGTATCCGAGCAAATTCAACAACAAGACGAACGGCATTACACAGCGTCGCTGGCTGCTGTGCGCGAACCCGGAGCTTTCGGACTTTATTACCAAGCGAATCGGGCACGGATGGGAAAAAGACTTGTCCAAGCTCAAGAAGCTGGAAAAATTCGCAGACGATGACGCGTCGCTTACCGAACTGATGGAAATCAAGTTGCGCAACAAGCAGGCGTTGGCGGAATTCCTGAAGCACAAGCAGAACGCGCTCATTGATTCGGAAAGCATTTTTGACGTACAGGTAAAACGCCTGCACGAATATAAACGGCAGTTGCTGAACGTGCTGCACATCATGTATCTGTACAACCGCATTATTGAGGATCCGAATTTCAATCCGCCGAGCCGCACGTTCATCTTTGGGGCAAAGGCGGCTTCCGGTTACCGTCGTGCAAAGGCGATCATCAAGCTGATTAACACCGTCGCGGAGCGTATCAACAACGACCGCCGCGTCCGGGGCAAGCTGCATGTCGTCTTTATCGAAAACTACCGCGTCTCCGTGGCGGAGAAAATCTTCCCGGCGGCAGATGTCTCCGAGCAGATTTCTACGGCAGGCAAGGAGGCGTCCGGCACGTCGAACATGAAATTCATGGTGAACGGCGCGCTTACGTTGGGTACGATGGACGGCGCGAACATTGAGATTGTGCGCGACGCGGGCGAAGAAAATGCGTTCGTGTTCGGTCTGACCACGGAAGAAATCCAGAAAATGGAGGCGGAACACAGTTATAATCCACAGCAGTACTTGGAACGCAATCCCGCGCTGAACAAAGTCGTGGAGCAGCTGGTGGACGGCACGTATGATCCTAGCCACCAGATTTTCAAGGAGCTGCACGATTCGTTGGTCTACGGCGTGGAGGGGCAGCGTCCTGATGTGTATTACGTCTTGGCGGATTTCGCTTCTTACGTGGAGGCGCAGGAACGAGTCGCCGCCGCATATACTGACAAAAAGACCTGGGCAAAGAAAGCGTTGATTAACATCGCCAACAGCGGCAACTTCTCCAGCGACCGCACGATAGAAGACTACGTGAAGGACATCTGGCACTTGAAGCGCGTCATTGTGGACGACAAAGAATTGAAAACGAATGAGTAACAAAAAAGACCTTGGGTAAAACCAAGGTCTTTTTTGTTTTGGAACGCAAACGGTCTTGTTAATGTGTCCGCGGGTGAACGCTTATTTTTCCAGCACGTAGGCGGAAATCATGCGACCGATTTTGCCAATATCGACGGTTCCTTTAAATTCAAATTTTGCCGTGAATATGTTGGAAAAGACGATGAACAATTCGCCGTCGTCCGGGAGCGATTCGCTGAATCCGGGAGTCTGAATGGAGAAATACTGGATTCTTGCATACGGCAGCGTGGAAAATGATTTTCGGTGCGCCGCAATTCCCTGCGCGTCAAAGGCGATAATGCGTTTGTTGGTAAAGACCATCTGTTCGGTCGCCGTCTGAAACGCCATTGCCACTTCTTCGCCGTCAATGAGCAAGTTCGTCACATTGTCTTTTGCCGCTTCGATCTCTGTCGGCTTTAAAGTCCACACCGAATTCTGACTAAAATTTACTGCCATATTTTTCCTTCCTTAGTTTTCTATTATCTTATTCCTTTGCGCCGTTTGTCAATACGTTTGCGCGGGCGAAAGTAATGTTTTTTTGTCGTGTATGCAGTCATATATCATAATTCAGAATCGGCTGTGCGCTACGTTGTTTCGTGCTATGAAATTTTCTCTGCATACGCACTACACGAGTTCGTGTATAGGCACTACAGGTGTTCGTTTTATGCTATAGAAATTTATTCATGCAGTGGCATGAAATTTTTTGCTGCGGGCGTGTGCTTGACGTGTGCCTTGTCGGGCGGGTATACTGGTTTGACATTGCGTAAGGAGAAATCGGCATGAGAGATGCGGTCGTGACGGTCGGTAAGATGATTGACAAGTGCAAGCATTGCTTTTTGGGCTACCTTGATGCGGACGGATTTCCCGCAGTCCGGGCGATGCTCAAGCCGCGCGAGCGCGTCGGAATCCGCGAGATTTGGTTCTCCACGAACACGTCATCGAACAAAGTCAAACAATTCCGCGAGAATCCGAACGGGTGCGTGTATTTTGTGGACACGCGGTTTTTTCGCGGAGTCTGCCTGTCGGGAACGGTCGAAGTCGTCGAGACTGCCGAGGCAAAGGAACGCATTTGGCGGATGGGCGATTCGCTTTATTATAAGGGCGGCGTGACGGACGAAGATTACTGCGTCCTCAAATTCACGGTGAAAAAAGGTCGGTATTATAGTTCTTTCAAGTCCGAGGATTTTGCGATTCCGCAGGACGACTAATGCTATGACAAAAAAATCCGTTTCATTTTGGGCGGGGCTTGGGCTGTTGCTGGCGGCGGCGGTTTGGGGCTTTGGGTTCGTTATCGTAAAGGACAGTCTGGATTATATCGGCGCGGTGTGGATGCTGGCGTTCCGCTTTACGGTGGCGGCGGTTGCGCTGGCGGTCATATACTGCGCAAAACTGCGTCTGCTCACGCGGCGGGCGTGGATTCATGGCGCATTGCTTGGTTTGTATCTGTTTGCGGCATATTTAGTCCAGACGATTGGCTGCGGCTACACGACGGCGGGCAAAAATGCGTTCCTGACGACGATTTATGTCATGCTCATTCCGCTTTTTCTGTGGATTTTGGACAGAAAACGACCCGCCTGGTACGTGTTCGTGTGCGCGCTGATGTCGGTGACGGGAATCGGTCTGCTTGCGCTCGGCACGGGAGACGGCGGCGCGGTGAACGTTGGCGACGTATTGACGCTCGTCTGCGGCATTTTCTTTGCGGTGCACATTATCTTTACGGCAAAATACGATGCGGAGCACGATCCAATCCTGCTGACGGTGCTGCAATTCTTGTTTGCGGCGGCTTTTTCCTGGATTGCCGCGCCGCTCATTGACGGCGCGTTCCCGCTTGCGCAGGTGAGCAATCCGCGCGTGGTGCTGTCCATGCTGTATCTTGGCCTGTTCTCTACGATGATTGCGTTTGTGTTGCAGAACGTGGGATTGAAATATCTGCCGTCCGCGCTCGCATCGCTGCTGCTTTCGTTTGAGAGCGTGTTCGGTGTGCTGTTCAGCGTGATGTTGCTGGGCGAGCGTCTGACAGTCCGCATGGTTATCGGCTGTGCGCTGATTTTTGCCGCCGTGGTGCTTGCGCAGACGCTGCCAGAATGGGCAAAGAAACGCACGGCGGGCGCGGTCGAGCAAAAGAATCGGCATTCGTAATGCATAAATATACGATTTTTTTGCATATCAATTGACCAAATCGGAACGTTCTTCTATTATTATCGGGTGGGACGGGTTTTTGGAGGTATTAAGATGAAAAAATCGGTTGCGGCTTTGGTCGCGGTGGTGATGGCGGCGGGCTTGGTTCTGTCTGGGTGCAGCAAAAAGCTGGAGAAAGGCGAATGTACGATTGAAAAAGGCGTGCTCAAAGTGGGCATGGAAATCGGGTATCCGCCGATGGAATACTACGATGTGGACGGAAAAACGCCGATTGGCTTTGACGTTGAGCTGGGAAAAGCGGTGGCGGAGCGGCTCGGTCTGACGGTTGAGTTCATCGACACGGCGTGGGACGGTATTTTTGCCGGTCTTGAGACGAACAAATACGACGTGGTTATGTCTTCGGCGACGATTACTCCCGAACGGCAGGAAGCGATGGATTTTTCTGCGCCGTATGTGGGGAACGGACAGGCAATCGTCGTAAGGGCTGATTCAAATTTCCGCCCGGAAGGTCCGCAGGATTTGGCAGGAAAAATCGTCGCATATCAGGCAGAGACGACAAGCGATTTGTTTATGGAGAAGCAGGCGGTAGCGGGACTTGCTTTTACGCCGGCTGAATTTGACAAAGTGATTAACGCTTACGATGAGTTGAAGCTCGGTCGCTGTGATGCGGTGGTTTGCGATGCCCTGGTGTATGCGAACTACAAGGACGATCCGGCGTTCGTCTCCACCTGGACAGGCTCGGCGGACGAGTATTTTGGCGTGGCAATCCGCAAGGGCAACGATGTGCTGGTGGAAAAAGTAAATGAGACAATCGCAACAATGTTCGCGGACGGCACGATGAAGCAGATATACTTGAACGTGTTCGGCGCGGATTTGACAAATACGGTACAGTAGCCAAAAAACAGCCGCACTATTTCGTGCGGCTGTTTTTTGGCTTGACCGATTGCATTGCAAACGGTCGTATTTTAAGGGCGGTAAAGAATATCGCACGGATAGTGCGGCTTTTGGCTCAGTCGTTTGCAACGCAAACGGTCGTATTGATATAATAAGGAATGGCGATGACTGCTTGGCAGAAGATTATCAACTGGATTCCCGCGTTGCTGAACGGGGCGAGAATTACTATTTTGCTGACGCTTACGTCGGTGGCGGCGGGCGTGGTGCTTGGGCTGTTCCTTGCGCTCGGAAAAATGGCAAAAAAACGGGTGTTCAACAAGGTGTGCGGCGCGTATATTTTCTTTTTTCGGGGAACGCCGTTGCTGATGCAGTTGTATTTTCTGTATTTCGGTCTGCCAAAACTGTTCCCCGCGCTGACCTTGCGCAACAAATTCCTTGCCGCGTTCATTGCTTTTTCGTTGAACAGCGCGGCGTATATGGCGGAGTATATCCGCGCGGCAATCCAGTCGATTGACAAGGGACAGAACGAGGCGAGCCGTGCGCTCGGTTTTAATTATTGGCAGATGATGGGGCTGATTATCGTGCCGCAGTCAATCCGTCGGCTTATTCCGTCGATCGGCAACGAATTCATCATGGTTCTGAAAGACGCGTCGCTCGTGTCGCTCATCGCGCTGGAGGACATCACCAAGATTACGCGCAGTATCGCGTCGTCTTCGGGCAATGAACTGGTCTATATTCCGGCGATGATTTTGTATCTGATTATTACGGCGGTCTTTTCGTTCGTGTTCAATCGGACGGAAAAACGCTATTCGGTGTATGAGTAGGGCGGTGCGACGATGAGCATGATTAAGACGGAGCGCGTTGACGTTTCCTTTGGCGACTTGCACGTGTTGCGGGGCGTTTCGTTGACGGTCAATCCAAAGGAAGTGGTCTGCATTATCGGGCCGAGCGGCGCGGGAAAATCGACGTTCCTGCGCACACTGAATCATCTGGAAAAAATCGACAGCGGCAAGATTTTTGTGGAAGATATGCTGCTGGACGATTACGACGGCGGCAAAGTCAATTTCAAAATGCCCAAAAAAGAACGCAACCGCATTCTGCTTGAAATGGGCATGGTGTTCCAGCGGTTCAACTTGTTCCCGCATAAGACGGTTCTGGAAAACGTGATGATTGCGCCCATGCATGTGCGCGGCGTTCCCAAAGAGGCGGCAAAAAATCGTGCGCTCGATTTGCTTGCCCGCGTGGGGCTTGCCGACAAAGTGAACGAATACCCCGGAAAACTGAGCGGCGGACAGCAGCAACGGGTGGCGATTGCCCGTGCGCTTGCCATGGAACCCAAAATCATGCTGTTTGACGAGCCGACGAGCGCGCTTGACCCGGAACTGGTGGGCGAGGTGCTTTCCGTTATGAAGCAGCTTGCCGAAGAAGGCATGACGATGATTGTGGTGACGCATGAAATGGGATTTGCCCGTGAAGTCGCCGACCGCGTGGTCTTCATGGAAAGCGGAACAATCGTGGAAGAAGGCTCGCCGGAAGAAATCTTTGGTGCGCCCAAGAACGAACGCTTGCAGCAGTTTTTGAAAAGCGTCCTATAAAACGGCGCAGTCGCTTTCTGCCGAGTTGGTATTACTGCCGCTGTTTCAGAATCCGCGCGATTGACGCGCTGACTTTTTCCCCGTCCATCGCGCTGCTGACAATGCCGCCGGCATAACCGCCGCCTTCTCCCGCAGGATACAGCCCTTTGAGCGCGACGCATTCGAGCGTGTCTTTGTCGCGGACAATGCGGACGGGCGTACTTGTGCGCGTTTCAATGGCGACAAGCAGCGCATCGTCGCAAATAAAGCCGCGCATGAGTTTGTTGAATTCTTTGTACGCGGCGGCAAGCCGGTCGGCAACGTGCGCGGGCAGCCATTCGTCCAGGCGGCTGGGAACGACTCCCGGCGTGTAACTGGTGCGCGGCAAGTCCGCTGAATCTTTGTGCGCCAAAAAATCGGTGAGCCGCTGTGCGGGTGCTTGCTGTCCGCTTCCGTGGCGGGCGGTTTCTGCTTCCAGTTGTGTGCGCCAGTACAAGCCTGCAAGGGCGGGAACGCCGTCCTGCGCCGCGCGTGTCCTGCATTCGGCAGGAATATCTTCGGGGCGCACCTCCACGACGATGGCGCTGTTGCTCCAGCGGCTGTTGCGCGCCGCGCTTGACATGCCGTTGATGACAATCTGGTGGGACGCGGTGCTGCTCGGCACGATGAATCCGCCGGGACACATACAAAAACTGTATACGCCGCGCCCGTCCACTTGCGTCGTCAGCCGATACTCTGCCGCCTGCGCCGTCGTCTTTCCGTGGAATTGTATGGAATCAATCAACTCGCGCGGATGTTCCACGCGCACTCCGACGGCAAACGTCTTTTCTGCAAGGGCAGTCGGCGCGGTGCGGGCGAGCAGCTCGTAGATGTCGTTTGCGGAATGCCCTGCCGCAAGCACGACGGCATCCGCGCGGACAGTCTGTTCCGCGCCTGTCTTTGTTCCGCGTAGTTTTACGCCCGTCACGCGCGCGCCGTCCGTCTCAAAGCCGATGCATTTGGTGTCGAACAGGAATGCGCCGCCCAGCGCGACGATTTTTTCGCGCATTGCGTTGATGATATGCGGCAGCTTGTCCGTGCCGATATGCGGGTGCGCGTCGGTAAGGATGGCGGGGCTTGCGCCGAACGCGGCGAAAATGCGCAGGATGCGCCCGATGTCGCCGCGTTTGTTGCTGCGCGTGTATAATTTTCCGTCGCTGAATGTCCCCGCGCCGCCTTCGCCAAAGCAGTAGTTGCTGTCCGCGTCCACAACGCCGCGCGTGCTGATGGCGGCGATGTCCTTTTTCCGTTCGGTCGTCACCGAGCCGCGCTCTATGATAATCGGCTTGATGCCGTCCTCCAGCAGCCTGAGCGCGCCGAACAGCCCCGCCGGTCCTGCGCCCACAATGGCGACGCATTTGTTGTTGTCCGCCGGTTTCCATACGGGCAGGTCGGCGGCTTCGGCTTTGGGCTGTTCGCCGATGTATACGTCGTAGCGCATCACCAGTTTTATGCGTCCGTGCCGCGCGTCAATCGATTTTTTGACGAATACGGGCGTTACTTCGCTTGCGGAACGGAACGGAATTCCCTTTTCCGCGAGCGCGAGCAAAATCTTGTCCTTGATGAACGCCGGTTTTTGCTCGTCCTCGCTCCGAATCGTAATGCTGAGTTGGGTGACCACGCGCCGCTCACACCTTGAACAAGTCGATCTGCGAGCCGATTTGTTCGATTGTCTGCCCCATTGACTCCGAAATGTCGCCCAGCGTGTTGCCGTTGTCCTTAATCTGCTGCGCGCTTTCCGACATTTCGGTCACGCTCACTTTAATGACATCGGTCGCGTTTTGCAGCAGCTTTACTTCGTCCAGAATCGCCTTGTTTCCTTCGCTCATCTTTACCGACGACGAGCGGACTTCCGACGTGCTGTCGTTCATCATGCGCAGGGTGTCGGTAATCTGCTTGCTGCCTTCCTCGCTTTCCAGCATGGCGGCGCGAATCTGCCGCACCAGTTCGTCGGTCTTCTGGATATTCTCTTTTACGTCGGCGAACGCGTTCTTTGCTTCGGAGCTGGCGGCGACCATGCCCTCGACCAGTTCGGTAATGCTCTTCAGTTCATTGCCGATTGACTTTGATTCTATCGCCGACGTTTCCGCAAGCTTGCGCACTTCATCAGCGACCACGCCGAATCCCGCGCCTGCTTCTCCCGCGTGTGCCGCCTCAATCGCCGCGTTCATAGAAAGCAAGTTCGTCTGCGACGCGATTTTTGCGATCGCCTTGTTCGCCGCAAAAAGCATTTTGCTCTGCTCTTGGATCAGCACAATCTGATTGTTCACCACTTCCTGCTTGGCAACGCCGTTTTCCGCCGCGTTTTCCAGCTGCGTAAACGAATCCGCCATCGTTTCGGTGTTGCGGGCGACGGTCGCAATGTTCGCGAGCATTTCTTCTACCGCGTTGCTTGCGTCGGTAACGCCGGAAGTCTGCCCCTCAATCAGCTGGTTCAGGTTCTCAATGTTCTTTGCAATCTGCGTCACCACGTCCGCCGTCTGGTGTACGCTCTTGCTTTGGCTGTCAACTTTTTCGATAACGCCGTCAATGTGCCGCAGAATCTGATTGATTGATCCCGCCGTCTCAAGCGCCGTGTGCTGCATGCTGCCGTCAATGTTCGTCAGGTTCTCTTTGGATTCCTTTACGCCGCTGATAATCATGCGCAGGTTTTCCGTAAACCGGTTGAATCCCTGCACCACGTCGCCGATTTCGTCTTTGGCGGTCACGTTGATTTTTTTGGTCAAGTCCGCGTCGCCGCTCGCAATTTCCTTGATTGACGCCTTTAGCCCCACCAGCGGCCGCAGCAGGATGCGCAGGTACATGGCGGTAAAAAGCAGTACCAAAGCACCGATAACGATAGTACAGAACGCAATCGTAAAGCCGCTGCGCCGTGTGCCCTCGCGGATTTCTGATTCGGGCACGGAAATTCCCAGCGACCACCGGGTTCCGTTAATCGGCGTATAGAAGATATAGTTCGTCGTCTTGTCGTTCCTGTTCTTGATGACGCCGTTTCCTTCCCTGCCGTAAATCATGTCGTCCGCAATGGTGCGGTATCCTTCCAGCCCGCTTGCGGTATCGCCCATCTCATAATAGTTTTTTCCCGACTCGCTGTAGTTGCCGCTGTGCGCAATAATCGTGCCGCTGCCGTCAAGCGCAAAGACATATCCGTTCCCCGAAACCTTTGTGCGGGTGATTTCGTTTTCTATGATTGACAGGGGTATCGCGCCCAAAAAAATACCGTACACCGTGCCGTTCGTGTCTACCGCAGACACTGCCACGTTCACGACCGTTCCGCCCGTTACGGCGGAGACTGTCGGCTCGCTGATGTACTGATCCACGCCCTGCGTCAGGATTTGATTGAAAAACACCTCGCCGCGCACGTTCGTCGTCTCGTTCATGGACGTGTACAGGTTGCCCTCCGTGTCGCAGATGCCCACATAGTCAAAGTCGGACGCGACCAGCTGCGTGTTCTCCATGATATAATCGCGCACGCGGTCAATGTCGCCGCTCAAAAACACGTTCGCGCGGGTGAACACGCGCAGGTCCTTGTAAAAACTGTCCAGCCAGTACGAAATGGCGGTCGAGCTTTCCGTCACCACCATGGTGTTGAATTTGCGGTACGTCCTCAGATCGTCCGTACTGATTGAGCGCGTCAGGATCACGATAAGCACGGTAAAAAAGACGACCATGAGCACTGCCAGCGCGCGCTCAAATTTGAATGCGAGCGTCTCCGTCAGTTTTTTGCCCGGCTCGCGCGGTTGTTTGATTTTCTTTGCCAGGTTTTTCAGTTGCCGCCGTCCTTTCTTCTCTTTGTTGTCGGCCGAGCCTTCCACACGGTCTTGAGTCTGTTCTTCCATAAATCGTGCTCCTTGCTTCAAACGGTATTATACCACGGCTTGCGAAAAAATGCACAGAATTTTCGCTTGTTCCGCAAGAAAACGATGAGAATGCCTGCTTTTGCGGACAACGCGAACAAAGTGTTTCACGCGGTGAAACAGAGTGTTTCACGCCGTAAAACAAAGTGTTTCACGCCGTGAAACACTTTGTTTCATACCGTAAAATTCGATGAAACAGCCAAGCCAAACAGAACGATAGCGCGGCGGGG
>CAZSOK010000020.1:0-19213 GCA_964608445.1 uncultured Treponema sp. | reverse complement strand
ATGAAAATGCCCGCGGCGCAGGACGGAATTGTCTTGCGTCGCGGGCTGTTTTGTCAGGCGAGGTGTGGGTTATTTTTTGTAAAGATAAGCACCATCAAGATAAAAACAGAGATTTCCGTTGGCAGCGAGATAGATAGTCGTTTTTTCACTGAATCCATTGCTGCTGGTTACTGTTATTACCGAGCCGACCTGCGTTGTGCCAAGTGTGCTTGTGTAACTACAGGTTAAGCTATTTCCATTGTCGGCTCCCATAACAGCTGTTCCGTCGTCGAAGAAAGTCATCGAAATTTCACTTCCGCTATAAGTCCCCACCCATTCGCTGACAACTGAAGGATCATCTTCTTCGCTGCACGCGACAAACGCGAGCGCAAGAACCAACGCGGCAAACACTGCCGTAATCTTTGTGATTTTTTTCATGCTAATATCTCCGTAGTGAAAAAAGTCTCGGTATTCCACCCCCCCCGCTCATCTTGTCAAGTAGTTTTGCAAAAAATGTGAAAAAAAAATGCGTTTTTTCGGGAAAAGCCGCCTTCGTCCGCCGCACGGCTTTTCCCCGCGCGAACCTAGACGAAACGGGCGCGTGGTGGTAAGATAGGGAGTGGCGGCGGCGTGCCGTCCGCGCGAGGATATTATGGCTAGACTGTTTGTGCCGGAGCATTACCGGCCGGTGCTGAACACCAAAGAGACCGAGCACGCTATCGTGATGATCAAGGATTTTTTCCAGACGGCGCTGGCGACGGAACTGAACCTGCGGCGGGTGACTGCCCCGCTTTTTTTGCCGGCGGGCACGGGGCTGAACGACGACTTGAACGGCGTGGAAGTGCCGGTGCATTTTTCCGTCAAGGATCTGGGCGGCGCGAATCTGGAGATCGTGCAGTCCCTGGCAAAGTGGAAGCGCGTCAAGGTGACGGAGCTGGCTCTGATGCCCGATTTCGGCATTTACACGGACATGAACGCGATCCGTCCCGACGAGGAGCTGGACAACACGCATTCGCTGTACGTCGATCAGTGGGACTGGGAGATGTGCATCGACGAGGGCGACCGCACGGTCATGCACCTGAAAGAAATCGTGGAGAAAATCTACCGCTGCCTGAAGCGCACGGAATTCTATATCTTTGACCGTTACGAGCATATCAAGCCGTACCTGCCGCAGAAAATCACTTTCGTGTTCGCGGACGACTTGCAGCGGCAGTATCCCGGTCTGTCCCCCAAGGAGCGCGAGAACGAGGTCTGCCGGCAGTACGGCGCGGTGTTCGTCATCGGCATCGGCGGAAAGCTGCCGGACGGGTCGATCCATGACGGGCGCGCGCCCGACTATGACGACTGGATCAGCGAGACGGGCGACGGGCATCGCGGGCTGAACGGCGACCTGCTCGTGTGGAATCCCGTGCTTCAGGGCGCGTTCGAGATTTCCTCCATGGGAATCCGCGTGTCGCCGGAATCATTGCGGGCGCAGCTGGAAGAGCGCGGCTGTCCCGAACGCGCGGAACTGCATTTCCACCGGCTGCTGCTCGACGGAAAGCTGAGCCTGACGATGGGCGGCGGCATCGGGCAGAGCCGGCTGTGTATGTTCCTCCTGCGCAAGGCGCACATCGGCGAGACGCAGGTCAGCTCCTGGTCCGACGATATGAGAAACCAGTGCGCCGCCGCCGGGATTGCGCTGCTGTAGTGGAACGCGGCTTTCATTTTTCTGCCGACCACATAGAAAGGGATCTTGCCGCCTGTGCGGGGCAGGGCATTACCGAGCTGGTGCTGCACGATGCGGGAATCCTGTCGCACAAGGGGAAACTGCTTCATTTTTTGCAGGCGGTCGCCTCGTATGCGCCCGGCGTGTTTGTCACGCTGCCGGTGGATGCTTCCGTGCTGGACATGGACGTGGCAAAGGCGGCGGCTGCCGTGAACTGCTCGCTTGAAATCCCGCTGGACGGCACGGACAAGGGCGGCGCATATCTGTTTGACAAGCGGTTTTATGCGCGGAGGGCGAACATGCTCAACACGATGGGGCTGGTGTTCGGGGTTGCGTTGCGTTTTGCGTGCGCGGCGGGCGATTCGGTCAGGCTGTTCCGCGACCGCCTTGATTTTGCCGTGTCGCTCATGCCCAACCACATCGACTTTCCGCAGATTGAGCCGGACGGTGCGCCCGCTCCGCGGCCGAGCGCGACGTTCTCCACGCAGGACATCCGCGCCGTGACGGAGACGGCTTTTGCCTGCAAGGTGTTTTACAGTGCGGGACGGGCGGTCGCCTGGTTTTCGTCCGTGCTGGACGCGCTCAAAATGAACGCCTCCGCGTTTTTCCGTGATTTTGCCGAATGGCAGCGCGTCAACAACTGTTCGTTGTCGTCGTCATGGGACTGCGACCGGGCGGGTCATGCCGAGATCGAGAGCATGCAGTGCGCGTTCTTGCGGTTCAAGCTGGAGGAGAAGAACAGGGCGCAGCTGTTTCCCGTGGTGAGCGACATCGTGCGGCTGAACGGCGCGCTTTCCCGGTGCTGCGGCGAGGGGACGGAGACGGTGGTTCCGCTCAGGTATCATCCCGACGACCTGCTTTCTCCCGCAGCCCTGCGCATCGCGTCGTTTGCCGAGAACGCGTTCATTGAATCGTGCAATGTCCGGGTTTTTGTCGCGGACGGTGGCGTTGACTATGAAATTATAGGAAAAAATGCGCTTTTTCCTTGACGAATTCGTGTTATCGTTAGTATGTTCTAATTAACGAAAACTTTTTAGGATGGAGTAATGCTTCAGAAAGACACAGGAGAAAAAGAATCGGCGGACGCAGAGGCGACGACCGGGCAGGACGCGGCGGACGAGACGCAGGCCGAGGAAGCGGCGGGCGACGGTGCGGAGCAGGCGGCCGGAACAACGGCGGATGCCGTGACGGACGAGGCGAGGATCGCCGCGCTGGAAAAAGAGAACGCCGAGCTGAAGGATCAGCTGCTGCGCCGTGCGGCGGATTTCGACAATTACCGCAAGCGCATGTTGCAGGAAAAGCAGGACGCGTTCGATTACGGCAACGCGAACCTGCTCAAGGATCTGCTTGACAGCCTTGACAATTTTGACCGCACGCTGGAGGCGGCTGCCACGGCGAATGACATCGCCGCTATCGTGGACGGCATCAAAATGGTCAACAACAACTTGGTGAATATGCTGGAGAACAAGTACGGCTTGTCGTCGTTCGGCAAAGAAGGCGACGAGTTCGACCCGGACATTCACGAGGCGATCGGTATGCAGGAGGGCAAGGTCAAGAAAGAGCAGCTTGCCGCCGTGTACCTGAAAGGCTACAAGCTGAAAGACAAGGTTATCCGCCACGCGAAAGTGATGGTCGTGAAACCGGAAGCATAATGTATATTACGGTCACTGTGCCAGCCGGAATGCAAGGGGTGGCGCGGTTGCCGGAGCGAGGACAAATATGGGAAAGATTATTGGTATTGACTTGGGAACGACGAATTCTTGTGTTTCCGTCATGGAAAACGGCGAGCCGGTCGTCATTCAGAATTCGGAGGGCGGGCGCACCACGCCGTCTATCGTCGGGTTTACCGCAAAAGGCGAGCGCATCGTCGGCTTGCCCGCGAAGAACCAGATGGTCACCAATCCGAAGAACACGGTGTATTCGGTCAAGCGTCTGATCGGGCATCGATTTGGCGAGTTGCAGGGCGAGGCGACCAAGCTGCCGTACACGGTGAAGGATCACGGGCAGGACGTGCGCGTGGAAGTGCAGGAAGGCGGGCAGAACAAGGAATTCAGCCCGCAGGAAATCTCTGCGTTCATCTTGCAGAAGATGAAGAAGACGGCGGAGGATTATCTTGGTCAGCCCGTCACCGAGGCGGTCATTACCGTTCCGGCGTATTTCAACGACTCGCAGCGTCAGGCGACTAAGGACGCGGGAAAAATCGCCGGCCTTGACGTAAAGCGCATCATCAACGAGCCGACGGCGGCGGCGCTGGCGTTCGGGTACAAGAAAGACCAGAAAGAGAAGACGATCGCCGTGTACGATTTGGGCGGCGGCACGTTCGATATTTCGATCCTTGAGCTTGCCGACGGCGTGTTCGAGGTCAAGTCAACGAACGGCGACACGCATTTGGGCGGCGACGACTGGGACCGCGCTATCGTGGACTGGCTGATCGCGTCGTTCAAGGCGGACACGGGCATCGACCTGAGCCAGGATTCCATGGCGATGCAGCGTCTGCGCGAGGCGGCGGAGAACGCGAAGATTTCGCTGTCAAACCAGACGAGCGTGGACATCAACCTGCCGTTCATCACGGCGGACGCGACCGGGCCGAAGCATTTGCAGAAATCGCTCACCCGCGCCGAATTCGAGAAGATGACGGACAGCCTGTTCGAGCGCACCAAAGAGCCGTGCCGCAAGGCCATGGCGGATGCCGAAATCACGGCGGACAAGATTGACGAAGTGTTGCTGGTCGGCGGATCGAGCCGTATGCCAAAAGTGCAGGAGATCGTCAAAGAGATTTTCGGCAAGGAAGGCTCAAAGGGCGTGAACCCGGACGAGGCGGTCGCGATTGGCGCGGCGGTGCAGGGCGGCGTGTTGCAGGGCGACGTGAAAGACGTGCTGCTGCTGGACGTTACGCCGCTTTCGCTCGGCATTGAGACGATGGGCGGTGTGTTCACCAAGCTCATTCCGCGCAACACGACGATTCCGACCAAGAAAAGCCAGATTTTCTCCACGGCGGCGGACGGTCAGACGGCGGTCTCTATCCACGTGTTGCAGGGCGAGCGCGAGATGGCAAGCCAGAACCGCACGTTGGGCAACTTTGACTTGGTGGGCATTCCGGCGGCTCCGCGCGGTGTTCCGCAGATTGAGGTGACGTTCGACATCGACGCGAACGGTATCGTGCACGTTTCCGCAAAAGACCTGGGGACGGGCAAGGAGCAGCACATTCAGATCACGTCGTCAAGCGGCTTGAGCGAGGCGGAGATCGAGCGCATGGTCAAGGAAGCGGAGGCGAATGCCGAGGCGGACAAGAAGCAGCGTGAGGCGATTGACGTGCGCAACGAGGCGGACAGCCTGATTTACGCGACGGAAAAGAGCATCAAGGAATTGGGCGACAAGGTTTCCGCGGCCGACAAGCAGCAGATTGAGGACGCGACGGCGGCGTTGAAGAAAGCGATGGAAGGCAACGACACCGACGACATCAAGGCAAAGACCGAGGCACTGAAAAATGCTTCTTACAAGATTGCCGAGGAAGTCTACAAGCAGCAGGGTGCGCAGGGCGGCGCGGCTCCGAACGGCGCGGGCGAGTCTGCTGGTGCGTCCGGCGGTGACGCGGGCAGTGCATCCGGCTTTGACAAAGGCAAGGCTGATGATGTAGACTACGAAGTGCACGACAACTAAGTGTAATTCTACGGGTTGCGGTAACCGACGTAGGCGCAAGACGGCTGTTCGGCGCGGGACGCTGGAGTGAAGATACAAGCTTTCGCTCCTGCGTTCCTGCGGCAGCCGTTTTTGTGCGGTGCGGCGGCTACCGGCACTCGATACAAAAATGGTGAAATCAGGCATGGCAAAACGAGATTATTACGAAGTTCTGGGAATTCAAAAAGGGGCGGACAAGGAAGAAATCAAGAAGGCATACCGCAAGCTTGCGGTGAAGTATCATCCTGACCGCAATCCCGGCGACAAAGAAGCGGAAGAGAAATTTAAGGAAGCGACGGAAGCATACGAGATTCTTTCTGATGACCAGAAGCGACCAATCTATGACCAGTATGGTTTTGCCGGTCTGGACGGTATGGGAGGCATGGGCGGCGGCGCCCAGTACAGCCATGCGTTCCACGACTTCAGCGACTTGTTCGGCAGCATGGGCGGCGGCGGCTTCGGCGATATTTTTGAGAATATCTTCGGCGGCGCTCGTTCCCGTTCGCGTTCGGCGACCGATCCGCTGCAAGGGCAGAGCCTGCGCTACGACTTGAACATTTCATTCAAGGATGCGGTCTACGGCACGAAGGCTGAGATTACGTTCCGGCACAATGAGACGTGTTCGGTGTGCGGCGGCACGGGCGGCGCGAAAGGCTCAAAGCGCAAGACGTGTTCGTCATGTGGCGGATCGGGTCAGGTGCGCCGGAGCGCGGGGTTCTTTGCCGTGCAGCAGACGTGTCCTACCTGCCACGGCGCGGGTACGGTCATCGACAAGCCGTGCACGACCTGCCATGGCGCGGGCGTGGAAGAAAAAGGCAAGCGCATGACGCTTTCGATTCCTGCGGGCGTGGACGACGGCAGGCGCATTACCGTGCCGCATCAGGGCGATGCGGGCAAGAACGGTGGGGCGGCGGGCGATTTGATCGTGGTGCTGCACGTTGAGCCGCATGCCTATTTTGAGCGCGACGGGCAGGATTTGTTCTGTGCCGTTCCCGTGACGATTGCGCAGGCGGCGTTGGGCGAAAAGATTTTCGTCACCGCGCTTGATGGCAAAAAAATCGAAATAAAGCTGCCCGAGGGCACGGGCAATGGCAAATTGCTGAAAATCAAAGGGGAGGGCGTCCCGTATTCGGGGCGGAGCGGAAAGGGCGACTTGTACGTCAAAATCGTGGTGCAAACTCCGGCGCGTCTTTCGGGTGAGCAGAAACGCCTGTTGCAGGAATATGCCACCCTTGAGCGAGCGACGAATTCCCCGGATTGCATTCCGCTCGAATCATTGCGATAATGGCCGGTTTTCCCGCTGAGCTTGAGGCATACATTGCGCCCGGTTGCGACCGCCTTGCCTTTTTGCAGGCATATTTGGCGGCGCGCGGGGTGCGGACATCGGTCGTTCCCGTCCATGGGCGCAGGCATCTGTATGTCAATTTCCCTGCGGCGGCGTATGATCCGACCTTTAAGATTAAAACAGTCATCACGCATTACGACCGAGTGCCTGGCAGTCCCGGCGCGAACGATAACAGCGTCTGCGATTTGGCGGTCGCCGAATTTGCCGCGCGGCTGAGCCATGTTTCGTTGCGCGGCGGCAGGCACAACGTGCGTATTTTTTTTACCGACGGCGAAGAACTGGGTGCGGGCGGCGTGAGCGAGCAGGGCGCGTTCGGCCTTGCGGAACGGTTCCGCAGTCTGGGCATTACGCATGATGACGTGTACGTGTTCGACAGCTGCGGGCGCGGCACGGTGCCGATTTTGGCGCGGGCGGGTGCGGACGCGAACGTGCGCGGCGCGTTCAAAAAACAGTTTGCGAGCCTGTATGAGCGCACGCAGAATCTGTTGCGCGACATCAGCCCGCAGCGGTGGATGTCGCTCCCCGTACCGTACAGCGACAACGCGGGCTTCCTTGCCTGCGGCATCCCTGCCGTGGCGATTACGTTTTTGCCCGCCGACGAAGCGTCCGACTATGCGCGCGCGCTCCTGCACGACAAGCAGCTTGAAAAAGCGGTGATGCATGGTGGCGGTACTGGCGACCCGCGTTATGCCCAATACATAGAAAAAATGCCCAAGACATGGCGGCTCTTCCATACCGAGCACGACAATCTTTTCAGCCTGACGGCAGGAAGCTGGGATTTGCTCGCGCGGCTTTTGGACACGCTGGGCGCGACGCAGTTCTTGGCGTAGCCTACAGCAGTTTCATTGCTAGTTCATAGCCCGCATACGCAAGCGCATTGAGTTTCTGCGGATTGCGCTCGGTGCGGCTTACGTTCAGTTCTGCGGGCGGGCGCAGGACGGTTGCCTTACCCTGTTGCTCAAGCATCTGCACGATGCCGAGCGATTCATTGTAGTTTTCGTGGCGGCGCAGGAACGTTTTGGTCAGTTTCGGGTATTCCTGATACAGCAGCCTGACGAGCGCGGGGTGCTTGAGCGGCTGTTTGCGGAATCCTGCACTCTGCGTGAGTACGATGACGAGGCTTTCGCAGCCGTCGTCCAGTGCTTTCCGCACGGGAATGGAATCGGCAATGCCGCCGTCGTAATACGGCATGCCGTCAAGCATCGTGGGGCGGCACATGAACGGCAGCGAGCAGGACGCTTTGCAGAATTCAATCAGCTCGCGGGTCGTCTTTGGGCGCAGGTATTCCGCCTGTCCCGTCCGGGCATTGGTCACGGTGACGAGGTATTCCGTTCCGCCGGATTCCCTGTTCGTCCGTGCCCAGAACGTGTCGTAATCGATCGGGTCGAGTTTGTGGGGAATCTCGTCAAAAATCAGCTTCCACCCGAACATGCTGCCTTCACGGATCAGGCAGCCGAATCCGAAATAGTCGGGGCGTGTGCAGTAATCCACGTTCACGCGGCGGGCGCGGTCTTTCTGGTTGGAGAGAAAGGAAATCGCGTGGCACGAACCGGCACTCACGCCGTAGATGACATCAAAATGCCGCTGTTTTTCGATGAGCGCGTCGATGACTCCCGCCGTGAACAGCCCGCGCATACCGCCGCCTTCAAGAATCAGTCCTGTTTTTGCCATACGAAAAGTGTAGCGCATTCGTGCGGTTTGCGCTACAGCATTCTTATTGTTGTCAAATGCCGTAATCTGCGGTATAATGGCAAAATGGCTACGAGATGTTTTACGATGTGCAAGCCGGGCGTGCTGAACCGCCGGCTGGTCGGTCAGGTGATTACGCGGCTTGAGAACAAGGGGCTGAAACTGGTCGGCCTGAAGCTCATGCAGATTTCGCCGGAACTTGCGGCGCAGCATTACGCCGAGCATACGGGAAAAGATTTTTACGACGGTCTGATTTCATATATTACGAGTGCGCCGGTGGTGGCGATGGTATGGCAGGGCGACGACTGCGTGACGCTGGTGCGGAAAGTCACGGGCGCGACAAAGCCGTCGGAAGCCGCGCCGGGAACGATACGCGGCGATTTTTGCGCGCATACCAATCATAACATTATCCACGCGTCAGACTGTGACGCGAGCGCGGAGCGGGAAATCCGCTTGTTTTTTACGGAAGATGAGCTGATTGACTGGCGCGACGAAGGCGCGCTCTGGTATTAAACGGGCAGGGGATAACAATGAATGCGAAGCAAGTGGGCGTAATTGGCGCGGGCGCATGGGGCTCCGGGCTGGCGCAGGCGTTGGCGCGCGGCGGACACAAAGTCGAGCTGTGGGCGCGCGAGCAGGACGTGGTGGATGCCATCAACAGCGAGCATGAGAACAAACGCTATCTGCCGGGCTTCCCGCTTTCCGAAAACCTGACGGCTTCTACCGACATCCGGCACGTGGCGAGCGACAAGGCGTTCTTGATTTTGGCAAGCCCGTCGCTTTATCTGGTGGACACGGTGCGCCAGTTTATCGACGTGCCGTCCATTCAGGATGGAAGCACGACAATCGGTGTGCTGACCAAAGGGTTTGTCGCCGCACCCGACGGTCCCAAGCTCATTTTGGAGACGCTGGAGGAGGCGTTGCCCGCAAGCTACCAGGGGTCGCTCGTGTATATTTCTGGTCCGAGCCATGCCGAGGAAGTCGCGATGGGCAAGCTGACGGGGTTGGTTGCGGCAAGCGAGAATCCCATGAATACTATCCGCTTCCGGGAGCTGTTGCGCGTGCCGGGGCTGATGGCGTATTCGAGCCTTGACGTGGTGGGCGTGCAGATTTGCGCGGCGGCAAAGAACGTCATCGCCGTGGTGTACGGCAGCCTTGATGCCGTCGCCGAGCATTCCGATATTTTTGGCGACAACGCGGAGTCGCTGCTGCTTGCGGCGGGGCTGAACGAGATTCAGGAATTGGGCTTTGCTATGGGCGCGACGCACGCTGAGACGTTCACGTCGATTGCGGGCGTGGGTGACCTGGACGTGACCTGCCGCTCCAAATACGGGCGTAACCGCCGTTTCGGGCAGGACATCATCAAGACGGATCTGCTCAGCCGCTTTAAGAATCTGGACGATTTGATCGACCGCATTTCCGAAGTGGGCTATCTTTCCGAAGGCGCGGTGGCGTGCAAGTTCGTGCATCAGATTTGCGAGAAGCACGGTCTGCATCTGCTGATTTGCGAGGGGCTGTACCGCATTCTGAACAAGGAAATCGCCCCCATGGATTTTCTCAACGATTTATTGCAAGGAAACGTAAATGCTTGAAAAACTGACCAACACATTCAGCGACATCGTGCGCACGGTAAGCGGAAAATCGACGATTACCGAAAAAAATATCGAGGATACCGTCGAGCAGATAAAAATGGCGTTGCTTGAGGCGGACGTGAATCTGCGCGTGGTGCGCCGTTTTGTGAACGCGACGGTGGAAGAGGCGAAGGGCGAGAAAGTCCTGCGCGCCGTTGACCCCGGCCAGCAGTTCGTCAAGATAATCCATGACCGCATCGTTAAGCTGCTCGGCGACGAGAAAGTCGATTTGCAGCTCAAGAATCCCGACGTGCAGTCCGTGGTGCTGTTGCTCGGCTTGCAGGGCGCGGGCAAGACGACCGCCGCGCACAAACTGGCAGCCCGCCTGGCAAAAAACGGCCGTCGCCCGCTGCTGGTCGCCTGCGATTTGGTGCGTCCCGCCGCCGTGGAGCAGTTGCGGCAGCTCGGCGCGAAAATCGGCGTTCCCGTGTATGCGGAAGACGGCGCGGGCGATGCCGTCAAAGTCGCCAAGAACAGCCTTGATTTTGCGCGGAAAAACGGTCTGGACACGGTTATCGTGGATACTGCCGGTCGTTTGCAGATTGACGAGTCCATGATGGCGGAGCTGGTCGCCGTCAAAAAAGCCGTTGACCCGGTGGAGACGATTCTGGTGGCGGATGCGATGACGGGGCAGAATGCGGTGGACATCGCGAAGTCGTTTGACGAGCAGGTCGGGCTGACGGGCGTGGTGCTTACCAAATTCGATTCCGACGCGCGTGGCGGCGCGGCACTTTCGCTCAAGACGATTACGGGCAAGCCCATTCTGTTCATCGGTACGGGCGAAAAGACCGAAGACTTTGAGCCGTTCCACCCCGACCGCATTGCGGGGCGCATCCTCGGCATGGGCGACATCGTTTCGCTCGTGGAAAAAGCGCAGGAGGCCGTCGAGCTGGAGGAAGCGCAGCGTCTTGAAAAGAAGATGGCGCGCAACGAATTCACGCTGGACGATATGCTTGAGCAGTTCCAGCGCGTCAAAAAAATGGGCAGCATGCAGTCGATTATGGAGATGATTCCGGGGCTGTCCGGGCAGATTGACGAAAGCAGGCTCGATTTGGACGGCATGAAGCATCAGGAAGCGATAATCCTTTCCATGACCAAAAAAGAGCGCGCCAACCACCTCATTATCGGACCGAGCCGCCGCAAGCGCATCGCAAAGGGCAGCGGCACGAGCGTTGCCGAAGTGAACAAGCTGATAAAGCAGTTTGAGAAGACCAAGCTCACGATGAAAAAACTTGCCCGCAACAAAGGCATGCAGGCAAAAATGATGCAGCAGTTCGGCGGTATGCGCTAGGTCATCGGACGGTTATTTTACTTCAATCAATGACGCGATGCGCCCGTCGGGCGTGTATCCTTTGGCAGGGTTCGTCTCATCGATAAAACTGGTGATGCCGCGATAGTAATTGTAGTAGTACGTTCCGGCGGGCAGGGGCAGGTCAAGCTGGTATTTGCCGCGCTGTACCTCCACCATTTCGTAAATCCATGAATCCCAGTTGGTGAACGTGCCGCCGAGCCGGATTTTTTGTCCCGGCGGCGCGAAGCAGACAAAGCGCGTGTAGCCGTCGGGGACGCTTTCGGTGTTGCGGACGACGACAGGCGGCAGCACGAAGCGCGAAACGTCAATGCCCGCGCCGGGGTCGAACACGCGGTTCGGGTTGTTCGGGTCGGTCGTCCACAATCCGTCGATGATCAGGCGGTATGAGATGACCGCAAGGTCTTTCGGCTTGGGGAGCACGTAGAAAAACCATGAGTCGGTAATGTCGCCCTCAAAATTGTAGGTATTGTGCAGTTTGTACGCGTGAATCTGCTTGTATCCCTCGAAATCAAAGACGATGCCGACATAGCGCGACGTTTTGGGCGCGGTAAAAATGATATAGTCGCCGTCAAGATACGGCGCGCCCACGCCGGTAATTTCCGCAATCGTGTTGTGATATTCGTATAAGTCTTGCTCGGTAACCGTCTCCTCCGCCGATGCCGCAAGCGCAAGCAGGGATACGATGAGCAGCGCGCATATCCGTTTCATTATAGCAATTATCGGCATGCCGCGCAAAAATGCTTACCGATTTTCTTATCTAAACCCGCCTGCGAATTGTGCCGAAATTGTAGTGAATGGGTGGATTATGCGCACTTGTATCATCTTGTAATGTGGGGTAAAATAAAAAGAAGATGCCCGGACTTAACCAGTTAAAACAATTCAGCAGTGATATAGAGTCTCTCGGTGATGAGGTGCGCATTCGTACTGCACGGGGTGAGAAGCCGTCTTTCCTGCCGTTGCCCCAGGGCATTTCCGAAGCCGACGATTCCGACGATTTTATCGGCGGACTTCCCCGGCAAGACACGGAGACGGCGGAACCGGCGGCAGTACCTGACGATATGCCTGCCGACGACCTGTCCACCGCCGCTGCGGCGGATGCCGCCGTGCCGCCGTCTGCCGACGAGCCGTTGCCCGACCTTGATTTTTTGGACATCGGCGGCGCGATGGGGGACGAACTGCCTGACCTTTCGGACTTTCTGGACGAGCCGATTGACTCCACGCCGCAGGCGGCTGCGGAATCGCCTGTGCCGGACAACGAACCGGCGGCAACGCCCGATGATTCGGAGGGGCTGTTCGCGTCGTCGGGAGGCGGCATTGCGGATTCGGAGGACATTCCGTCCGTAGATGATTTGCTCGCCACGCTGGATTTGCCTGACGAGGCGGCTTTTGCCGACGACACTAAGCTGACGTTGCCCGACGAATTGCAGGCGCACGATATTTCGCTCGCCGACGCGTTCGTGCCGGAAACTGGCGTGGACTTTGCGGAATCCCCCGCGCCCACTGCCGAAGCGGTGGCTGACGAGGATATGCCGCCCGCCGCCGAGCCACAGGATGAGGTGGTACAAGAGCCTGCCGGTGCAGGCGATTCGCAGGATGAAGCAGCACAAGAGCCTGACGATGCGGACAAGCCTCAGGACGAAGCGGCGCAAGAGCTTGGCGACGTGGATACGACCGCCCCTTCAGAGGAGGATTTTTCGCTGACCGACGACGTTCCTGCGGAGGATGCACCGTCGCCGTCCGATGCCGGGAGCGCGGATGCCGCCACGGAATCGTTGTTCGATATATCTGATTTGGATGACCTGCCGTCGCCGGACGATATGGGTGCGGCTGACGGCGATGCGCCTGCCGATGATGACATCAGTGACGTGTTTGACACGAGCGCGCTTGATTTTCCCGATATGGCGGCGGATTCCCGTGCGGACGATATTTCCGAAGCGGCTGCGGAGTCTGTTCCCGAAGTGTTCGATACGTCGGAAATGGAGGGGCTGGATTTTTCTGCCGATGCCAGCACGCCGGTTTCGTTTGACGATATTCCGGTGACGGGCGAGCTTCCTGCCGGTGACGACGGCTTTGAGCTGACCGACGATTTTGAGATTCCGGGCTTTTCCGACACGGACACCGTTCCCGTCGAAAAGAAAAAGGGCGGCGGTTTTGGTACGCCCGAGCTCTCCAAGGCGAATCCCGACCGTCCGCCGAACACGCTCACCGAAAGCGAGTACGAACAGTTCAGAAAGAATCTTGCCACCTATCCGCTCAACCTGCGCATTGCGGTCGAAGATTTCATCGTCAAGGACGAATTCAAAGACAACGTGATTTTTGAAGTCGTCGAAAAAGTACTCAAAAAAGTACCCGCCCGATCGCTCGCCGGACACATGGAAAAACTGCTGGACATCACGATTGATGTTCCGCGCGATTACGAGCGGCGGTCCGTTGCGGAATATGAGGCGTACAAGCAGTCGTTCCAGTATCAGCTGAAAAACCGTATCCTGCCCATGGCGATTATGGGCATCGTCGCCTGTATTTTTGTGGTGTTCCTGTTTCAGGCGGGGAAGATGTTCGTCTATCGTCCGCTCAAGGCGTTGTCGTACTACAAGCAAGGCTACACGATGCTTGAGAACAACGAGTTCCCGCAGTCGGAAGAGCGGTTTGCCACGGCCGTTTCCTACAAGCCGATGAAGAAATGGTTCTTCAAGTACGCGCGTGGCTACCGTGAGCGCAAGCAGTACGAGCGCGCCGCGCAGATGTACCGTAATATCCTGTATTTCTTCAAGCATGACAAGCAGGGGGGCTTGGAATATGTGCAGATGGAGCTGTACGACCGCGCCAATTACCCCCGCGCCGAAGAAATCGTGCGCCGCGACGTGCTTGACTATTACATCAACGACGCGGACGGTCTGCTGCTTTTGGGCGACATATTCCTTGAGTGGGCAGAGATTGACCCGGACAAATACGAGGATGCGCGCGAGCAGTACGCAAACTTGATTCAGCTGTACGGGCAGACCGACCTGTATATGTCGCGCATGATGCGTTATTTTATCCGCACGGACAACTTGCAGAACGTGCTCATGCTCAAAAACCGCTTCTATGCCAACAAAAAGTCGAAGAAAGCGCTCAGTGCGCAGGACTGGACGGAGCTGAGCGGGTATCTTTTGGACAAACTCTACGGGACGCTGAGCAAGAGCGAGGAATTCCTGCGTTCTTCTATAGAAGACGTGCTTGATATGCTCAACATGGCGGTCAGGCTTGACCCGGTGAATCCCGTCGCGCGGTACAACCTTTCCCGCTATTTCCTGCACAACAACAATGACGCTTCCGCGCAGCGTGAGATGCAGATTGCGCTTGATTTGTTCGCCGCCGCGCCGGTGCGCACCAAAAAGAACACGTACCGCGAGATTAACGGCAGCCGCATTCTGGGCGAGCTGTTCACAGAGAAGCGCGAGTACCTGAAGGCGCAGGAAGCCTATACGCGCGGCATCAACGTGTTTTCCGAGGAGCACGGGCGGACGGGCTTGGTGGGCGACGAGAACACTGGGCATCTGTATGCGGATTTGGGCGACATCGATTATTTTATCAGCGGCGATATGGACAGCTCGCTCGCGAATTATCAGATGGCAGTCGCCACCAAATACGACATTCCGTCGCTCAACTATCGGATCGGCGCGATTCATTATAACAGAAAGCAGTTTGACAAGGCGCTCGGAGCATTCGTCAAGACGGCGGAGACGGAAGGCAACGATGCGAATCTCCTGCTTTCGCTCGGCAACACGCTCTCATTGCGCGGCGACAATTTTGCGGCGCAGGGATATTATGCGGATCTGCTCAGCCGCCTGAACGATATGCGGGCGCGTGACGAGATGCTGTTCCCGCAGGAGCATGCGGACGACAACGAACTGGTCGATATGTACCTCAAGGCGAACAACAATCTTGGCGTGACGCTGTACCGGCTGGCACGTCAGACGGGGAACAGCGGCATGAATGCCGAAGCCCTGGTGCGCCTGTCTGATTCCATGCGGGCGTGGGACGCGCTCACGCGTAACCCGACCACGATGCAGCGGCTTGAAGGCGGCAACCTTGCCTTGCAGAACGCAAAGTATATCATGCATCCGTATGCAGAATTCGAGCCGGCAATCTACACGGACATTCCCAAGACGCTTTCCGGCGAGAAGGTGCTTGAATGATGCGGGTCTTTTGCGTGCAGGCGGGCATCGTCGTCAAAAAGCGGCTCAACGATGTCCGCAAGGAAGTGCTCAGGAAGGGAATCCATATGTGTACGGCGTTCGTGCCGTTCCTGCTGCATTACCTGTATGTGCCGACGCTTTGCCTGCTTTTTGCGGCGGGCAGCTTCTACGTGGTGGCGGAACGACTGCGCTCAAAAGGCCGGTATATTCCGCTCGTTTCTGATATTACCGCCGCCGCCGCCCGCAAGCGCGACGAGCATACCTTTGTGCTCGGACCGGTGACGCTGGTGGCGGGCATTCTTGCGTCGGCGTTGCTGTGGAACGAGCAGGCGGCGGCCGTGGGCATTTTTGCGCTGGCATTCGGCGACGGACTGGCAAGCCTGGCGGGAAAGACGTTCGGGCGCATAAAAATCCCGTTCATGTTCGGAAAGACCGCCGCCGGCAGCCTCACGTGCTTTGCGGCAATCTTCTGTACCACGTTCTTCGTGAGCAGGAACTGCGCTGTTGCGCTGGTCATCGCGCTCGTCGGCATGGCGATTGAAATGCTGCCGCTCAAAGACTTTGACAACCTGATTATCCCCGTCCTGCTCGGCGGCATTGCCCAGCACTTACTTCCATTTGTATAAGCGGTGCAGGTTGCGCAGGAACTGCACGGTTCCCGCCGCAAGCGCGGCCGTTCCCAGCCCCAGCAGCACGAACGAATCGGCGAGCAGCAGCAGCACGTATCCCGCGACGATCACGACATAATACCGTGCCATTTTTTTCATTTCAAGGATGCCGTGTTTGTGCGCGTTCAGCAGGAACGACAGCAGGGCGAGCGCGAAAATCAGAAAACGGACGAGCATGGATACCGTCGCGAATCCCGTGGGAATGGCGCACGTGGTCGTCAGCTGTGCCGTGTTGAGCGGAATTTCCGCCGCGAGCACCACCGCCAGCGCCAGCACGACCGTGAGGTTTCGTTCCACGTCCTGCCGCTGGTGTGTTTCGCTGAACGTTGCCATGCAGAAAAAACAGAGCGGCACGGCGAACCGCCCGGCGGCAAGCACGCGCCCCATAAAGACCAGCAGGTGGGAGAACGACAGCCCCAGTCCGAACAGCGGGATGAGCATGCGCCCGCCCTCGCACAGTATGCCGATCAGCACGCCCGCAAAAAAGATGATTTCTGACGACTGCGTGTTCTCAAAGAACGCGATGATGAGGAACAGCGTCACCGGCACGTACAGCACCATAACGCCAATGGCGGTCATCGTGGCGGCAAACTGGTAGCGCATGAACGGTAGCCCCCGCAACGTGCGCTGGAGGCTTGTCTGCACGGCATTGTCCGACGGCGGCACGATAGCGTCGGTCAGCAGGGCGACAATCAGGCTTGCCGCAAGCAGGACGCAGCAGACAATCGAAAAGAAAAACAGCGCTTTCAGCAAGCGGTTCCGGGTTTTTATGGTCATACTGGAATAATAAACGGAACGGAAAAATATGTAAAGCGTCGGCAAACGCATACCGATGATTATACTAGCATAGCGTACACGCAGCTGAAGAAGTGGGAGGAATAGTATGAAAAAACTATTGTGCGGATGTATGTTCCTTGCTGCCGCGCTTGCCGCGTTCGCGGGTGATGTTGCGGCATTTGTTGACATCGGAATATCTTCAGACGGAAAGACGTATATTTTTGGCGAATACGGACGGACGGACAAAGACTTTGAGGGGTACGCGGAAATCTATACCGTCGATATCAGCAAGAATGATTTTGTTTCGGGCGGCGTGTTCCGCACGAATCCGTCGGCGAACACTGCCACCAAAAGCGGCAAGACCGTGTACGATGAGCTGCTGGCAAAAGTCGGCTGGGCAATCCGCAAGTACGACTGCAAACCCGTGCCGCCGGAATACCTGCTGTACGTGCGTGACGACCGCACGAGCGACGGCAGGGAAATCATTTTCAAGGACTTTGAGGGATCGTCTGCGGGGCAGACGGTGTATTACCACGTCAAAGTGAACACCACCGTCGGCGGATCGCGATCGTCGTTCTTTATCGACTTGGAAAAGCAGGACGAAAACGGATCGGTCATCAGCAAGAATGTCGTCGGCAACCCCGACATCAAGCGCCGGGACGTGATTGCCTACAAGATTGACCGCATTTTCAGCGACAAGACCGGGCGCAATCTGGTGTTCGTGGTGGAAAAGACCATTTCGGACGACAAAGGCACCTCAATCAGGTACATGGTCGAGACAATCCGGCTGTAGCGCGGCTTTTTGCTACCTGTGCGGCAGCCGCAATCGCCTCTTTTCTCCCAAAGACGGACAGCCGAAAACCCCGACGGGTGCGAGCCGCAATCCTGCTGGATGCTGCCGGCAATCCCGCCGGGGTTTTGTTTTTGTTCGGGGCTGTTGCGTCGCCCCGCGCTTTTTACTTACTGGTTCACGTTCTCCTTGCCGGGAGTCGCCGCCGTGAGCGTCCAGTCTGCCTTGCTTGCCGTGACCGCCTGCGCCCCGCCTGCCGCATACGCCGCCACGACTGCCGCGACATTCTGCCGGGAAAGCGTCTTGGTAAGGCTCATTCCCTTTGATGTTGCCGCATACGAGCGGTCAGAACCGCCCTGCCACACACCTGCGGCGACGGCCTGCTCGGCGAGCGTCGTCTGCGCTTTCTTTGTCCATGCGGTCTTGGTTTCGTCCTCGGTCAGCAGGACGGCATCCATGATGTTCCCGCTCACGGCATCAACCAGGACGACGACATCGTTCTTGGTAAAATAACTGCTGTCCGTGCCGCTGACCCACAGGTCGCGTGCCGTTTCGCTTTTGTCGGGGGAATCTGACGGCAGGTCGAGCGCGTCGCCGGTCTCATCTGCGTCGCCGCCGTAATTGCGCAGATGCACCGTGACGTATTCTTCCGCGTTCACCTCGATTGCCGGGAACACGTACTTCGCCTTGTCGGCATAATAGCCGCCGTACAGTTCCAGCCCCGCAAGGTTTCCGCCCGCAAGCACGTAGAGTTCGGCGAATTCCGCCTTTGCCGTCTTCTCGGAATTGCCATACCGCAGTTCGGTCAGCATCACGCGCGCGGGATTGTCGTTGTAGCCCGTGAACGGCAGGCTGAACGCGAGCGTGTTGCCGTTCGCGTCCGCCACAATGCCCGTCAGCTCGTACTTCTCCCCGATTTCCATGGGACGGTTGAGCGTCAGCTCCGCGACCTGCCCGCCGTCGTCATAGGCAATGTCGGTGACCTGCGCGAACGTCTCCCCGCCGTCCGCCGTTCGGAACGCAACGTCCGTGAGCGTCATCGGCTCATCGCACGCTATCGCCAGCACGGAACGCTGCGTGCTTTTGTACGACACGATTTTTGGCGCGTTCTTGTCCGTGGCAGACACCGCCACGCCCTCGTCCGTCATCTTGCAAGAGAACGGTGCCGCCACGAACAGCACCCCGGCACACAGCCCCGCACAGCACAACACGTGCCGCACGCCGGCGACCATTTTTTTCGCATATCTTTGCATAAAAGCCTCCGACATCTTATAGGCATCAAAATGTCATTTTTACCTATTTTTCCAGAAAAAAAGTGATTTTTTTTCGCGGGACGCAGAATATGCGCGGAAAATGCTTGACAAAGTGCGATTGGGGGGGGGTAGAATCAAGCATCTTTTTGCGTAAGGAGCGAACGATGAAAATGACGGCAAAGATGTTTGGCGTGTTGTGCGCGGT
>CAZSOK010000019.1:0-19231 GCA_964608445.1 uncultured Treponema sp. | reverse complement strand
TACGGCTTCCCCGTATCTTACGCAGGAACGCGTCCTTGAAGCCGAAAGCCTTGAACTTTGACTGCACCGTGCCGTATTCGTCCACGCCGAGCGGACCGACCAGTATCTGGTATGCCGCGCCGGATTCGAGCGGGACGATCACCAGCGGATAGGTATCCGCATACGTGTCCAAAACGGTCTCGATGTTCTCCGGGTTGCTCAGCGTGCTGATCTGCACATAATATGCCCCGTCCTGCAACTCCTTGAGCGAGGGCACGATATACTGTTCCATGCCGGCCGGCGACTGCTCCGGCACGGCGACAATCGGCACGACAGACGCAGGGTCGTCCGCAGGGGATGCCTCGCTTTCGGGCGGGTTTTCCGGCGCGGGCACGAGCACGATTGACTGGTAGGCATCGGAATCCGCCTTCGGTCCGGCGGCAACGCTGTCCGTGCGCTCCAGTTCGATGTCCGCGGTGAATTTTTCGCTGCGCGCCACGTCCTCAAACGCGGGGGCAACGTCGTCGCGCAGGTATGCTTCCTCCACAGGCGATTCGCAGGCAGCATCGTCATCATCGTACCAAACAAAGTCATATTCGGTTTCTTCGTCATCATCCTCAAAGTCATCGAAGACATACTCCAGCTCTTCCGCCACGGGGGTGTCGTCCGCATAGGGATCATAATCCTCCACGACAAAGTCGTATTCGATTTCTTCGTCATCATCCTCAAGGTCATCGAAGACATATTCCAGCTCTTCCGCCACGGGGGTGTCGTCCGCATAGGGGTCATAATCCTCCACGCCGATTTCATCGAGCGCGTCAGGGGTAAACACCGCCGCAACCGCATCGTCCGAGTCGGGAAGCTCTTCCGCAAAGACACGCTCGCCCTGAAGCGATTCCGCGAGGTCGTCAAGATATGTGTCCACATCGATATCATCATACCGTTCTTCTTCGCCAGCGGCAGGGGGCGCGCCGTCGGTCACTTCTTTCACGATGATATTGATGTCCGCCAGCGCGTCCGTCGGATATGGCGAATACTCGATGACGACCGGCTGGGCAGCGTCTTCCGCCGGATCCGGAACGTCATTCGCGGCGACCACGACTTCGGCGGCAGGAGTCGCCGTCTCCATGATTTCCGGAATGTCGGGGATATATGCCGCTTCGTCGTCACGGAAATCGTCCGCAAGAACCGGCGGCAGGACATATTCGGCAACCACGGGATCTTCGCTGACCGCCCGCACCGGCTCTTCCGGCAACAGGACGGCGGCATCCTCGCGCTCCGCAGGCAGCGGCGATTCGGCAACGGGAGCAGGCATGGCGGACACCGGCGGAGCATCGTCCGCGTAGGCAAGGTCATCGCCTTCCGCAAGCACCGCCGTGCCGAACACCGCCTCGTCCGGGCTTCCCGTGCGCTTGGTGATCTTTACCTGCACGTTGGCGTTTTTCCTGATTTGCAGCCGGTCGGCGGCTTCGGGAGAAAGCAAGATCGCCACGCCGTCGCTGGGATCGACCGCGCCCAGGACAAGCACGTCAACGCTGCTTCCCGTGGCGGGATTGGTGACCGCAACGCTGTCGCCGGGAAGGTAGCCAATCGTGCGCGCGAACATGCCTTTGGGCATTACCCCCGTGTCCGCGACAACCGCACGTCCATCCAAAGAAGGACGCGACACCGCAAAAAGCGTCGCCACGGCACACACTGTTACTGCAAAACTGATGATTTTTTTCATGCTGACCGCCTTTTTCCCGTGAGAATGTCCGCTACCGTCCGTTCAGGCTCGCGTTTATCTTCAGCGCGACCAAATTCGCAAAGCTTGACACGCCGTTTTCGTTGTTGTTCTGCCGGTTGACCGTCCCGATACGCTCGGTTCCGTCGGAAAGCTGCAGCCCCGTCTTGACCGCATAATTCTTCCAGCTCACCCGGTCGATGTTCTCCAGCAGGATCGCGTCGGGATTATTCGAGCGCACCGCCGGCTTATAGTCCACTTCGATGCGGACAAGGTAATCCATGCCGCCTTCCGCGCTTTCGCTGAGCGCGGTTTTCAGCCCGTCATCCGCCGCCGCACCGATTTTCACGTACACCGGCGAATTCGTGACGATGTGTCCCGTCCCGAAAAAATAATCGAGTATTGTCTGTTCAATCAACGACGATGAGGCGCATACCGAATCCTGCGCGGCAGGATTGTTCTGGACAATCTGGATGGAAATATTCTTCGCAAACACGCCCATGCCCGCAAGCGCGAGCAGCAAAAACGCAATGTTTTTTTTCATACGGACTCCCACAGAAAGCACAAGGTCTTTTCTTTTTTCAATATCGGCACGCGGAAAAAACTGTTTAGCGTTTTTGCATAGACTTTGTATGCCATTCGTGGTAGTATAGGAAGCACGGTGGGTTTTCATGCAAAAAAATAAGGCACGGCTGTACGTCATCGGCGCGGGATTCGCAGGGCAGATGATCGCGCGCGACATCAGGCGCAAGAAGATTTTCGGGACAGTCGCGGCATTCCTTGACGACGACAAATCCCGTATCGGCACGCAGGTTGACGGCATCCCCGTGCTCGGCCCGATAGACGACGCGACGAAAGTACTCCGCTGCGCGCGCAACGACGAGGCGATCATCGCCATGCCGAGCGCGCCCGTGGAGCGCATCCGCGAGCTGTACGAGATATTGCAGCAGTCGGGTTTCTTGCATATCCGCATCCTGCCGAGCGTCAGCCAAATCGTTGACGGCAGCGCGCACCTCGTCCAGACGCGCGAGATCGACCCGCTCGACATCCTCGGACGCACGCCGGTTACCGTTCCCCTGCACCAAAGCCTCGCCTACCTGCGCGGCAAGCGCGTGCTGATTACGGGCGCGGGCGGGTCAATCGGCTCGGAACTGGCGCGGCAGCTGCTGAGCGGCGGAGCGGAGCGGCTGTACCTTTTCGGGCACGGCGAGAATTCAATCGTGGGCATTTACCGCGAGCTGATCGTGCTGCAACATGAAGGCGTGGGCGAAAAGGCGACGGTGGTGCCGATTATCGGCGACATGAAAGACGCGCGGTACGTGGATTATATAATAGAAAAGACACGCGCCGACGTGATTTTCCACTGCGCCGCCTACAAGCACGTTCCCATGCTGGAAGAAAATCCCGTCGCCGCAATCGAGAACAACGTGTTCGGCACGAAGCACCTGCTTGACGCGTCGCTCAGGCATGGCGTGCGGCGGTTCGTGCTCATCAGCACGGACAAGGCGGTCGATCCGGTGAGCGTGTACGGCACGAGCAAGATGCTCTGCGAAAAACTGGTGCTGCACGCGGCACGGTCGGCAAAAGACGGGCAGTCGTTCATGTTCGTGCGGTTCGGCAACGTGCTCGGATCGCGCGGGTCAATCCTTCCGCTTTTTATGAACCAGATCAAAAACGGCGGGCCGGTCACCGTGACCGACCCCGGCATGAAACGCTTCTTCATGACGATTCCCGAAGCCTGCTCGCTCGTGCTGGAGGCGGGCGGCGTGGGCGAGAACGGCAGGTCGTACCTGCTGGACATGGGCGAGCCGATAAAAATCATGGATCTTGCGGAGCAGCTCATCGCGTTCAGCGGGCTTGAGCCGCACAAGGACATCGAAATAAAAATCATCGGCGCGCGCGAGGGCGAGCGGCTGGAAGAGCCGCTGTGGCTTGCCGACGAAGAGCCGAGCAAAACCGCATACGAAAAAATCCTTGCGCTCAAAAACCGCGCGATGGACGGCGGCGAGCTGACCGCGCTTTTGGACGATCTGCACCCAATCTGTTTTTTTACGGCCGGGCAGGAGGCGGCGTTCAGGAACAAGGAGCGGCTGATTGCGCGGCTGCGCGCCGCCGTCCCGACCTTGGACGAATTCTACCAAAAGAACGCGGAGACGGCGCATATCATTGACCGCGAGACCAATCTGACGAAGGTGACATTATGAAAGAAGACTCTGCGCGTTCCGGCGCACCGATGACCGTGCCGTTTTTCCGCGCGTCGCTCGGCGATGCCGAAAAAAAAGCCGTCTGCGACGTGATTGACTCGCACTGGCTCACGACGGGCAGCGTGACGCAGGGCTTTGAGGATGATTTCAAGGCATATATCGGCGCGAAGCACGCGTTCGCGGTCAACTCGAACACGAGCGGCATGCTGCTGGCAATGGACGCGTGCGGGGTCAGGGCGGGAAAAGCCGTCATCACCACGCCCTACACGTTCGTCTCCACGGCGGCGTGTGCCGTCCACTTGGGCGCGGAGGTGCGCTTTGCCGACATCGAGGCGGATTCGTATGCCATCGACCCCGAAAAAATAGAGGCGATCCTCAAGGACGACACGGAACACAGCGTCTGCGCGATCGTTCCCGTACACATTGCGGGAAACCTGTGCGACATGAAAAAAATCCGTGCGCTCGCCCAAACATACAGCACGCCGGAGAACAGAATCTACGTGATTGAGGACGCGGCGCATTCGTTCCCGTCAAAGACGGCGGACGGCTATGCGGGCGTGCTCGGCGACGTGGGCGTGTTCTCATTCTACGTGACCAAAACGATGACCACGGGCGAAGGCGGCATGGTCACCACGAACGACGACGCGATTGCCCGGCGGATTGCCGTCATGCGCCTGCACGGCATGGACCGGAGCGCATGGGACCGCTACACGAGCCCGCGCGCCAGCTGGGAATATGACATCGTGGCGTGCGGGTACAAATGCAACCTGCCCGACATCCTGAGCGCGCTCGGCCGCGAGCAGCTGAGACGCGCGGGGGATTTTTTCGCACGGAGAAAAGCCGTCGTGCGCGCATACAACGCGGCGTTCGGCGGATGCGATTTTTTGCGCCTGCCGCCTGACGGCGAGGGAAACGCCTGGCACCTGTACCTTGTCCGCATCGTCCCCGAAAAACTGGACTGCGACCGCGACACGTTCGCGCGGGAATTGCAGGCGGAGGGCATCGGCATTTCGCTGCATTTTATCGCGCTGTTTCATTTTACCTACTGGAAGAACCGCTACCCCGACTTTACGGCGCGGAATTTCCCGCACGCGGCGGAGCATTCGGCACACACGATCTCGATCCCGCTGTGGCCGGACATGAGCGGCGAAATGGTCGATTATGTCATCTCCACGGTAAAACGAATCGGGGAAAAACACCGGAAAAAGGAGTGAGCAATGGGCGCAAAACGGAAAAACGCGACGGCAAAACGGCTGACGTTCTCGAACGATTTCTACAGCGACCTGGAAGCGGACGGCATGCTGCATGCGCTTTTGGTACGCAGCCCCGTTGCCGTGGCGACGCTCGTCTCCGTCTCTCACCCGGCTCTGCCGCAAGGCTACCACCTGTTCTCGGCGGCGGACATTACCGGCAAAAAGACCATCGCCATGCTCGGCGTGGAGATGCCTGTTTTCTGCACGGGGGAAATCAGGTACAAGGGCGAGCCGATCGGTGTGCTCGTGGGAGCGGACGAAAAAAAGCTGCATGAGCTGATTGGCGGCGTGGAAATCCGCTACGAAGAGCGTATGTGCGCCCCCCAGGGTCTGCTCGCCGAGCGCGTCGTGCAGACCCATCCGCAGCTGGACGACCTGTTCGCCAAAGCCGCCACGACGGTCGAGGAAAGCTGGTCGTGCGCCATGTATCCGCAGTCATGCCGGGAGCCGAACGGCGCGTTCGCGTTTTTCAGGGCAGGCGTACTGCACATAAGCACGCCCTCGCAATGGATCAGCAACCTGCGCACGACGATTGCCGCCGTAACGGGCATCGAAAAAGAGAACATCGCCATTACGCGCACGCAGATTTCCGGGCTGGATACCAACACGATCTGGATAAACGCGCAGCTGGCGGCACAAACCGCCGTCTGCGCGCTCCTCACGAAAAAGCCCGTCAAGCTGGTACTGAGCCGCCCCGAACAGCAGACCTTCATAGAAAATGCCGCGCCGGTGACCATCACGCACAAGACGGCGCTCAGCGCGGACGGCGAAATCATCGCGGCGGACATCACCATTACGATGGACGGCGGCGCGTACAATCCGTTTGCGCGCGAATGCCTTGACCGGCTGTGCATCGCAAGCTGCAACGTGTACCAGCCCCAGGCAGCGCGCATTCACGGGCAGGTTTTCTGCACGGCACAGCCGCCCTGTTCCGTTGACCTTGCCACCATTGACAGCAACGCATTCTATGCGATAGAGAACCACCTGCAAAAAATCGCCGAAATGACGGGCATCTCACCGCTGGAGCTGCGCAAAAAGAATTATCCCCTTGCGGCGAGGCAAGCGACATCCCTGCCGTTCCAGTTCGGCTGCGAGCATGTCATCGAAACGCTGGAAGCCGTCTGCCGGGTGAGCGACTTCAACCGCAAATATGTCGCCTATTACCTGAACGAGGCGAGCCGCTACGTGCAGGACAACAACTCGCCGTTTGCGCCGCCCCTGCGCGGCGTGGGGCTTGCCTGCGGGTTTTCGGGGTGCGGCTTCAACGGAACGTCGCTCATCAAGGCAAGCCCGTCGCTGGAAGTGACGCTGGAGACGGACGGCACGCTGCACATCCACGCGTTCCCTCCCTCGCATTCGGTGCGGGAAATCTGGAAGACCATTGCCGCCGACACGCTCGGCACCGACAAGAACCGTATCGTCCTGAATTCTGATTTTGAGCCGGACAAAGAGCCGGAATCGCCCGACACGATGCACAGCAACATCAGCATCATGACGCACCTGCTGCGCGGCGCGTGCGAGACAATCCGCCGGAAAAAAGACAGCGCGACGCTCCCGCTCACCGTCAGGAAGACCGTCGCCCCGTCAAAGAAAAAACTGTGGGACAAAGAGCGTTTTTCGGGCGTGCCGTACCAGACGAACGCATTCGCCGCCTGCGTGGTGGAAGTCGAGCTTGATCCAAGCACCTACCGCGAGCATATCCGCGGCATCTGGATGGTCGTGGACGGCGGGAAAATCCTGCACGCGCGGGCAGCCGAATCCACGATAAAGTCCTCCATTCAGCAGATACTGCGCGAGCTGATGGAGAACGACACGATGCGGTGCGCGCAGATCCGCGTGCAGTTCGTGCAGAGCGGCAGCGAGCCGAAGCAAATCAGCGACCTTGCCTACGCCGTCCTTCCCGCGGCCATTACCGCCGCGCTCTCACAGGCACTCGCCATCACGCTGACGCGCCTCCCGTTGCAGAGTGACACGCTCTACAAGCTGACCAAAAAAGCCCAGCAGCTCTTTGCCGAGAAAACCGCCGCCGCGGCACAGGAAAAAGCGGCGGCAAAACAGGGCGAATCAGCCACGAATCCTGCGGACAAGGACGCGGAGAAAGCGCCGCCGGCATCAGAGACGCGCGGCACACAGGGAGATGACGCATGAAAATACCGATAACACTGAACGAAGAAAAAGTCGTCATGGACATTCAGAGCGAAGATTCGCTGCTCGACGCGCTGCGCAAGCAGAAACTGTTCTCCGTCAAGAACGGCTGCGGCAAAGGCCGCTGCGGATTCTGCACGGTCCTGCTCGACGGCGAGCCGATTCCGTCCTGCCTCATTCCCGCCGGCATCGTGCGCGGCGCGTCGGTCGTCACGCTGGAGCATTTCTCAAAATCGCCGGAATACGCCGACATTGCGGCAGGGTTCGAGCAGGCAGACGTGCATCCGTGCGGCTACTGTAGCGCGGCAAAATATTTCAGCGTGCATAGCCTGCTGAGCCGCGTCTACCGTCCCTCGACAGACGAACTGAACGAACTCGCCGACGCGCAGATGTGCTCATGCACCGACCAGGACGCGTTTATCAACGGCGTACTCTACGCGACCGCGAACAAGCACCGGCGCGAAGGACGGAAAAATGGCCTCTGACAAGACGATTTTTTACGCAAACAACCTGGACGAAGTATTCTATCAGCTCAAAACGATTTCCGCACTGCGCATCGTCGGCGGCTGCACGGCAATGGGCGAGCTCGCGGAAAAAACGCTTTCCATACGCGCCGTCCCCGAACTGCGCACGTTCGACAAATTCGAGCGCCACTTTGATTTCGGGCCTGCGGTCACGCTCGCGCGCATCGAAGCGATCGGACGGAACAACGTGCCGTCCGTCCTGTACGAAGCCCTGCACGGCATGGCAAATCCGCAGGTAAAAAACCTCGCCACGGTCGGCGGGAACATCTGCCACCCCGGACACAAGCACACGCTGTACGCTCCCCTGCTCGCGCTGGACACGCGCCTTGAAGTGCGGAACGAACAGAAAACCGACTATATCCCGGTTACCCAGTTCAGCGGCGTGCCGAAAGGCTACCTGCTCACCAAAATCCGCGTGCCGATCGAGGAATGGGAAGTCGCCGTGTTCAGGCGGCTCGGTCCGGCGCACGTCATCACCGACATGTCGGCGGCGTTCGTCTTTCTGGCGAACACGCAGAACGGTCAGCTCTCAAACCTGCGCATCGCCTTTGCGGGCGGATTCTGGTTCCGCAGCCTTGAGCTGGAGAACAAACTGATCGGCTCGCACCTGCCCATTCCCGCCACGAGCATCCGTGAGCTGGTAAAAGAAGCGGGCGCACAATTCGACCGCGCGGCAGGGAGCATGACCGTCACGCCGATCCTCAAAGACCAGTTCCTGAATCTGGTGAAGTATTCGCTCGAACAGCTGACCTAAAAACGGTGTACCCAGCGCACCGCAAAAAAATCGAGGAACCATTCCGTGCCGGATTTCACGAGCATCGGCTCCTCATCCTCGCTTTCGTGCGGCGTTGAGAAACTGCGCCGTGCGCTGACATTCCCCACCACATAGATATCATCCTTTTCCGTCAGCGAGAACTGCACCGTGGGCGTAATCGTCACGCCCGTGAAGCTGCCGTCGTAGGTCTTGTCGAACGCGCCGTAATCGCCGCCGTCAAAATGCCCCGTCAGCTCTGCCGTCACGGCGACCATCGAAAGCCGCAGCGGCATACGGTAGCCGATGACGTAATACTGCTTGTACGTCCAGCCGTCCGCCATGCCCCGGACCGTGCGCCAGCTCCACAGCGTCGCGTCCGTCCCCGTCATCGACTCGTAGCCGACCGTGTATTCCGCCAGCGCGACGACGTGATGCCAGTCGCCCGGCCAGAGCGCGGCAAGGTCAAACTGCACCGTCGCGCTCGCCCAGCCGCACAGATACCAGGCGCTGAACGGCGTGAGCGTCCGGTATTCCTGCGCCGCCTCATCGTATTCCGCGATGCCACCGGAGAACGTACCCAAATTCCAGCCCGATCCCGCCATGCCGCCCAGCTTGAATTCAAGCATCGCCGCCGGGGAGAACAGCACGCTCACCTGCGGCAGGACGGAGACGGGCGACAATTCGAACGAACCGGTGACGGTCAGGTGATTGCCGCGCTGCAAGGGATTGTCCCGCACCAAAAGCGGCACTTCATACGACGCGTCGAGCCGCGCGCGCGCCTTGACGCTGCGGTAGATGCCTTCCACCGCAGAAAAATGCGTGCCGCCCGGCTCATAGGCAGATTTGGGATGATACGCGCCGTCGGATGTCAGCGAGAACGAAAGCGGATTATCCTGGGCAGAAAGCCCGCACAACAAAGAAAGGAACACGCACACGCAAAAAAACGGCCGACGCATCAATCACCTCTTCTTAATATAACCATCCAGAAAGAAGAAAAGTAACAGGACGATCCCAACGACGGCACATGCGGCAAAAACTGGTCGGTAAATTCCACCGATATGCACGGTTTTTCCCTTGCGACATTATATCTAGTGCGGTATAATGCCTTTGTGACGAAAAAGCACACTAAATTTGGGGTGGGAGATGCGGTGTCCTTATTGTGGAAGCCTTGACGACAAAGTGATAGAATCGCGGACGATGGCAAGCGGAGAAGCGATCCGCCGCAGGCGCGAGTGCGTCAGCTGCGGCTACCGTTTCACGAGCTACGAAAAAATCGACGAGAAGCCGTTCATGGTCGTCAAGAGCGACGGCAAACGCCGCGAGCCGTTCGACCGCACCAAGCTGGAGCGCGGCATCGTGCGCGCGCTGGAAAAGCGTCCTGTCTCACCGAGCATGATTGAGAACATCGTCAACGACATTGAGGATCAGGCAATCATGAAAGGCAAGGCGAACCGCGAAATCTTCACCTCGGAACTGGGCGAGCTGGTGCTCAAACGCTTGCAGCAGGTGGACAAGGTGGCGTATATCCGCTTCGCGTCCGTCTACAAGCATTTTGAGAACCTGGACGAATTCATCAACGAAGTGAACAGCCTTGAAGGGGAAAAAAGTGAGTGATCAGACCTATCAGCCGGAGCAATCGGTCTTTCCTGAGTGGCGCAGTTTTTTGGGAAAGAGCAGCGAATCGGAAACGCAAGCATTCATCAAGCAGGTCGTCAAGCGCAACGGCGCGCTGGAAGCCTATGACCGCAGGAAAATCGAAAATGCCATCGGCAAGGCGGTGGAAGCCGTCGAAAAACGCGCGGATCCCGACAAGGCGCAAACCCTTACCGACAGCGTGGAAGAACGACTGCGCCTGCTGCTCGCCGGCCGTCGCGCGCATTCCATCCCCGCAATCGAAGAGATACAGGACATCGTGGAGAACGTGCTGATCGCGGCGAACGAAGTCGAGATTGCGAAGGCATATATCCTGTACCGCGCCCGCCACGAAGCCCTGCGTGACTCAAAGCGCCTCATGCTCGACATCAACAAGACGATGGACGGCTATCTCGGTCAGACCGACTGGCGCGTGAACGAGAACGCGAACGTCAATTTTTCGCTCGGCGGGCTGATCCTGCACAATTCCGGGACGATTACGGCAAACTACTGGCTCAAGAACATCTATTCGCCCGAAATCGCCGAGGCGCACCAGTCGTGCGCGTTCCACATCCACGATCTTTCGATGTTCAGCGGATACTGCGCGGGCTGGTCGCTGCGCCAGCTGATTCAGGAAGGACTGGGCGGCGTGAGCGGGAAAATTTCCTCGCAGCCGGCGGCGCACCTTTCCACGCTCGTCAACCAGATGGTCAATTTTTTGGGCATCATGCAGAACGAATGGGCGGGCGCGCAGGCGTTCAGCTCGTTCGACACGTACCTCGCGCCGTTCGTGCACGCGGACAGCCTTGACGAAAAGCAGGTGCGCCAGTGCATCCAGAGCTTTGTGTTCGGCATCAACACGCCGAGCCGCTGGGGCTCGCAGGCACCGTTCACAAACATCACGCTGGACTGGGTATGCCCCGACGACCTCAAGGACAAACGCGCGGTCGTAGGCGGCACGGAGCAGGACTTTACCTACGGCGACTGCCAGAAAGAAATGGATCTCATCAACAAGGTGTTCATCCAAATCATGCTGGAGGGCGACGCGGAAGGACGCGGGTTCGGCTACCCCATTCCCACCTACAACATCACCAGGCAGTTCAACTGGGACAGCGAGAACGCGCGGCTGCTGTTCGAGATGACCAGCCAGTACGGCACGCCCTACTTCCAGAATTTCGTCAACTCCGACCTGAATCCGAACGACGTGCGCTCCATGTGCTGCCGCCTGCGCCTCGACAAGCGCGAGCTGCGCAAGCGCGGCGGCGGACTGTTCGGCTCGGACGAATTCACGGGCAGCCTCGGCGTGGTGACCATCAACCTGCCGCAAATCGGCTACCTGGCAAAGGACAAGGCAGAATTCTACGCGCGGCTCGACTACCTGATGGACTTGGCGAAACAAAGCCTTTCCACCAAGCGCAAGGTAATCCAGAAACTGCTTGACGGCGGGCTGTTCCCGTACACCAAACGCTACCTGAACAAGCTGGACAACCATTTCAACACGATCGGCCTGTGCGGCATGAACGAGTGCTGCCTGAATTTCATGGGCGTGGACATCGTTTCGCCCGAAGGACACGCGTTCGCCTGCGAAGTGCTCGACCACATGCGCGGGCGGATGCAGGACTATCAGGAAAAGACCGGCGAACTGTTCAACCTTGAGGCGACCCCGGCGGAAAGCACGTCCTACCGCCTTGCCCGGCACGACAAGCAGAACTATCCCGGCATCATCACGAGCGGAACGCAGGCCCCGTATTACACGAACAGCACGCAGCTTCCCGTGGACTACACGAGCGACATTTTTGACGCCCTCGATAAGCAGGAGGACTTGCAGACCAAATACACGGGCGGCACGGTGTTCCATACGTTCATGGGCGAGCAGATAAAAGACTGGCGCGCGTGCCGCGATTTGGTGCGCACCATCATGCACAACTACCGCATTCCGTACATCACTATCAGCCCGACCTATTCTATCTGCCCGGTGCACGGCTACCTGAACGGTCAGCAGTTTGAATGCCCCAAATGCAAGGCCGAACGCGAGCAGCAGCTCAAATTAAAACTCAAGAAACTGGAACAGGAGCGGGAAGCATTGCTTGCGCCCGCCCCATGACGCGAGGCAGGAACAAAAAAACGCGACCCATAGCGTCAGAGCCTTTACAGAACGACAATAACGCGCTACACTGAGCGCAGAAAAACGGGAGGAAACAAATGACCGCAAAACACCGGACGCTCGAAGCAATCGACGCAGAAATCGCTGAGACGAAGGCCGCACTCAACAACGTGCACGGCACGCAGACCGAAGTATACGCACGCATCGTGGGATACTACCGCGCCGTGCGCAACTGGAACAACGGCAAGCGCGACGAATTTGACCACCGCAAGATGTTCGTCTGCGACGAAACAACCGTTGGAACGTCGGTCACCGACCCTGCCCCCTGCGGCGACAGCAAAAAATCAGATGCTCCCGCCCCGGCGACAACGCACGGCGTGGCAGGTCGGTACGAATTCTTCCTGCGCCGCACCTGCCCCAACTGCCCGCCCGTCAAAGCCTATATGGCAGACATCTCGATGGACGGCGAAAAGATTGACGTGGACACCGAGGCAGGCCTGCAATCCGCCGCCGCAAAAGGCGTGTTCGCCGCGCCCACGGTCATTTTCTACGACGCACAGGACAACGAAATCGGGCGCGCGCACAATGTCGAAGAGCTGAACGCAATCCTCACGCCCGCCACCGCAATGGCTTCATAGCGCGCCGTCCTGCCACGGATACCATGACAGCCGCCTTCCCGCCACGGGAATCGTCCTTTGCCCAGCCTGTCGGCGCGCTCGTGCCGACGACGCTCGTTGATTTTCCCGGACGCGTGGCGGCAACGCTTTTTTTGACCGGCTGCAACTTGCGCTGCCCGTACTGCTATAACGGCGATTTAGTGCTGCACAACGCCCCTGCCGGGCAACTCGTCTCGCTGGAACAGACACTCGCCCACCTGAAAAAACGGCAAGCCGTACTCACGGGCTTTGTCATCAGCGGCGGAGAGCCGCTCCTGTTCCCGTACCTTGCCACGCTGATTACCGAAGCAAAATCGCTCGGCTACAAAATCAAGCTCGACACCAACGGCACGCTGCCCGACCGCCTGCGGACAATCATGGAAACCCCTGCCACGGTACCCGACTTTATCGCGATGGACATCAAAACCGCCCCCGACCGATATGCGCTCGTCAAACCGCAGGACGGCGGTATGCCCGACATTGCGCAGCGGCTTGCCGCCTCCGCACGGCTGATTGCCGCGCTTCCCGCCGACCGCCGCGAATGGCGCACGGTACTCGTACCGCCGCTCGTGCGCAAAAGCGACATCGCCGCAATGGCAGCCCTGCTCCCTGCCGATGCCAGCTGGCAGTTCGCGCCGTTCAGGAACGGGCATTGCCTCGACGCGCAGTATGATACCGTCGCGCCATACACCGACGCGCAGACGGATGTCCTCATAACCTACGCCCAAAGCCTGATTGCGGGCGCGGCACTGCGGTAGGCAACCGCCAACGGCGGGAGTTTTTATGACGGAAACGCGTTAGGGATAGGAGCGGCGCGAAGCGTTCTGGAGCGCAGCGGAAGAATGAAGCGAAAGCGGAACCGCGGATAGCCCGGCGCACGCGCAGAGCGCGGGCGCAACGCCCTGCTGTCAGACTTACAAAAATCGGCTTGACACAACGACACGAATTTGCTATCATCAATCTATCACTTGGGGGCGTAGTCCAGTCGGTAGAACACCGGACTCATATTCCGTATGTCATAGGTTCAAGTCCTATCGCCCCTACTCAAGCCAGTCGGCAGCGGCTGGCTTCTTTATTTTGGAGGCGGTCATGACAGAAGCAGAGCCGTTCGATTCCCCGTTCAAGGGACGCTCACTGCTCACCTGGGCAGATTACGAGCCGGACGAGATCTTGCAGTTCCTTGCGTATGCGGAACTGGTCAAAAAACAGGCGCGCGCGGGTGAAATCCACCAGCGTTTTTTGGGCAAGACCATCGCGCTCATTTTTGAGAAACGGTCCACGCGCACCCGCTCGTCGTTCGAAACCGCGTTCGGCGAGGAAGGCGGGCATCCCGTGTTCATGTCCACGGCAGACATCCAGCTGGGCGCAAAAGAAAGCGTCAAGGACACGGCGCGCGTTTTGGGAAGGATGTTCAGCGCGATTGAATTCCGCGGCTTCAAGCAGGAGCATGCCGAACAGCTGGCGCAATATGCGGGCGTACCCGTTATCAACGGGCTGACCGACGAATTCCACCCGACGCAGGCACTCGCCGACATCATGACGCTCAAGGAAAATTTCGGAACGCTTGCCGGGCTGCATTGGGTATTCTGCGGGGACGGGCGCAACAACGTGGCGCGGTCGCTCATGCTCATCAGCGCGAAGCTCGGCATCCATTTTTCAGTCTACAGCCCCAAGGAATTGTTCCCTCCCAAAGAAATCGTCGATTCCTGCCTGGGCTGGGCGAAAAAAAGTGGCGCAAAAATTACCATTTCTGACGAAAAATCAGTTGTAAAAGGTGCGGATTGCTTGTATACTGATGTGTGGGTCTCAATGGGCGAAGAACAACTGAAGACCGAGAGAACCAGGCTGCTTTCACCGTATCAGGTGAATCCCGCACTGATGGCGGAGACGGGCAAAAAAGAGACGATTTTTATGCACTGTCTGCCTGCCGTCTTGGGCGAAGAGGTCACCGAATCCGTCTTTGAAAGCCCCGCAAGCAAGGTGTGGGATGAAGCGGAAAACCGCAAGCATACGATAAAAGCAATTATGCTGGCATTGCTGTAGTCAAGGAGATGTCTATGAAAAAATGGGGTATTGTTGTCGCGCTGTTGCTCACCGTTACGTTGGGTATGGTTTCTGCCGTGGAGCAGGAACATAAATATGAGTTTCAGGAAGCGAAAGTCAGTTACCACAACGTGACCGTGTACAAAGTACTCGACCACCGGCAAGCTTATGTGGTGCTGTATGCAAAAGGTCATGGCGATGTGGGAACCGTCACCATTCCGAAAAAATGGTACAAGGACGCTCCGTCAAAGCTGTATTTCAGGCAACTGCCGAAAGGTATGCAGCCGTATATGACCGTCGTCAGCAGGGACGATTCGTTTGATCACGTTATCTTGACCATGCCGACTTCCCGTGCGAACAGCGCATGGGGTGTTGCCGACAGCAACGTCGTCATTGAAGACGCGGACAAAGACACGCTCGAAATCATCTACTGATTGTCCGTAAAAACTGGCGCATACAAGGGCTGCCGTTATGGCGGCTCTTTTTTATGCTATCGGAGTATCTATGCAGATTATTACAGATGAACAGGCAGCCGCATTCAGCGCGTTTCTTGCCGCACATGATTTTTTTTACATCATCGGACACAAAGAACCCGATGGCGACTGCGTGTACAGCTGCCTGAGTATGGGAGCGTTGCTTGACGCAAAAAAACAATCCTACCAACTGCTGAACGCAGGATCGTTCAAGCGGGCGGAAATAAAAGACAAGGCGGATTTGTTTACCAATGTGCCGACATTCTTGTCCGAGCCGGAGCGCAAAAAAACAGGCGTGATTATGCTGGACTGCTCAGAAACCGTGCGGTTGGGCGATATTGACGGCGACTTAGGCGGTCTGGACACGTTCATCATTGATCACCACAAAACCGCAAGTGTCACCGAAAACTGCATTATTGATGCGACATCTCCGGCGACCGCCGTACTCGTGCAACAATTATATGAAAAACTGGTCGGACAGCCGCCCAATGATGTTGCCGAAATGCTCTTTTTCGGGCTTGCGACAGACACGGGATATTTCCGCTTCCTGAAAGAAGATGCGGCAGAAGTGTTCATGGCGGCGGCGCGGCTTGTGGCGGCCGGTGCTAATCCACGGCAGATTTATGAGCGCATGACTGGCGGCAAAGCATTCGCCACCCGCAAACTCTTAGGTGTCATGCTCGGTCGCGCCGAACGCTGCTACAATAACAAACTGGTCATCACCTATGAGACAATGGAGGACACCCGCAAATATGGGCAGGAAGGCAGGGACAATGACGCGCTCTATTCGCTGCTGCTTGCCTGTGACGGCGTAGAAGCGGTCGTGTTTTTGCGGCAAGAGACCGAACATACCTGTACGGCAGGCTTCCGTTCCCGCGATGCCGTGGATGTCAGCGCGATTGCCGCAAAGTTTGGCGGCGGCGGACACAAAAATGCCGCAGGCTTGAGCATCGAAGGCACGTTGGAAACCATTATCCCCGAAATAAAAAAAGCCTTTGCGAAAGTCTTGTAATTTCGATTTCAGCTCATACTTTGTTTTATCCGCAGCACATTGCCGCTGCGGATTTTTTTTGCATTTTTGAAAAAAGACCGTCGTAAGATTTCGTATGATTTTGCAAGATATTGTCAGATTTCAGTATGATTTAGTCAGGTTTTGGTAAGATTCGGTCAGAATTTGACGGATGCTCGTAAGATTTTGTCAGATTCTGTTGGACAATAGTATGATTTAGTCAGATGCCGTCAGATTCGGCAAGATTTCAGTATGTTTTTGTCAGAAACAGTATGTTTTCGTCAGATTTCCGTAAGGTTTCGTCAGATTTTGTCGGATATTGTTGGATTTCGCAAAAAACGCCCCGTTTTTTACGGTTTGTATGTTGGCACGGTTTTTGCATAGGAAAAAACGGAGGCTTATATGACACATATCGACATCGAACAGATTCCGGGTCTAGTCGCAGAAGGAGCGATGAGTAAAAAAGAAGGCGCATATCGCATCTGGGAAGACATCTATTGCAATCCAAGCAACTATGGGCTTGCGCTTCTGGACGAGGATGAAAAGAGCGACTTCCTGCTGTCGCTGCTGGAAAAATTCGAACACGCCATCACCGATTTCGTTCCTCAAAAAGCGAAATTCAGCACATACCTTCACGGACGGCTCAAAATCGCATATTTCGGCTGGCACAGGAGGCAGTTGACGGATGTCGTGGGAGAAACGATTACCTGCACGGCACTCCAAACCCAATACGACGAGGAAGTGCATAAATATGAAACGGCAGAAAATGCCGCAGACGACGAAAAACCGGCAATCATCGCACGGAAATTCACGACTTTCAAACAGCGAGCCTCGGCAAAAACCACCGCGCTTGTGCTGACGCTCAAACATTGCCATAACGTGGACGGAACGATCCTGAAAAATGTCAGCCGTTTTTTGGACATCGACGTGGAAGAACTGGAATCGCTCGTGCGCAGCCTCAGAAAGCAGAGCGACGCTAAAGTCACACGGCGCGAGCGCGTCATCCGGCGCAGGGACAACGCATTCTATTATCACCGGAAATACATGGACGAGCTGAGCCGGTTGCAGGAAGGCACGGCGCGCTTTGAGAAAGTGCAGCAAAAATACCAGAAACAGACCGAAAACTGGATCCGGCAGAACGAACTGCTCGCCCACCGCTACGTGCTGTCGCCGACAAACGAAAGCATCGCCAAAGAAATCGGCATGAAGCCGCGCAAGGTCAGCTTTTACATCAGCCGGGCAGTCAGAAACCGCAATCCGTTTCTGACAGACAAAAAGGACGATGCGGAAAAAGAACCGACCGACGAGGAAAGCTGATGACAGAACGCGGCGATTTTGCTATTATTTTTCCATGAAATTGTATTTGGCGACCGGAAACAAGCACAAGCAGAGAGAAATGCAGGAAATCCTGCCGGACTATCGTATCGTCATTCCCGCGGACGAAGGCATTGACGACTTTGACCCCGACGAGAGCGGCGATTCGTTCGTGGAAAACAGCCTGATAAAGGCGCGCGCACTGTGGGACATCGTGCGCGCGCCTGTCATCGCCGACGACTCCGGTCTGTGCGTGGACTGCCTGAACGGAATTCCCGGCATCTACACGTCACGCTATGCGGGCGCAAAACACCCCAAAGGCTACCATGACGGCAGGAAAATTCCGCAGGAAGAACAGAACCGCCTGCTCATCGAGCAGGTGAACGCCACGGGCAGCGATGACCGCCGCTGCCACTACACGTGCGCAATGGTTTTGGTCACCGACGCGCTCAAATTCTATACCTGCGAGGAATACCTTTACGGAGAAATCATCGCGCGCGCGGAAGATGCCGCAGGCACGGGCGGATTCGGCTACGACCCCATCGTATTCCTGCCCGCATACGGAAAGACCGCCGCCCAAATCAGCGCGGAAGAGAAAAACCGTATCTCGCATCGCGGCAAGGCAGCGCGCGGCATTGCCGCCATCCTCGCCGACCTTGCCCAAAACAGTGCGCTGGGTTGATGCCAAACAAAAAATCATTTTTTTTTCAAAATTAAGGTAAAGTTCTTATCAAGTCCTGCCGATAATAATACTGATAAGCCATGACTAGCGAAACTTCGTTGAAGCGTGTTCGTCAGGTTTGTCACCGTAAAAGGGAATGGATGTAGCCTTGCAATGCAGAAATTTCCTTTTGCACCTCCGACAAAAGGATTTGTCGGATCATACGCATAGTACCACGGAGGAACACTATGGTCATCAATCACAATATGTCCGCATTGTACGCCAGCCGTCAGCTCGGTGTCACAAACATGGGTCTCACCAAGGACATGGAAAAGCTTTCGTCAGGAATGTCTATCAACCGCGCGGGCGACGACGCATCTGGTCTTGCCGTATCTGAGAAAATGCGCTCCCAGATCCGCGGCCTGAATCAGGCTTCAAGGAACGCGGAGAACGGCATCAGTTTCATTCAGGTGACGGAAGGTTACTTGCAGGAGACGACCGACATCATCCAGCGTATCCGCGAGCTTGCCGTCCAGGCAGCGAACGGCATCTATTCTGATGAGGACCGCATGCAGATTCAGGTGGAAGTGAGCCAGCTCGTGGCAGAAGCGGACCGCATTGCCTCGCAGGCTCAGTTCAACGGCATGAACATGCTGACCGGACGCTTCGCACGGCAGAACGGCGACAATACGGTCACCGCCTCAATGTGGTTCCACATCGGCGCGAACATGGATCAGCGCATGCAGGTGTTCATCGG
>CAZSOK010000018.1:7566-19391 GCA_964608445.1 uncultured Treponema sp. | reverse complement strand
CATTGTGTATATCTCAAATCACGGCGGACGGGTGGACACGCGCACGGGCAGCACGGCAGCATTTCTTGCGCGGTACGCGACGGAACTGCAAAACTACTGCGACCACATCTGGGTTGACGGCGGCATTCGCACGGCGGCGGATGTAGCGACGGCACTCGCGTTAGGCGCACGGCAAGTGCTCATAGGGCGACCATGCATTACCGCATTGTGCAAAGGCGGCACGGAAAAAGTGTGCGCCGTCGCGGAATCATTGCGCATATTGTAAAAAATCGGTCGGCAAGAATGTTCCGCCGTTTCAACGGGAAAGCGTTAGGGATAGGAGCGGCGCGGAGCGTTCCGAAGCGCAGCGCAGGAATGGAGCGGAAGCGGAACCGCGGATAGCCCGGCGCACGCGGATGACGCGTGCGCAACGCCCGTTTTTTCTGCCCGCCAATCAACGACTAAAAGATATGCTTCCAGCGGATTGCCGCGTAGTCCAAAATCCATTCGCGACCGGTGTACGTGAGTTTTGGCTCTTCGTCATAGGAATCATGCGGCTCGGCAAAACTGCGTCGCGCCCTGATATTCAGCGCCAAAAATATTTGGTCGCGCTTTCCGAACGAAAACTGGACGACGGGTCCCATGTCAATCAGCGTGTAGTCGCCGTTGTAGTTTTTCGTCCATGCGCCATAATCCGTGCCGTTCAAATGCCCCGACAGCGTTATCTGCCATGCGACCATGGAAACGACGATCGGCATCTGGTAACCGAAAACAAAATACTGCTTTGAAATCCATCCGTCGGCAAGTCCTTTTTTCGTCTCCCATTCCCAAATCGTCGCGTTTGCGCCAAGCAGGCATTCGTAGGCAAGCTCAAAATTAAGCAACATGACGATATGATGCCAGTCGCCTTCCCATACCGCCGCCGTGTCGAACATCCAGGTCATGCCCATCGACCCGTACATATACAACGCGGAAAACGGGTCGAGTTTTTCATAACTTCCCTTTCCGTCTTCGTTCCAACGGGCAAGCCCATGCACCGTGCCGAAATTCCAGCCGCTGCCCATTTTTAGCCCGGCGTACATATTCATAAAGGCAATCGGCGTAAAAACCGCCTTGACTTGCGGATAAACTGAACACGGCGTAATGCCCAGCCCCGTCTCAAATGCAATATTATTGCTCTTGAACAGCGGATTTTTTGTGTGCCACACGGGCAAATGCCAGTCCGCCTGAATGAACGATTGCGCGGCGATCGTCCGATAAATATTCGTTATGGGAGAAAAATGCGCCGCCCCTGCCTTGAACATACTTTTGGGATAATACGCAAAATCGGACGTAACCGAAAGAGAAAACGAACGCTCTTTCTCCGCCGCTTCCTCTGCACTCACGCCGAACGAAAACAGCATCAACACCATGAAAACGAGCGGTTTTCTCATAAACAACCTTGCCAAATAGATAACCTGATAATACCGACCTTATGCAAAACGCAGAAAAATATGGCAGCCCTGCTTCAGCAGACGACGACTAAAATTTCGCTTTGCGCAGGCGGACTTCTTCAATGTTCTCGCTGAAAAGCTCGCGCAAATCGTTCAGTCCCAATGCCATGAGCGCCATGCGGTCAATGCCGATTCCCCATGCGGCAACAGGAACGTCCACGCCCATCGCTTTAGTCACTTCCGGGCGGAAAAGTCCGCTGCCGCCCAACTCGAACCAGCCGAGGACGGGATGCTTGACATGCACTTCTACGCTTGGCTCGGTGAACGGAAAATAGCCCGGCACGTATTTGACTTCGGTCGCACCGGCAACTTCTTTTGCGAACATTTCCAAAAAGCCCAGCAACGTGCGCAAGTTGACGTCTTCGCCCAAAACAATGCCTTCCGTCTGATAGAAGTCGCTCAAATGGGTCGCATCCACTTTATCGTAGCGGAAACACCGCGCAATACCAAAATATTTTCCGGGAATTTCTGCGTCGTGCAACTGGTGTGCCGACAAAACCGTTCCCTGCGAACGCAAAACCAAACGGCGCGTAAACTCAGTGTCGAACGCATAATGCCAACCCCGGCTGCCGGACGTGCCGCCATTTTCATGGGCGGCGCGGACATTACTCAAATATGGCTCTTCGATTTTTTTTGCGTGCGTAGGATTTTTAATGCGATACACGTCGTGAATATCGCGTGCGGCATGAAACTGCGGCATGAACAACGCGTCGCCGTTCCAAAATTCCGTTTCCACGAGCGGACCGTCGAATTCCTTAAAACCGAGCGAACACAACTTATCCTTGACGCTTTCCAAAAACTGCACGTAAGGATTGGTGCGACCGGGAATAATACGCGCCGGAGGAATGGCGATATTGTATCCGCGGAACGTCTGATTTTTCCATTCGCCGCTCGCAAGCAATTTTGGGGTCACTTCGCCCAGTTCTTTGCCCGTGATGCCCGCGTTTTTGAGCGCACTTGCCACATCGGCGGCGGCAGGAGTCAGTTTGTACACGACGGTTTCGCGCTCGATGATTTTAAAAGGACTGTCCGCTGCGCCGCGTTTTTTCGCAAAACCCGCAATGGCACGTTGCTCATCCGCAGTCAGAGAGGCATTATCCAGCTGACCATTTTCTGTGGTGGCGGCTTTCTCAAACAACGACTCCGCAACCGTAATGCGCGCCGGAATCGCGCCGCCGGAATATTCGGCTTTTTTCTCCGCGTTCATGGCAAGTACGCCGTCTTTGGCAAGCTGCCCGAACGCACTGCCGACATCTTTGTTCTCAAGCGCAAGCCCTGCTGCAATTTCGGGCAAAGTCTGCGCACCGTTTTCTTTGACGAACGCAATAATGCGCGCTTCGGGAGTTCCCGTTTTTGCCATTTCGCGCCCGACTTCGGTAATCTCATAAAATATGCGCGGTGTGCGGCTGGCAACGACGACCAAATCTTTTCCGCTGAGCCAAGAAAATGCCTGATTCGCGTGACCTTCCTTATAATTCAGCTCTTTTTGCAGACGGTCAGCCGTCAGTTCGTCTTTTTGACTGTACGTCAGAAGCACCTTTGTTTCAAGCGGGTGCAAATTTTTTACGACGTTCTGTATATCCATCGGGAAACTCCGTAACACCGGCGGTCATTCCGTCAGCGTCAAATCAACATACCCCGACGCAGAGCGTCGAGGTATGTTGTTCTCATAAGGTATCGCAGTCGGGTTTTATGCCCTATTATCACGACGTAGAGCGTCGGGATATTAAACTCTCCGCGCGAATAAAGCCAATCTCACCGTTGAGACGCGAAAGTGGCTCGGTCATCAGTGATTAGTTGGCGTTCTGCTGTTTGCGATAGTCGGCGAAACTGCCGTCAAGGGTGCGCGGCTTGAATTCTACCCAAGAATGATACCGCGCCCATTTGAGCTTGCGATCGTCATTGTAATATTTCACACTGTCTTTGCGCAGATAGCGGTAACTTTCATACTGCCAATCATACTCTGACTTAAAATCGCGCAGACATTCCAAAATCGTGTTCATCGCCTTGCCCTGATCATATTCAACGGCAAGCACATCATAGTAGATATGCACTTCATGCGTACTGGGCGTATAATCAATCGTTACTTTCGCCGTCTTAACGCCATCAAGATGCTGATCCTTTGGAGTGATCGTAACAGTCTTGTTATTTTCAATCAATTCCTGCTGTTTCAGGTAATCTTCCGTTTCGTCTGCGAACATCGCTCCTGTCACACAGAAAAGGGCTGCCACAACAGCAATAATCTTCTTCATGTTGTCCTCCTGCATTCTGAACGTCCAAGCATTTAGAATGTTTCATATTTTACTATTCTATCAGTTTCCAAGAAAAAATCAAGGGTAACCATGTAACGACCGCTGTCAATGCCGATGAGCGGCGGCTCGGAAATCAGCACCGTGCCAAAAATCTCTTTGGGCTTGTTTTTTATCAGTTTGCGCTCGTATTCGCGTACGGCTTGTTTCACCGCCTCGCCGCACGCCGCCTGAATGCCCGCGAATCCGTCGGACAAACGCGCATAACCAATGCCTTTGACGCGCGGATTGGTAATCCCCTGCCACGACAAAAAACGGTGCATCATCTGACTGGTGCGCTCAAAGGCAACCCAGCACCACAGGCGATCGTCCTGCGCCCACGGTTTTTCATAACGGATATTCGCCTTATCTGCCTCGGAAAACGACTGCACGGGTTCAAACGAAAAATATTCCTCCACGCGCCGCGCCCGATCGTAGGGAACATAATCGAACTTCCAGCCATAGACCATTCCTTCCAGCAAAAACGGCGCGACTTCTTTTATGCGCGCGACCGGCACATCGTACATCGTCTCCTGCTCTGAACGCTGATTCTGTTCCGCCTTCGCCTGGTCAAAATACCCCGGATACGCGTCGCCGCTTGCCCACAGCGCAAAGCGAATCTGCCGATCCTGATACACTTTCTGCGCAAAACACGGCAGAATCGCAGACATCAGCACGAACGAAAAGAGGATTTTTTTTGCGGCACACGCGAACGATGATTTTTTCAACGGTACGCATCCTTCCAGACTTGTGACGGACGGATTCCCATCCGCACACGAAAATACAGCCATGCGAACGCAAATCCTGCCAAATGCGTCAGGTGCGCCACGGGAGAATACGTGAACAACTGGCTTGCCAGCTCAATCACCGCATAGAGAATCACCATGATTGGCGCGGGTACGGGAAGAATTCCCCAGATAAAAATGCGCGAGCGCGGAAAGATGACGGCATAGGCGAGCAACAAAGCATAAATCGCGCCGCTCGCACCCACAAGCATCACGCCGTATGCGCCCGTAAAAAAGTACACCGCCACCGAAGCAATACCGCACAGCACACCGCAGACAAGGTACATCAGCACGAATTCTTTGGTGCCGAGTGCCTTTTCAACTGAAATACCGAAAAACAGCAGACCGAGCATATTAAAAAACAGATGCTGCACGTTCGCATGGACAAACATATACGTGAACGGCTGCCACACCATGTGATAGCCCAAAAAGCCCCGCACGCTCAGCGCAAAATAGCCGTCGTACCCGACAAGCGGCGTAAAGCGCGACAGAAAATAAGCGAGAACATTCAAAACGATAATACACAGCGTAGCGTTCGCAAACGTGTAACGAAACGGCTTACGCAAAACTGATAAAACGCTCATGCAGATACTTTACTTGTACAATCAATTTTGAGTCGGCAAAGGTTACACGGCTGCGCCCGTTTCGCTTTGAGACATACGACAAAACTACGATTTTTTCTCCGCCGAACTAATCGTAACGTAATTCTTCATCACGTCCAAAAATAATTTCCACGACGGAAACTGCGTGTCAAGCAATTCCGCCGTATCCCGGTTCCGCGAAGAATTCAGCAGCACTTTGATGTTCGTTATCACGACGCTCTGCGATTTTTTGCCCTCAATAATCAGCTCGTTCACCTGCGTAGAAAGTCGGCTGATTTTTTGCACCGAATCCAAAACCAAACGATGCGCCTGCGTGTTTATCGCATCGACGCTCACCGCCAGCCGCGCGAGAAAATCCGTGTTCCTGTGGCTGTCACGGATAAAGCCGAGCAAGACCGCCGTATCATTGGGCGCATTGCGCTCAAACGATTTCTCAAAGGCTTCGATTTCGCCCGCCAGCTCGCCGCACGAATAAATGAGCGAAGAGAAATCGGACTTGACTTCCGGCGTGGCAAAAAATCCTTCGATTACGATGTCGTTGAGCAGCGCCATAATAGACGGCGACAGAAAATTCGCGACGAACGTCTTGACCAACTGCAACGGCGTAATCCACAAAAATGCCGACGGCGAATTCTGCTGCAACTGTTCGTTGGTGTCATTGTTGTAGCCGTTCAGCGGCTCAAGCGACCCCGCGCCAAAAACCTGTTTTATTTCCGCAGAAATCATAAGATCTTTGATTTCGACTTTGAGGTTGCTTTCGTCGGCACTGCATTTTTCCTGCATATAATTGGCGAATTTCTGCCGTGCGTTCGTTTTATACGAGGCGACCTGCGGCGTAACGTTCGGGTCTTTTTTTGCAATGCAGATGATTTTCTTCAGAATTTCGGGCGAAAGGATTTTTTTGGTGATTGTATTGATTTTCCGCACGTTGGTCATCAGGGTGTCTTTTTCTTCGGCAGTAAGCGGCCGCCCCCGGCGCAGTTCGTCCAGAGCGACAAGCGCGCGCACGACTGACCCGGTGAGCGTCAGGTTTGCCGTCAGATAATACAAATCCTGCAACGAGCCTGCCATGGAATCGGGAACGACGGCGACGAATTTGGGCGTATAGCCGGGCTGTATTCCTTTGTAATCGGGATCAAACGTGTTGATGACGTTCATAAAATGAAAACGGCTCAAATCCGTCAGCTGCTGCAAACTCGAAATCACCTCGTCGATTTTCATAAAATCGGGTGTGCTCAGTTCTTTGCCCAAATCTTCCAAAACGCGGTGCTGCTTTTCAAGGACGCGTTCCATTGGCAACGCCGACTCCAGCACTTCCCGCTTGCGGTGTTCGTAGTCGAGTTTCTCCAGTTTTTCCTGGCTCGCGCTCGAAAATCCCGTGAGCAGCAACTGATGCTCATATCGCATATTGCGCTGCAAATCATCGCTATTGATTGTATTCAGCAAAATGTCGCCAATCGGCGTGATATTTTCGTACAGAATACGGAACAGTTCGCCGCAATTCGGCGTGAGCATATTGTTCTTATAAATGACCGGCTGATATGCTTTCAGCTCCGCTTCTATTTTGCGGATTTCCTGCCGCTTATGCACTTCAGGCGAATTACTCTTGAAAATCGATTCGAAAAATTCAAGTATTGACTGAACAAACCCCATATTTCTTTATTGTACGATTATTCATCGTTTTTTACAATAGCGTCGCATATCTCGCGGAACTGTGCCACGGTCTCCGCCTGCACAAATTGCCTGCGCAACGCGCCACCGCCGGGCAATCCTTTGCTATAGGCGCAGAACCGTTTGCGCATTTCAAGGCACGCGCTTTTTTCGCCCCGATCGGCAACAAGCAGTGCCAGCTCACGGAAGCCCGCTTCGATGCGGGTTTTTGTGTCGATGTCGTGCATTTCTCCCGTCGTCAAAAACGCTTTTGTCTGCGCGAACAAAAACGGATTTCCCATTGCGCCGCGCGCGAACATAACGGCATCGCACCCGGTCTGCTCAAGCATCCGCTTTGCGTCCTGCGGCGAAAACGCGTCGCCACTGCCGAATACAGGAATTTTCCCGCGCATCAGCCGCACGAGTTCAGCAAGTATGTTCCAGTCCGCCGTGCCTTCGTATCCCTGCGCCCGTGTCCGCGCATGAATCGTAATCGCGCTTGCCCCTGCGTCCACCGCCGCCTGTGCCGCTTCTTTCCAGGTAATATGCTCGCTGTCCCAGCCCGATCGGATTTTCACGGTAACCGGCACGTCTCCGTTCACGCTGTCCGTCACGGCTTTGACGACGGCATACAATTTTTCCGGCTCACGCGTGAGCGCGCTTCCTGCGCCAGTCTTGACGATTTTCGGTACGGGACAGCCGGCATTGATGTCGATGCATTCAGGATGCGCTTTTTCCAGAACGATACGCGCGGCGGCTGCCATCGTTTCGGGGCGACCGCCAAAAATCTGCACGGCGTACTGCGCCTCGTTCGGCGCACGCGCCATGAGCGATTCAGTTTTTTCTGAGCCGCGCGTCAATGCCTCCGCGCTCACCATTTCTGTATACGCGAAATTCGCCCCAAAATCACGGCAGACGGCACGGAACGCGCGGTCAGAATATCCTGCCACGGGCGCAAGGAACAAATTGCCGTCCAGCGCAAGCGAACCGATTTTTACGGGATGATACAGCGGTTTTGCCAAGCGAACCACGCCGCCTATTCCGGCAGATTGAATACCGTGCAGCTGTTTTTCCACAACTGATCGGCAATTTCTTCCAGCGGCTTTTCCAGCATTTCAGAAAGAAACCGCGCCGTGCTCGGCAGGTATGCGGGCATCGTGCGCTTTTTCTCCCGGAATTCCGCCGGAATCATAAAAGGACTTTCCGTCTCAATCAGCACGCGGTCAAGCGGAATGTTCAGCACCGTCTCATGCAAGTTGCGCGCGTTACGGTACGTCAAATTTCCCGCGAACGAAAAATACACGTTCAATCCTGCGTCAAGACATTTCTGCGCATAAGCGGCATCTTCGCCATAACAATGGAAAATCGCGCCCCGCGCTGGAATGCGCTCGCTCAGCACGTCAAAAATATCTTTTCCCGCGTTGCGGTTATGAATAATGACAGGCAAGTCATGCTTTTGCGCCAGTTCCAGTTGCGTGATGAACATCTCAATCTGCGTGCGCTTGTCGCCGTACTGCTTGAAATAGTCCAGTCCCGTCTCGCCAATCGCCACCACGTTCGGCAGCGAAATGCTTTCCTCAATCGTCGCAATCCAGTCGCGTCCCGGACGCACGATTTCTGACGGCGCGACTCCCACGGCGTGATACACGCCCGGCACCGATTTAAGTGTGTTGTAAACGACTTTAAAATCGTGCAGACTGTTGTTGATGCTGATAATACGCGTTACGCCTGCCAGCTTTGCCTGCTGAACGACGCGCAACTGCTCAAGAGGATCATCATATATAAGCCCGATGTGGGCGTGAGTATCAAAAAACTGCATTGGCTTTGTCCTAAAAATCTGCGGCAATTTCTCTCCGAAAAAATGCCACAATACGCTCATTTCTTTTGTTGTCCTTTCCGATAATACCATAGGTCTTGTTATCTGTCAAACTTTCTGGGGCAAAATTCTGATTTTCGGCTTTTTCCGCAGATTTGACACGGAGCGGCATACATGATAAGATTGCATATATTTTATCGTGAGATGACAAGCGATTATTTTAAGGAAACTTTATGGCGCGGACTCGTCAGTATAAACGACTAGAAAAGAACGCTTTCTCATCTTTCTTGCAGACGATACGCCGGTTTTTTATTGCGATTGGCGGACTTTTTTCCCGCCTGTTCAAACTGTTCGACAGCAAACTCACTATTATGGTCGTTCCGCACGCAAAAGGCAAAGTCATCAATTTCCAGACGAACGTGTTCGCGCTCGCGCTCGCCGCCGTCTTGGTAATCGGCATCATTTCTTCGTTCGTGTATTTTAACCGACAGTCGGCAGGTTCGGGCGCAGAAATCAGCCGGCTGATGCACGAAAACCGGCAGACGCTGGCGAGTCTTGACGAACTTAGGGACGAAAACAACAATCTTTTGCAGACGGCAAAACGATTCCGCACGTCGCTGTCGCAGGCACTCTCGCTCATCGGCATTGCTCAGACTGGCGACATCGCGCGCGCGTCCATGAATGGCGGCGATCTTTCTGCGTTGTTCGACACACAGGAACAGGTATTCGGCGCGACCCAAGAGGCAAACGACATCCGCTTACTGAACGCCTACATCGAAAACGCCATTCAGCCTATCGAAGAAATTGGAAAAATGCTGAAAAACCAAGAGACGCTGTTCAGCGACATTCCGAACATCTGGCCGGTCAAAGGCGGCATCGGGCATATCTCCATGCAATTCGGGCAGAACGAGCATCCTATTACCGGACAATGGTATATTCACAAAGGATTGGACTTTTCCACCTACCGCAGCGGCGACCCGATTGTGGCGACGGCAAACGGACAAGTGGTTACCGTCGGTTACGATATGAGTTTTGGCAATAACGTGATTATCAAACACAAGCACGGTATCTACACGCGCTATTGCCACATGTCCCGTATCAGTGTGCAGAAAGGACAATTCGTTACGCAACGGCAGGTTATCGGTAATATCGGCAACACAGGCATTACGACCGGCCCGCATTTGCACTATGAAGTCCATATCGGCTCTGATGTCGTAGACCCCGCAAAATACGTGAACGTAAAGCTGGCGACCAAGTAATATGCCATTCATCACCGACAACATCACGATTAACACCGTCATCGGCACAGGATCTTCTATTTCGGGAGACATCCGCGTACAGGGACGACTGCGCATAGACGGCGATGTTGACGGCAACATAGAGGCAACGGGCAACATTCACATAGGAGAAGCGTCCCGCATCCGTGGGAACGTCACCGCGCTCAGTGCCGTCGTCGAAGGCATCGTGATTGGCGACATCACCGCGCCCAAAGGTATCACCCTGCTTTCTACGTCCGCAATCATCGGCGACGTGACAACCGAGCGACTGCAAATTGAAGAAAACGTGATTGTGCATGGACACTGCATTTCGCTCAAAGAAGAACGCTGATGGCAACGGTTGATTCTGTCGGATCTCAGGCTTTGTATCTCGCGGCGGCACAGGCGGCAAGCCAGCAGGCAGCAAAAAACGCGCTGACACAGCAAAAGAATGAAAAAACCGAAAAAGCGGCGCGCCCCTCATTCGCCGCTTCGCTGACAAAATCACAGGAAGAAGCCGCGCTCGTGCAGGAAGGACTGCCGCTCGAACTTGTCGGAATGGACCTGGACGACGCGCTTGTCTTCCTGAAAGACGCGGTGGAAATCGCCGGGGACGAACTGAAAATGAAGCAGGACTTGGCATCTATGGAAACATACCGCCGCAAAGTAAAGCAATTCATTCATTTTGTGGTGAAACGCGCGTTTGAAATAGAAAAAACGCAGCGGCGGGGAATCAACCGCAAAACGGGCAAACGCCCCGATCCCCGTGTGCAGGTAAAAATAATCGATGAAAAACTGCACCAGCTTGCTTCCGAAATGCTGTATATGCAGAAATCAAATCTACGACTTTTGGCAAAGGTCGAAGAAATCAACGGGCTGATTATAGACGTAGTGGCGGCTTAACGGTAGAATAGTAAGCGGGCGGAGCAATACAGTGAGCGACATTTTTGAACAAGACATAGACACCGAGGACGAAAACCTCGCAGATTTGGAGGACGGCGACTTCTCCTACGAAGAAGACGTATCATTTTCGTATCCGCAGCCACTGTACCGTACCCGCCTTGAGTATTCGTCCGAGGGCGTATACGTGAGCGTTCCCAAAAATACGCCGCCCCTCAAGACCGGCGATTACGTGATTATCCCCACCCGCTACGGCAAAGATCTGGCGCTCGTCATGGGCAAAGCCGATCATCCCGTCGGCATAAAAAAAGACGACATCGTGAAAATTGACCGCACGGCCACTGAGGACGACCTGGAAAAATACCGCGAACTGGCGGCAAAAGAAGCCGACGCGTACCGGACGTTCAAAGAAAAAGCCGACGCGCACCACTTGGACATGAAGCTGGTCGCCGTGCATTTTCTGCCGGAAGAATCAAAGGTTCTGTTTTTTTTCTCCAGCGACAACCGCGTTGATTTCCGCGAACTGGTCAAAGACTTGGTGGGCATATTCAAAATGCGCATTGAACTGCGCCAGATTGGCGTGCGCGATGAGAGCCGCATCATTGGCGGGCTGGGCGTATGCGGTAGACCGTTCTGTTGCCACACCGTCAATGACAAGCCGCCGCCTGTCTCAATAAAAATGGCAAAAGAGCAGAACCTCTCGCTCAACTCCATGAAAATCAGCGGGCAGTGCGGACGGCTTCTGTGCTGCCTGAGTTACGAGTACAAATGGTATGCCGAGGCGCGCAAAAAACTGCCGAACGAAGGGCTGCGGCTTTTGTATGACGGCACGAATTTCCGCATTACCGACGTAAACCCACTGACGCAGATGATAAAAATGCTGGGAGAAGACGGCCGCCTGCTTGAAGTGCCGGCAAGCCGCTTTAAGCGCACCGGCGGACGCTGGAACATCGTCTGACAATCGCACTGCCCTATTTGCTTTCCCTTACAGCGCGATACCGCAGGAGACTTCCGTTTCCGCAGATAATAGGTGCGCCCGCGCAAAATTCTCACTGA
>CAZSOK010000018.1:0-7466 GCA_964608445.1 uncultured Treponema sp. | reverse complement strand
GCAAAATTCTCACTGAGTTTTTAAAAATTCTCAGTGAGTTTTTTTAAAAAGTCAGTGAGAATTTTTAAAAACTCACTGAGAATTTGGGGAAACCTCAGTGAGAATTTTGGGGTCAGCACCGCAAACCGGCGGAGACGGCATTTTTATCCTTTCTTTTTTTTCGGAAATCAGATATAATGAGCGTACATTTATGCTGAACTTAAACAATCGTATGACCGCAATGAAAAAGGCGGTCCTTGTCCGTGTCGTGCAGTTGCAGCTGGACGGCACGCTTGCAGAAAAAATTGACGCTGTTCCCGCCGAGCTTGTGCCTGATGATGCCGTTCCCGTGCGCGGAGATATTGCCGCAGACCGTGCCGTTATCCGTGCGCGCATCGTGGCGGATCTGGGCATTTCGGCAGAGAATATGGACGAAACAAAGCCGCTTTCTGCCTACGTGCAGGAGGCATTTGCCCGCGAAAAGCCGGATTTTCCCTTTATGACCATGCTTGCCGATTCGTGCCACCGTTGCAAGTCGGCGCATTTCTATGTGACCAGCCTGTGCCAGACCTGCGAGGCGCGTCCGTGCGTCGTGAACTGTCCCAAAAAAGCGATTGAGATTGCCAACAACCGGGCGCACATTGACCTTGAAAAATGCATTGGATGCGGACTTTGCCACCAGAATTGTCCGTTTCATGCCATTGTCGGCTTTGCGCCGCCGTGCGAGAACGCGTGTCCCGTCAATGCCATTACCAAAGACGAACAGGGCATTGAGCATATCGACTATGAGAAATGCGTGTTCTGCGGTGCGTGTATGCGCGAATGTCCGTTCGGCGCGATGCAGGCAAAAAGCCAGCTGACCGATGTCATTCGCCGCATTCAGGAAGGGAAAAAGGTTCACGCGCTGTATGCCCCTGCCGTTGCGGCGCAGTTCAGGGCATCGGCGGGGCAACTGGACAGCGCGTTGCTCAAAGCCGGCTTTACAAAGGCGTGGGAAGTCGCTATCGGCGCGGACATTACCGCTGACCATGAGGCAAAAGAGTTTGAGGAGCGCATGGAAGAAGGCGCAAAAATGATGACGACCAGTTGCTGTCCTGCCTGGGTTCGGCTCGCGCAGCTCCATGTGCAGGACATTGTTCCCGCAATCAGTTCGACCAGAAGCCCCATGCATTATACGGGTGCGCTGGCAAAAAAAGCCGATCCCGAATGTGTCACTGTGTTTATCGGTCCGTGCCTGGCAAAACGCAACGAAGGCTTTAACGATGATACCATTGACTACGTGCTTACGGTGGACGAAATCGACGCGCTTTTTACGGCAATGACTATTGACCTCACGAAAATGGAAACAGAACCGAGGACATACCTGCCGACTATGAGCGGACGTAACTTTGCCAAGACCGGCGGCGTCGCAGAAAGTGTCCGCCTGCGCATTACAGAAAAAAGCATCCTCAAGCCGTATGTCATCAACGGCATGACAAAACCCGCCGTCAGGCAGTTGCAAACCTGGGGAAAAATGGTTGCGGGCGCAGTTCCGTTCGCGGCAGACGCTCCCAACTTGGTGGAAGTCATGTGCTGTGAAGGCGGATGTATCGCAGGTCCAGGCGTTATTTTGAATCCGAAACTGGGAAACGGGCTGCTCACCAAGTATGTTGACAACGGTTCTGCGCCGGACGAGGACGGAAAGCCCGTTCCCTGCGACGCAGACAGTGTGATACAAGGCAAAATCAATGCGTAACGCGGCGGAAAAGGACGCTATCGCTCCTTGTTCTTGGACGAATGGCTGTCCTGCACGCATTTGATTTCTGAGATGACCTCATAATCTGCCCATTCGCTGTTGATAATCGTGATGGCTCGCTCGACAATCGCGCTGAACGCGGCGAGTCCCCGCAACGTAATCGTCTTGTCATGGACGATTACGTACAGTTCATCGATACGCAAGTTCTGCTCAAAAATCAGTTTGTTCGCGACTTTTTGGGCAAAAATCAGTTCCTCCACGCGCCGTTCGCCCTGATCTTCTACAGCTGGGGGGGTGTTCTTTATGCCCGTCACAATCATGTCTGCCATGACATCAGGGTTGAGCAACGCCGTGTTAACCGTCGCGTGAATGCGCGAATGGTCTTTTAAATCATAATGGAACGAGCTTTTGTAGAATTCGCGCTGACGTTTGTCCGAATCCTTGAGCATTTTGAGCGCAAAATCATCGTTTGTGATGTGCGTCAGCTCTTTTATGTGACGCAGACGCGCTTCAATCGTAGAGACAAAGCGGATTGTCAGGTGATTAGGCACGTCGGCAAGGTACAGGAACGCACCGCGCCCCATGATGACGCAGTTGTTTTCCTGCGCCATTTCCAGAACGACCATACTCAGATAATTCAAGTATCGCTCACGCGCCTTTGCCCAGCGGTCAAAGATATTTGGCTTGCGCTCGTCGTATTTTGCCAAATCTTCGGGAGAAAAACCTTTTGCGACGATTCGCCGTTCGATTTCCTTGCGATCATAGAACGTATAGCCGAGCCGTCGCGCAATAAGCATACCAATTTCATCACCCAGCGAGCCGGACTGACGGGTGAACGTGATGATTGCCATGGCTACACCTCTTCTGCCGCACTCACAAAGCAGGCAATGCCTTCGGTGCGGTACTGATCGCGCAGTTTCCACACGATTTCTTTGATGACTTCGCAGTCGTCCGCGCTGCAATAAACGATGAACATCACGTTGAGCTGCGGCCAAATAGCATCGCCCAGGCACGGATTTGAATAGCCCGCGCCCATAACGCCTGCCAGTTTGGTGTACCGCGCGGCGACGTTGTGCTCATCAAATTCCTGCCGAAAGTCTTCTTCCAACGCCTGCGTACAGATAATCTCCATGCGCACGACGTTGCCGGCAGGCGCATACCGCTCATCGCCTTTTTTGCTTTTGAGCGGCTGCGCGGTAAAATCGACCCGTTCCTTTGTCTTTTTCGTTGCCATTATTGCTCTCCCATAGCGTTTTCTGCGTCACGTTGCCGTTCTGCCGCTTCCGCCGCCGCCTTTGCGGCTGCCTCTGCCTCTGCTTTTGCGGCAGCTTCCGCGGCTTTCTTTGCGTTTTCTTCTGCTTCAGCCTGTGCCTGCGCCGTCTGATTGGCAAGTTCCTGTGCGGCGGCAAGTTGCGCGGCAAGTTTTCCTGCCTTCATGCGCTGCCGCTCTGCCTTTGCCGCCAGTTTTTCCGCGCGGCGGCGTTCTTTTGCGCTCGCGGTGTTGTCCACAATCAGTCCGTCCTGCGCCAGCCGCGCCGACTTTCTTGCCAGCCGCCGCAGACGACGCGCGTTAAAGATATAGTACACCGTCGGCATAAGGAACAGCGTCATCAATGAACCGAACGTCATGCCGCCAAAAACCGTGAGCGAAATCGGCTGCATCGACTGCGAACCTTCGCCGGGGAAGAACGCCATAGGCGCAAGCGAGATGACCGTGGTCAATGTTGACATCAAAATCGGGCGCAGACGGTTGCGCGCCGCCTCAATACACGCTTCTTCCAGGCCAAGCCCACGTTTGCGCAGCAGATTGGTATAGTCAACCAACACGATACCATTGTTGACAATCGTGCCGACCAAGACAAGCATACCCATAATCGTAATCAAGTTGAGCTGATTGCCTGAGATTCCGTAAATCATCATAACGCCGATGAACGACAGCGGAATGGTAAAGATGACGATGAACGGGTCGAACAGCGATTCAAACTGGCTCGCCATGACGACGAACACCAAAATCGCCGCAATCAGAATGACCAGACCAAAATTCGCCGCCGCTTCCATAAAATCCTCAAAGTCGCCGCTGAAAGTGATCGTCACGTTCTCATCTTTTGGAATGTTGTCGTCAATCAGCCGCTTGATGTCCGCCTGCACTTTGTCAAGCGAAAGCCCCGCAACCGGTTTTCCCGTCACGTGGATAATACGTGCCTGATTTTCGCGGTAAATCGTGACCGGTGCCGTTGACTCCACGTAATGCGCAAAACTTGAAAGCGGAATGCGCTGCCCCGACGTATTGATGACCGAAATTTCGTCCAAGTCGTTCAGCCGGGACTTGTCCTTTTCCGGCAGACGCACGACGATATCGATGTCGTCGCCGTTCTGCGTGAGGCGGCTCGCCGTCGTTCCGTCAATCGCGCCTTTGATGTCCGCCTCAACGCTGTAGATATTCAGCCCGAATTGGTACATACGGTCGCGGTCAAAAATAATTTCTGCCTGCGGAAGACCGTCTTCCTGGTCGCTCGTCACTTCGGTCACCAAATTGCCGCCTTTTTCTTTGAGCAGTTCAGTCACCTGCGCCGCCGTTGCGCGCACCAAATCCAAGTCGTCGCTCCTGATGTCTATGCTCATGCCGCTGGAGCTTGAGGCACTGTTCATGTTCGAGCCGAACGACAGCTCCGCGCCGGGGAACAAATTGAAATAACGGCGCAGTTTTTCTTTTGCCGAATGCTCGTTGTCCCAGCCTTTTTCGCGTTCTTTCTGCTCGTACAGCATGAACGTGATAGAGCCGGTGTTCGTTTCGGAGCTTGAAGCCATCATCGACGTGCCGCCGACCGTGACGGACGTATATTTGACGCCTTTCAAATCCTGCAACGCCATGTTCTCAAACTCACGCACGGTGTCTTCGGTCACTTCAAGGCGCGTGCCTTTTGCCAGTTCAAAATCGACCACAACAGAGTTTGCCGCGCTTTCGGGCATAAAGATAAAGCCAACCAGCTTGATTGCCGCTATCGAAAGCACGAACAAAATGCCCAGCACGCCAATGCTCAGCCGCCGGTGATGCAGCACCCAGCTGACCCCACGCGCATACGAATTTTCCATATTGTAGAAAAACCGGTTGAACGCACGGTTGATACGGTCGCCCATGCTGTCGCCGCTGTCATCGATTTTGTCGATCCGCAGATATTTTGACGTAAGCACGGGCACCAGGCAGATTGCCACGAGCAGCGAACACAGCAACGAAAAGATAATCGTATAAGCAAGGTCGTGGAACATCTGCCCCATCATGCCCAGCTTCGACTGGAACATCAGCATCGGCAAGAAAATACACACCGACGTAAGCGTACTCGACGTGATGGACATTGCCATTTCCTGCGAGCCGAGAATCGCCGCCACTTTCGGCTTTGCGTCTTTCTGGCGATAGGCGTAAATGTTCTCCAAAACGACGATGGAGTTGTCCACCAGCATACCAATGCCGAGCAACAGGCCGACCATAGAAATCGAGTTGATCGTGATGCCTTTGAAATACATCAAGAAAAGCGTAATCAATACAGAAATCGGGATCGCAAGACCGACGATAATCGTACTTTTAAGCGAGCGCAAGAAGATGAACAGCACCGCAATGGCGAGCAACGCGCCCTGCACGACCGAAGAAACGACTTCATTAATCGTCTGTTCGATAATGTCCGTTGTGTTGTACGTTTCGGTCAGGCTGACATCTGCGGGCAGTTCCTTTTTCAGCTCAACCAATGCCTTGCGCACCTTTTTTGCCGCGCTCACGGAATTCTTGCCGCTCTGCTTCTGAATCATCAGCATAACCGACGGCTCGCCGTCAAGATATGCCAGCGTGCTTTCGTCCTTGTAGCCTTCGTACACGTCGGCAATGTCGCGCAGGCGGACGGTGCGCACTTCGGGCGCGTTGAATCCGTCGCTCGCGCTCGCCTTGTACGAAATGACCGTGTTCTTCAAATCTTCCAGGTTCTGATACTTGCCGTTCGCCTTAATCGTATAGTTGACATCGCCGCTCGTAATCACGCCGCCCGACGACTGAATATTCTGTGCGCCAATCATCTGCACCACGGAGCTGATTGAAAGCCCGTAAGCCTCCAAGCGGTCGCGCGGAATCTCCACGTTGATTGACTTTTCGCGTCCGCCGATAACGTTCGCCGACGCAACGCCGTCCAACTGCTCCAAGCGCGGCTGAATAACGTCCTCCGCAAACTGGCGCAGTTCCTCCGGTGTGCGGTTTCCCTGCACCGCGACCATCATAATCGGCATCATGGACGGATCCATGCGGATTGTTATCGGGCTGTCCGCATCATCCGGCAGATACGTGCGCACCATATCTATTTTGTCGCGTATGTCGCCCGCCGCCGCGTCAAGGTTCGTGCCGTATTCAAATTGTAATATGACAATCGACACGCCCGACTGCGACCGCGACGTCAATTCTTTCAGTCCGCTCAAGCCGGAAAGCGTACTTTCCAAAATGCGCGTCAGACTTTGCTCGACCTCTTCCGGACCGGCGTTACCATAACTCGTGTAGACAATCATGTATGGCAAATCCATGTCCGGGTACATATCGACGGGAAGACTCGCCGTACAGTAAAGACCCAAGCCAATCAACACAAGAAAGACGAGCAGGGTCGTAGTGGGTTTGTTAACACATCGCTCTGAAAGAGTCATAACTTCTCCCAAATAAAAAGCCAAGAACGATTTTTCAAAATTGCGATTGGCTTTTTAGCGTGCGTTTGCAATAAAATGAAAACGCACAGTCTCTATTGAAGTTTGCAACGCAAACTTTGCAGATAAAAAGTTGGCGACAGTTCAGACAACTTTTTATCTTATGCTCCTTAAAAATTTTGCGCGGTCGCCGCAGTTACATACCCGCTTCTGTCGTAGAAACGATATTTACCTGTGCGCCGTCATTCAGCAATGACTGACCTTTCACGATGATTTCGTCGCCCGCTTCCAGTCCTTTGGAAATTTCCGTGCGGTTGTCCACCGAAATGCCAATGGTAACCGGCTGCTGGCGGACAGTCGCCGCCTTTCGCCCGTCTTTTTGCGATGCCACCACGAACACGAATGTCTTGCCGTCGCGGGTAACAATCGCGCTGTTGGGAATGACGATTGCGTCCTGCACGGTGTCGGTCACCAAACGAACGCGCGCGTACATCCCCACTTTGATACGGCTGTCGCGCGGGTCAATGCGCAGCTTGATTGCCATGGTGCGCGTTGACGTGTCCAACACCGGGCTGACCTCAAACACGCGCGCATTGAATTCCACGCCGGGGTACGCGTCAAACGTGATGACGGCGGACTGCCCCTGCTTGATACGGCTGATAAACCGTTCCGCGACGTTCACTTTGATTTCCAGATCATCGGTGCGGGCAATACGCGCCACCGTAACCGACTGGTTGACCGTCGCGCCAATCGTCGGCGGAATTGTCGTAATGCGTCCTGCAATCGGGGCGCGCACGGGGCTTTCGCTGTAATTCATGCCGGGAAGGCTCGCGTCCACGTAAGCAATCACCTGATCCTTGCGCACCATGTCACCCACGCTCACCAGAATGCGCGAGATTTTTCCCGCCTGATCGGGCATGACGTTCACCGCAGAAACAGAATCCACGTCACCGCCGAATTCAAGGTATTCATCCAAATTGCCGGGTGCAGTCTTGTACGAGCTGACCGCATAGATGATTTCTGCCTCATCCAAAGTCTTTGCCGACACGTTTTTCTTGCACCCCGCCGCAAGCGCGACCAC
>CAZSOK010000017.1:15317-21017 GCA_964608445.1 uncultured Treponema sp. | reverse complement strand
GCCGCAGCAAAATCTTTTGCCTTTTCCGGCAAAGCGGTGTATAATTATCTGACGGTGCGGGAATCCGCCGGACAACACGAAAATCCAGCGTCTGCTGGTAAGGAAATCGCCATGAATAAGACGTATACGGCTGTGGGCTTCGACCTGGAGCAGAAGCAGTCCGACATGATCGAGAAGAAGCTGGAGCGGGTGAAATATGCCGAGGACTTGATTGTCGATTTGATCGTGCGCGTCAGGCATGAGAAAGAGTATCTTTTTGACGCGGACGCGAATTTCCGCTGGGGCGTGCAGGCGCATGTTTCGGCGAGCGATTACGATTTTGGCGCGGCGCTCAACAAGCTGATGGACGTGCTGGACGTGAAGGTGAAGAAAGAGAAGGAAAAGGCGCAGGAAAAGAAATAGTTTCGCGTTCCGTGCGACAAAAACTCCGCATTTTTTGCGGAGTTTTTTGCTTTTTGCGCTTGTCAAAAGGCGCATTTTTTCGTATAGTAAACATATGCTGAACAAGCCGTTCACCGTCCTTGATTTGCTCGACCTTGACTTGACGGGGCAGGATGCCCTGCGCCTCAAATGTATTGGCGGGCGCAAAGGGCTGACGCGCGCTATCACGGTCATGGACGCAAACCGTCCGGGACTGGCGCTTTCGGGATTTTTCGACGCGTTCGTGTTTGACCGCATCCAGATTTTCGGGCGGGGCGAGTTCTTGTATCTGAAGAAGCTGGGCAGCGAGGGACGGACCGATACCATTGAGCGGCTGTTCGCGTTCGGCATTCCGTGCTGTATCTTCACGTATGAGCAGCGGCCGGACGATGCGTTCCTCGCCATTGCGGAGCGGGTGGGCTGTCCTATCCTGCTGTCGGATTTGGAGACGGCGGAATTCGTGCGGCGGCTGGTGCGCGTGCTCTCAAACGTGTTCGCGCCCAAGAAGACGATGCACGGCGTGCTGCTGGAAGTGTATGGCATCGGCACCCTGCTCATGGGGCATTCCGGCGTGGGCAAGAGCGAATGTGCGCTGGAGTTGGTGGAGCGCGGGCAGCGGCTTGTCGCGGACGATGTGGTGGAAATTCGGTGCGTGAACGGCAATACGTTGCTGGGGCGCGGCTCGAATACGCTCATCAGCCACCACATGGAAATCCGCGGGCTGGGCATTATCAACGTGGCGCAGATGTACGGCATCGGCGCGATCCGCGAGCAGAAGGAATTGCAGCTCGTCATCGTGCTGGAGGAATGGGATTCCGACAAGCTGTATAATCGGCTTGGCACGGATCAAAAAACAATGGATATTTTGGGGGTCAAGGTGCCTGTCCTTGAGATTCCCGTGAAGCCGGGGCGGAACGTGCCTATCATCGTGGAGGCGGCGGCAATGAACGAGCGGCTGAAGAGCATGGGCTACAATTCCGCGCGGGAGTTCAACCAGAATATCTTGAAATGGATAGAAACGGGAGAGGCGCAGTCGGCATATTACGGCAGCGACGACTCCTATTGATACTAAAGGATGTGTGTATGACAGAAAAACTACTGACGGTCAGAAACCGTGCCGGCATTCATGCGCGGCCTGCCGCGCTCATCGCCCAGACGGCAAACCGATTTGCCTGCGAGGTCACGCTGGAGAAGGACGCGGTTTCGGTGAACGCAAAGTCGATTATGGGTGTCATTACGATGGCAGCGGGCTATAATACGTCGCTTGTCCTGAAGGCAGAGGGCGAGGGCGAGCAGGAAGCGGCGGACGCTATTTATCAGCTGTTTGAGAATCGTTTTGAGGAGGACTGATATGAGAGGAATTACGGCAAGGCAGCAGGAAGTGCTGACATTTATTTCCACGTTTACCAAGGAGAATGAATATCCTCCGACGGTGCGTGAGATTGGCGATCATTTCGGCATTTCGTTGCGGGCGGTGCAGGATCATATCGCGGCGTTGCAGAAGAAAGGCTTTTTGTCGCTCAGCCAAAAACGATCGCGCTCAATCCGCGTGTTGCAGGGCGGCAATGCGGAGCCGAATCCGTTCGTGAGCAGAGTGCCGCTGCTGGGGACGGTCGCGGCGGGCAAGCCGTTGTTGTGCGAGGAGAACCTTGACGGCTATATCAACCTCACCGAACCGTTCGTGCGTCCGGGGAAAAGTTATTTTGCGTTGCGCGTGCGCGGGCAGAGCATGATAAACGCGGGCATTCTTGAGGGCGATTTGGCGGTCGTCGAGCAGGCAGAGGTCGCGGTGGACGGGCAGATTGTCGTTGCCGTGCTTGATGATGCCATTACGCTCAAACGCTACTATAGAGAAGCCGACCGTATCCGTCTGCACCCGGAAAATCCTGCGTTCAGCGAGATTTACTGCACTGACGTGCGCATAGTGGGTATCCTCTCCAATATCGTGCGGGTATATTAGGGCGGCGCATGGCAGTTCCTGTCTACCTGCTTGCCGGACCTGAGGTCGGCGAGCGGAACGATTTTGCGGAGAAACTGAAAGCTGACGTGAGAAAACGCTTCGGCACGAGCGACGAGTGCCTGCTTTATGCCGCCGACACGCGTATGCAGGACGTGGTTGCCCGGCTGCGTACCGAATCATTGTTTTGTCCGGCGACCGTCATCGTCCTGCGCGGCGCGGAGCAGATAAAACTCAAGGACGATATCGCCCTGCTTGGCGAATGGATTGCGTCCGTCACGCCGTCTGCGCACAACAAGTCGCCCTCGGAATCGTCCGTACTCATTTTGGTGAGCGATGCCGTTTCCGTTGACGCGAAGCTTGAGAAACTGATTCCTAAGGATCACAAAAAAATCTTCTGGGAACTGTTTGAGGATCGCAAAGAGGAATGGGTGCGCAGTTTTTTCCGTAAGAACGGTTATGCAGTGGGCGCGGATGCCGTTTCTACGATCCTTGAAATGGTTGAGAACAATACGGAATCCCTGCGAAACGAGTGCGGGCGTTTTTTTCTCTGTTTTCCGAAAGACCACCTGATTACGAGTGCCGACGTGGAGCATATCCTCGCGCACAACCGGGAAGAATCGGCGTTTACGTTGTTTGACGCGATGGCGGATGCGGAATCGTCCGCACAGAAACGCTTTGAGCGTGCCGTGCAGATTTTGCAGAAAATCCTGCTGACCAAAAACGGCAACGCCGTCATGCTCATTGCGGGGCTTGCGTCGTGTTTCCGGCGGCTGTTGGTGTGGCATCGGATACACGCGGGCGGCGCGTATGTGGACGACGTGACGATGCGGCAGAACGGTTTTTCCGGCAAGGCTGCCCGTATGCAGTATGCCCGTGCCGCACGCGTGTGGACGCAGGGACAGGCGGCGGGAATTGTCGCGCTGCTCGCCCGGACGGATATGGAAATGCGTGCTTTGGGCAATGCCTTTGTCGAGACGCAGCTGACGCTCATGCTATATGAGATTGTCATCAAGCGCGGCGCGTCTGCGGCATCATACGAGGTTGCGTGACTGCCGTGCGTTTTGCATTGCCATCCGCCGTTGTTTTCGCTATATTATATATGAGGTTTTGTCATGAGTATCATTTTGGACAAGGATGAAAAGAAAGTTGACCTTCCGCAGCAGGACGCGCTTGCGGAAAAATTTTTGAAGACGCGTCAGATTATTTTGAGCGGCGAGATTAGTCAGGAGAATGCGGAAAAGACCATAAAGCAGTTGCTGCTGCTGGAAGCCGACGGCGACAAGCCGATTTATATCTATATTGATTCTCCTGGCGGTTCGATTGATGACGGGTTCGGCATATTTGATATGATTCGTTTTGTCAATGCGCCGGTGTATACGGTCGGCACGGGGCTGATTGCGAGCATGGGAGCGCTTATTTTGCTTGCCGCGCCAAAGGAGCGGCGGCTGGGCTTGCCCAACAGCCACTACCTGATTCATCAGCCGCTGATTGGCGGGGCGTACCGTGGCGTGGCAACTGATTTGGAAATTCAGGCGGAGGAGATTGCCAAAAGCAAGGCAAAAATCGTGGAGATTATTGCTGCGGAGACCGGCAAAAGCAAGGAGCAGGTGGTGCAGGATACTGACCGTGATTTCTGGCTTACGGCGGATGAGGCGGTCGCGTATGGCTTGATTTCCAAGGTCATTACCCGGCGTGCGGATTTGCCGCTCATTGCATAGCCATGGTGCGCGTCCGTTGAGAGTCCGCGCACAGTTTGGTACGGATATATGGTTTTTGATTTGACGGATTCCATTGCGCAGCGTATCGTCTTTGCTATGGAAAACCAGGAAGCCGATTTTGTGCTGGACGCTCGTTCCGGCTCGGTCGTTCCTGCCGAAGAAAAATCCGCCGATGAGGAAACGGTATATACATTGCCGGCGTGGGATTCTCACGACGGTTACAGGGTGCTGGAATCATTTGTTTCGGGGCTGCACACGCAGAAAGCGAAGCAGGAACTGAAAAATGTGCTGATTGCCGGCAGGGGGGTGTTTCGGAATTTTAAGACAGTGATAAAACAGTATCCCGAAGTGGAGCGGAAGTGGCATTTTTACAAAGAAAAACAGCTGCGCTTCCGGCTTATGGAGTGGTACAATGCGTTGCGCGAATCGTGGGGTCTGGAAGTGTTGTCAGAGGATTTTGACGATTACGATGATCTTATTGAAGAAGATTTTGTTTTTCGCGCGTACAATCCCATGCAGGACAGGGATTGTGTTGCCTTTGGGGCGGACGCTGTTTTTGCAGAATACGAGAAATCGGCAGAAGGCGAATTAGGGCAGGCGTTTGCGGAACTGTTTGCTCGGAGTGATTTTGGAACGGCCGAGGATACATACGGTTTTGTGTGCCGCACGCTGACTGATGATTTTGCCGGCTGTCTTATGGTTTCTCCGTTTCCGTCCTGCGCAAAAAAAACGGTCATTATGACGCGTTTTTTTGTGAATCAGAATTACCGTGGACTTGGTATTGCGCGGGCATTGCTTTCTTTTTGCCTGTCGCAGTTGCGGGAACAGGGAATTCGATGGTTTATTATGGCACGAGTACCCCAAATCCTAGAACCGACGTTGATTCGTTTCGGTTTTGAAAAAAACGATATTGGATTTGTGGCAGATTTGAACAAGGAGTCTTAAATGGCATTTAGACGTAATGGTGATCTTGATATGCAGAAGGTCGCCGCTTTTTTGAAAGATGCGGTTGCAAAAGTTGAGGCTAGTCCAGAATCTTTGGAAGAGCTGAAAAAAGTATTCAAAGAGAATGTTCCGCTCACGCGCCGTTCTTATGTTGCGGCGTATTTGCTCAAACAGAGCGCAGGGGCGATTTTCCGCTTTAATGCACGCGGCAGTTTTGACAACGCCCGTGAGGATTTCCGTCCGCGCCGCGATGTTCCCCGCTTGAACCGCTATGAGAACCGAACTGAGCGCGTACCGTATGGTGAGCGCGATTACAACGAAGAGGCGCATGACCGTATGCCGCGTGTGCAGATTGATCCGTCGCTGGCGACGAGCGTGTTCGTTTCTGTCGGGCGCAACCGCCGCGTGTTTCCGCGCGATTTGGTGGGATTGTTTTGTAGCGTGGCAGGTATTGAGCGCGAGCGTATCGGCGAGATTAAGGTGCTGGCAAATTATTCGTTCGTGCAAGTGTACCGCGATGACGCGCAGAAAGTGATTGACGCGCTCAACGGCTATGACTTCCGTGGACGCAAGCTGGCGGTAAATCTTTCCCGGCAGAAAGAGGAAGGGGAGGTTTCTCTGCCTGTGCACGAGCCTCGTGCGGAAGAAACAAGCGTG
>CAZSOK010000017.1:0-15217 GCA_964608445.1 uncultured Treponema sp. | reverse complement strand
GGAAGGGGAGGTTTCTCTGCCTGTGCACGAGCCTCGTGCGGAAGAAACAAGCGTGCCGAACGGCGTGGAGAACGCTTCTGCGCCGATTGCGGACGCTTTTACCACGACGAACAGCGACACGATGGCAGAACAGGCGGCGTTTGCGAAGGCGCAGGCTGAGATGACGGATGAAGAAATCTTGGCTGCCCGCGCACCGCGCTCAAGTTCTTCCGAGGATATGTGATTGCTGTCTGTGTGACACTTCATGGAAATAACGATACTGCATACGGGACCGTTCGGCGTTAACACATTGATTGTTCCGTTGGGGGACAATCGTGTGTTCGTCGTGGATCCCGCAGCCTGTGCCTTTTGCGATGACGAGACTGCGGTTTCGTCATGCTTGGCGCAGCATCATTGGAAGCCGGTCGCAATTGTGCTGACGCACGGTCATTTTGATCATGTCGCGGGGCTTCCGTTTCTTGTCAAGGCATACCCGCATATTCCGGTCGTCATTCATCAGGACGATGCCGGGATGATTGGTGCGGACAGCGGCATTTTGCAAGGAAATGCGCTGGCGCAAATGGGATTTTTCGACTTTGTGCCGAGCGTGAGCGGCTTGCCTGGTCCGACAGGCTTTTTGCAGGACGGAAAATCGCTTGCCGATGCGGATGTTGCTGCCGCGCTTGCGGACTGGACGGTATTGCACACGCCCGGTCATACCAAGGGTTCGTGCTGTCTGTACAATAAGGCCGAAAAAATCCTGATCAGCGGGGACACGTTGTTTTACCATTCGTGGGGCAGGACTGATTTGTATGGCGGCAGCGAATCGCAGATACAGCAGAGCCTGCGCCGTCTTGCCCAGACCGTGGAAAAAGATACGCGTGTCTATCCGGGGCATGACCGCTGCGGTTTTTTGTTCGGCGAGAATTGCTGACTTATTGCCACAAGAGCGACATTTCTTCCTGCGGCGGATTATATGCCGAAAAATGCATACCCTCCTCATCAATCGCATAGAACTGGTAGGTCGGGCGGTGTCCGCCGACCGTCACGACCGCAAACGAAGCGGGAGAACTGCGCCGGGGGCGCGCACAGCTGCCGGGATTCAAAAGCAATATGCCGTCTTCATGCGCCGCAGAGGGAATGTGCGTGTGTCCGAACAATGCAACGTCCGCGCGTTCGCGTTTTGCCGCATGGAAGAACGCCTCTGTGCCGTAGTACACGTCATGCTGATGTCCGTGCGTGAGGAGTATGCGCCTGCCTGCAACGGTAAATTCTTGCAGTTTTGGCACGTGATAGGGTATCTGACCGTCACGCGACTGCACCATATACGATTCTGCGTCGCCGTTTCCCCGTGCGAGCGCGCCGACGGGCGGAACAAGGGCGTTTTTTTCTGCTTTGGAGAACGAGGCGAGGACGGAAAGCATGTCGCGCGCGCCGTCGCCGCAGAAGCAGAGCGCGTCGCAGTCTGCGCCGAATGCGCCGACAATAGCACGCACGATTTTTGTGTTGCCGTGGGAATCGGACAACACCAAAAGGCGGGCAGTCTTTTGGCGCGCCACTGCCTGGATGGCATCTGAAGTTCCGAGAAGAAATGACTGGTGCTGTGCAAATGAAAACATCCGCGCCTCATATAACCGTGCCCGAACCGACCGATGCGGCGCAGTGGCCGGCTTGTGCTTATTCAAAAATAAAATGGTTTTGCGCCTGTAGCCCCGTTTCGCCGTCGGTGTAGGGGCGGATTGTCCGTCCGTTGCCGACGAGTTTCTGCACGAATGCCCGCAAATCGCTGTCTGCCGGAATCGGTTCTTGCGGATTCAGCATGGTTTCAATGGCGTTTGCGAGCAGGTTGTCCGCGTCAAAATCTGCCACAAGCTGTTCTTCTGCCTGAAGCAAGTCGGTTTTCTGCGCGTAGTCCAGCACAAAGTCTGCCGTGGATTCCGAGCCGAGCACGTCGTCCTGCGGAAAGAACGAATAGACGGGATACGGATACTCGCCGCCGTTTTTGTCTTGCAGCTTGGCGAGCGAGCGGTGCGTGTATTCCGGCGCGCCGATCAGGATAATGCCCGCAAGTTCCGTTTCCTCTACGGCGGTGGTCAGCAGGCTGATCCGTGCTGTTGAGCCGCGCATAAAATCGTCGGGGTAGACGGCAATCATAATCAGCCCGTCTTTTTCTTCGTCCTGCACGCCGTACCGTTCTTCCAGTTCGGCGCGGGTCTTCTCTACGAAAGCCTTGTCGTTGTAGCCGTAGCCGAGCAGGACAAAAATATGCTTTCCCTGCAAGTACGTGTTCGCCTCGGCGGAAAGCCGCGGCATGGCAGCCGGGAGCGACGATTTTGTTTCGTCGGCGGGCGGCTGGCTTTGGGCAGTTTCTTTTTTGCAGTGGGTGAACAGTGCCGCGCAAAGCATGACGGCGGCAATCAGCATGACATTCTTCATAAAACGAGTATAGCAGAAAAAAAAGGTTTTGCAAACCGAAAAATAAGGTTGCCGGATGCGGCAAAAAATTCACGGCGTAACATATTCTGTTTCACGCCGTGAAACACTCTGTTTCACGCGGTAAAACACTTTGTTTCACGCCGTGAAACAAAGTGTTCCAAGCGTCAGGATACAATGAAACTGCCGGGAAGTGCGCCCGCCGTGCGGCATTCGGCGCGTCAGTTCTGTTTGTCTTTTTCAGGAAGTCATGGTATACTACAATATATCCATAGTCTACGGAGTAATATAATGAAAAGACTTTTGCTTGCTGCTGCGGCAGTTTGTCTGGCGACGGCGACGTTTGCGCAGAACGCAAAGATTGCCGCGAATGAAAAGGTGGAGAGCGTCGCGGCGACTGCCACGATTGCGAATCCGAAGGGGACGAAACTCTTCGTGGTGGGGGACTCGACGCTCAGCCCGTTCAATGACCCGTACTATTATCCGCGCAACGGATATGGTATGCGCTTGCAGGATTATCTGAACCCCAAAAAAATCGAGGTCATCAACCTTGCGATGAGCGGCCGTTCGTCAAAAAGTTTTGCGACGGAAGTGAATTATCAGACGCTCGTGAAAAACCTCAAGAAGGGCGACTATCTGATTATCGGCTTCGGGCATAACGACGAGAAGGCGGAGGAAGACCGCTACACCGATCCGAACGGCTCAAAGGAGCAGCCGGGATCGTTCAAGAACAGCCTGTACGAACACTACGTCAAGCTGGCAAAGGACCGGGGCGCAACTCCGATTCTCTGTACGCCAATCGTGCGCCGCGCGGAAAGCATAAAATACGAGGGCGCGAACGTGCATGTCATTGCCGACCAAGGTTCGTACAAAGGCGGCGACTATCCGCAGGCAATCCGCGATCTGGGAGCGGAGACGGGGACGATTGTGGTCGATTTGACGGCAAAAACAAAGGCGCGCTATTCGCAGCTCATGCCGTCGGAGACGCTTAAATTCCATGCATGGCTTTCCCATAAAGAGAATTCCGTGGACAACACGCACCTGAATATGTACGGCGCGGCGGTAAACGCATACGACGTGGTGCGGGACATTGCGGGCAAGGACAAGGCGTTCGCAAAATTCGTGGCCAAGGGCATTGCCGAGCCGCAGCCGTCAATGCTCCAGCCCAATCCGTCTTATGTCGTGCCGTCTTACGACGGATTCACGCCGGGCGACAAGAGCGTGCAGGCTTCGTTCAAGAAAATAAAAGAACCCTGGTTCGGTACGGCGTTCGGCGACTGCGGCAGCGCGTCAAAAATCGCGACCTCGCGCTTTAACGGCATTGTGGAGAGCGACGGCGTGGTTCGCATGAATTCCGGTCTTGACGACGGCAGCGCGGTTTCCGGCAAGATTGCGAGCGGCAATGACGGGCTGTGTATGTACTTCCAGCAGATACCGATTGGCAAGGACTTTTCGCTCAAGGCAAAGGCAAAAGTCGTGTTCATTCAGCAGAACAATCAGGTTTCGTTCGGCCTGATGGTGCGCGATGACATATATATTGACCGCGATGACAAGTCCATCAATTCCGCGTATGTCGCCTGTGCCGCGCTGGGCGTCGCGAAAGATGAGGGCAAATGGACGAGCAGTTTTGAGCGCAAGGACGGCGTATTGGAGCAGACGACGACGACGGTCGAAAAACGCCCTGCCGCCGGAACGGTCGTTGACCTTTCTATCGTAAAAAAAGGAAATGTCTATACGCTGAAATACGGCAAAAATCCGCCGGTCACCTACACGGCGGACTTGAACGAAATCGACACGGATTATGTGTACGCCGGTCTGTTCACGTCCCGGTGCGTGACGGTTGAGTTCAGCGACGTGAGTTTGCAGATGCAGTAAGTCGTCTGTCATTCGTGCGGAATGTCCGATGTCCCGACGCGCTGCGTCGGGGCGTGTTGATTGAAACAATCGGCGTAATGTGCTATACTGCCCCCATATCAGTTTGGGGGCTTTTTTTATGAAGGTCGTTGTCATCGGCGCTCAATGGGGCGATGAGGGAAAAGGCAAAATCGTCGATTATCTTGCCGAAAGTGCGAAATACGTGGTGCGCTATGCGGGCGGACCGAACGCCGGGCATACGATTGTGGTGGACGGCAAGGAATACGCGCTTCATCAGGTGCCGTCCGGCATTTTGCACCCGGACAAGTCCGTGTTTTTGGGCGCGGGCATGGTGATTGACCCTGAGGCTTTGTTCAACGAATTGCAGATGCTCAAGGACAACGGCATTGACTGGGAGGGGCGCGTTTTTATTTCTGACCGCGCCCACATCATTCTGCCGCGTTACCGCCAGATGGACAAAGACCGCGATGCCGCCCGCAAACGCCCGATTGGTACGACGGGACGGGGAATTGGTATTGCCTATGCGGAAAAAGCCGGGCGCGACGGGCTGCGCCTTGCCGATTTGGACTGGGCGGCAAAAATGGCGGAATACGACGGCGAGGACAAAGCCTATCTTGATACATACAAAGACCGCTTGCTGGCAATGCGCGTGGATTTGACCGCAAAAATGTACGAATTCCATGATGACAATATCCTGTTTGAGGGCGCGCAGGGCGCGATGCTGGATATTGACAGCGGTACGTATCCGTATGTCTCTTCGGGCGCGTCGTGCGCGGCGGGCGCGGCGACCGGGTGCGGTATCGGTCCGCATGATTTGGATGTTATCATGGGCGTGTTCAAGGCATATCAGACGCGCGTCGGCAACGGTCCGATGCCCACGGAATTCAACAGTGAAAGCGAGGGCGAGCTGTGCGAGTTCGTGCGGAAAACCGGGCGCGAATACGGCGTGACGACGGGGCGTGCGCGCCGGTGCGGCTACCTGGATTTGGTCGCCCTGCGCTATGCGTGCCGCGTCAATTCGATTGACAGCCTCGTTCTGACGCACTTGGATATTTACGACACGTTTGATGAGATTGAAGCTTGCATCGCCTACGACATCGATGGCAAAATCGTGACGGATTTTCCGGCGAACGTGGAGGCAATGGAAAGGGCGAAGCCCGTGCTTCAGAAGTTCAGCGGCTGGAAAACGAGCCTGAAGACGTGCCGCAGTTATGAAAAACTTCCCCGTTCCGCGCGCGACTATGTGGAATTTATCGAGGATTACTGTAGGACGCCGGTCGGCATTATTTCTGTGGGCTATGAGCGGGACGAGACTTTTATCCGCAAAAATCCGTGGAAAAAATAGCGGTTGCCGTGCCGGAACGTCGCGCTAACAGAACAGTTTCCGTACTTTTTCTTTGAACTGCCTGCCGCGGTCAAATTCGTTTTGGAACATACCGAAACTTGTTGCGCCGGGGCTGAAAACGACGACTTTTGTACCGCGCGCGCCCTTGTGTGCGCTGATGTCGGCCTTGAGTTTTGCGAGCATTTTATCGATTGACGGGTACACGCCGTTGTGGCTGATACCGTGCGCGGCAAAGTCGGCGAGCATTTTATCGGTGGCGGTGCCGGCAAGCAGGTAGGTTGCCGACGGCTGAATGGCAAGCGGATTGGCGAGCGTGTGTGCAATCGGGGATACATCCAGTCCTTTGTCCGTGCCGCCGGTCAGGAAAATGACGGGTTCGCCGAATGCCTGCGTGGATTCTGCCGCCGCCTCAGGAACGGTTGCCGCGCTGTCGTTGTAAAAACGGACGGTCAGGTTTTCGCTCTGCCATACATGGAAGAATTCCAGCCGGTGTTCAATGCCGTTCCATTGTCCGAGGATATCGATAATTCGTGCCGGGGCGATACCCATCAGTCTCATCACGAGCGCGGCGTTCAGCACGTTGAGCCGCATATGTTTTCCGGGAACGGCAATGCCTTTTAGTACGATATCGGTGCCTTTTCCGCTCGTTTTTGCCGGTTTGCTTTGCCGTGCGGCGGGGAGACGGCAGATGCCGTTGCCTTTTGCGTCCTGCCAGATGCCGGGTACGCTTTGTGGCAGCGTTTTTTTGCTGTAGCGCAGGACGGTCGCCTTGCTTTCTGCGGCAAAAATGTTGCCCCAGTTTGTGATGAGCGTGCCGCCGTCTGCCGCCGGATCGTCGTCAAAATCGACAATCGTAACATCGTCTTTTGTCTGATCCGCGTAGATGAGTTTTTTGTCTGCCACGTAGGCAAGCATGCTGTGGTAAAAATTCTGATGGTCGGGGATAATCTTGGTGATAAGCGCGATTTTTGGTTTGAGTGCCTTGCGTCCGCGCAAATCCGCCAGCTGCCAGCTGGAAAGTTCCAGGACAACGGGGGTCGATTCGTCCGTCTGGTCGAGGAACGTGAGCGGGCTGACGGTGATGTTTCCGCCCAAAAATGCCGTGAAGCCCGCTTTTTGCAGGCCGTAATGAATTGCGCTGACGGTGGACGATTTGCCTTTGCTGCCGGTGACGGCAATAATCGGGGCTTTGGAGAAATGCAGGAATAGGCTGATGTCCGTCTCTATCGCCTTTGCCGCGGCAAGGAACGGGTTGCCGTCATATTTGACCCCCGGATTTTTTATCACGCAGTCGGCGTTCGCAAAGTCTTCGATGCGGTGTTCGCCCAGCACATAGCGCAGACGTTCGTGGGCTAGCGACGGATCGTTTTGCAGGGACGCGATAGTGGCGGCAAGGGCATCCGCCGTTTTCATGTCCGTTACGGTGACGTTCGCGCCATGGTTGAGCAGAAAACGCACCGTTGCTTCGCCGCCGCCGTTCAGCCCCAGTCCCATGACGGTCACGTTTTTGCCGGCAATGTCGGCGGGCGTGGAAAAACAGCATCCTTGCGGATATGTGTGCGGAACGGGGGGCAGGGGATCGTCGCTCATGGTGCGCTCCTTGCGCTAATCGCGCGATGTCTTGAGGTTGCGGGTCGCCTTGAATCGGAGCTGCGCCTGTTGTATCAGCAGTTCGATCAGCTCGTTAAAGGGGATGCCTTCGCTTTCGCACAGTTTGGGGAACATTGAGATTGCCGTAAATCCCGGCATCGTGTTGATTTCGTTCAGGTAGATGTCGCCGCTGTCTTTGTCAAGGAAAAAATCGATGCGGCTCAGTCCGCTTGCGTCAATCGCTTTGTACGCCGCCGCCGCGAACGCGCGGATTTTTTCTTTCGTCGCGTCATCGACGTTCGCCGGAATCAGCAGGTTCGCGCCGTTGGGGTCGAGGTATTTTGCGTCATAATCGTAGAATTCGTGTGTGGGGTTGATTTCTCCCGGTCCGTAGACGACGGTATCCTCCGCTTTGTGCGCGCCGTCCGCCGTCGTGGGATTTCCCGTGACCGAGCATTCCAGTTCGCGGGCGTTGATCGCTTTTTCGATGAGGATTTTATCGTCCCACTCGAATGCTTCCAAAATCGCGCCGTTCAGGTGGCGCATATCCTCCGCGCGGGTCGCCCCGTCGCTTGATCCTGCCGCGCACGGCTTGACGAACAGTGGGAAGCCGAGTTTGTGCTGCGCGTCTTCGAGTAGTTCGTCGTATCGTTGGGAAGAAGCCAAATCGCTGCGGCGGATGCACAGGTACGGCACGACGGGAATGCCCGCATGTTGCAGGATGATTTTTGTCTTTTCTTTGTCCATGGCGAGCGCGCTTGCCGTTACGCCGCAGCCCGCGTAGGGAACGTCCGCCATTTCAAGCAGTCCTTGCACCGTGCCGTCCTCGCCGAACGTGCCGTGCAACGCGGAAATCACCACGTCCACGAGAATGCGGTTTCCGCCCACTGCGAGCGCGCCTTTTTTCCCTCCTGCGGGAATGACGCTCACTTCCATTGCGGCATCCTCGTGTACCTGCAAGGTCGCCTGCGGATCGCGCTTGATACGCGCAAGTTCGCCGTAATCCTGCAAATACCATCGTCCTGTCTTGGTTATGCCGATGAGCGTGAGTTGGTGCGCCGATGTGTCGATGTGCCGGGCGATTGCCGTCGCCGAAATGAGCGATATTTCGTGTTCGCCTGATTTTCCGCCGTATAACAGTGCTATAATCATATCCTGCCTCTTTTTACAGTATAAACCGACTTTACGGATTGTGCAATGCGCCGAGCCAGCCGAGCAGGTGGTCGGCAAGGTTTCCGTTTGCAATTAGGTGATCCGCGAACGCCGCAAAATACTGGCGCAACTGCGGCAGAAAGGAAAGCACGCGCAGAAGAGAATCCGCACGGTCTTTGCCGAGCGCGTAGTCGCGGGTGTATGCGTCATAGGCAGCGAATGCGCCGGGGGAGAAAAACGGACGCAGCCGTTCGTTGAGTGCGGCGAGTTTGACAAGGTGATAATCGTCGTCCTGCGGGTACGGCTGCCACACGAACGGAATGCCCGCAAGGCACGCGCGGCTCAGGCTGTCTTCACCGCGCACGAAATTCCAGTCTGCCGCGCACAAAAGCGCGTCCCAGTCTTCTTGCGGCAGGAACGGCAGCGGTTCTGCCGCGAACGGTTTTCCGGCGCGTTCCCATGCGGACAGGAACGGCGCGCGGCTTTTTCCTGCGGCGACGAGGACACGGACGGGAACGTCGCTTTGTGCCTGAAATCGTGCCAACGCCTGTACCAGCGGCGCACAGTCACGCTCGTAACTGAAAAAAACTGCCGTCATCGTGCGGGGCGCATTGCCGGTCGCCCGTGCGCGTGCCGCCTTTTTTTTGCCCTGCATAAAGGCGTTGTCGAGGAGCAGTCCGCCCGTTTTTGCGGTGAATCCTGGCATGACATTGATTTTTTTGACGCGTATGCTCCGCGTTCCGCTTTTGAGCAGGTGAAAGTCTTCGGCATACGATTCGGCAGTCAGGTAGTCGATGTTTACGATCTGCACGAAATCGTCGTTGTGTGCGCCGCCCGCTGGTTTGTCGAACAGCAGCGACTCCAGCCAGTCGGGTCTGCCGCACTGAAAGCATTCCAGAATGACTGCCGGCGGTTGTTGCGTGAACGAACGCGTACACACGTCGGCGGCGTTCCAGTCGAAAACCTGCCAACCGTAGCAGGTCTGTTCATTTTTGTCCGGGGCTACGAGGGGGGCGAGCGCGGCAAACGAAGGCAAGTCGCTCACGATGAGGCGCAGGCGCAGCCGCCCGTCTTGCTCGGTCAATGCGCGAGCCAGGCGATAGACGAACCCGATGTCGCCAAAATTATCGACGACCTTGCACAGGATGGTGATATTTTTGGTGTCTATCATCGGCCTTTGCCCGGTGCGCCATGCGGTTTTGCGTCTGCCGCTTTGTCAGAGCGTGGTCGCGGCATGGTCTGCGCCGTCCAGCGTGACGGTCAGCTTTTGCAGTTTTCCGTCGCGGTACACGGTGACGGAAACGGTGTCGCCGGGGCGTTTGCTTTCCAGTGCGCTCGTGTAGTCCGCATACGTGCGCACGGTTACGCTGTCAATCGCCGTGATGATGTCTCCGCCCAGGTAAATCGTGGTGGGATTCCAGCGGCTGCCGTACTGCACGGCTTTTGTTCCGCCCCGGATGCCGCCCTTGTCCGCACCGCTGCCTTTTTTGACGGCACTCACCAAAATGCCCGTGGAAATGCCGACCCCCGCGTACTGGGCAATCGCGCTGGTCATCTGCACGGGCGTAATGCTGATAATGCCGCGGTTTACTTTGCCGAACTGGAGCAGGTCATTGATGACGCGGCGGGCGGTGGACACGGGCACGGCAAAGCCGACGCCCGCAGAACTTCCCGAACTGGACATAATCATCGTGTTGATGCCGACCATTTTTCCTGCCGTGTCGAGGAGCGGCCCGCCGGAATTCCCCGGATTGATCGCCGCATCCGTCTGAATCATGTTGCGGATAATGACGTTCTTGCTTTCTTGGATTGGACGACCAAGCCCGCTGATGATGCCCGTGGTCATCGTGCGCTCAAGCGCGAACGGGTTGCCGATCGCGATGACTTTTTGCCCCACTTTCAGTTTTTCGCTGTCGCCAAAGTCAATCGTCTTGAGCACGACGTTCGCGGGCGGGTCAAATTTAAGCACCGCGATGTCGCTCTCCACGTCCTGCCCGACGATAGTGCCTTCGTAGGTCGAGCCGTCAGCCAACGAGATGCTGATTTTGCTCGCGTTGTTGATGACATGCACGTTCGTGACTACGTAGCCGCGCTTGTCGATAATTGACCCGCTGCCCGAACCGCCGTCCTGCACGATCGGCTCTAAAAACCAGTTGACCCCCATCACCTGCGTGGTGATGTTCACGACGGCTTCGTTGCATTTTTCGTAGACAAGGATGTTCTGCTGCTCGTCCTGCGTGTATGAGACGGCGGGCGATGATTTGGTGGCGGCGGGTATGATGAGCGCGTCCGAAGCGTCGTCAAAGCCGTCCGCGTTGTCAACCGCCACCGATTCTGCCGCCGTGGCGGGCGTTTCCCTTTGCAGGGCAACAGCGACGGCCGCCGCAACCGCCGCGCCGATAACGATGCCGCCCGCAGCGGAGCGCAACAGGTGGCGCAAGGTGTACAGTTTCATCTGCCGCCGTCCTGTTGCGGATCCGCGCTTTCCTGGCGCGCCGCTTCTTCCAGCCGCAGGGTTTCGGTGATGCCGTCGCAGCATTCGCTTGGTCCAAAATACTGCATCGGACCAGGAAAACGGTACATCGTCTTGTTCGCCCAGTTAAAGCGGTTCTTTGCCAGCTCCTTGAACGGCCTGCCTTTCAGATCGACCAGGGACTTGGCGATGACAGGCACTTCCTTGCCCTTGCGCACTTCCATGTTCATCATCATCGTGAGCGGAATGCCGCCCGCCGTCCATTCCGCGACGGGCTTGGCGAGGTTGCGCACGTTCGCGATGTAGCCCGTCACGCCGTTCGCGATGAGCATGAACGCCGTCTTGCCGAGCGCGTAGCAGTAGTTCGCGTCAAAGTTTGACGGCGGCACGGCGCGCCCCTCGTATCCGTAGAACATGGAAAGCGGCGCGAACGATCCCTGGTAGGTGCCCGCCGCCTCCATGCTGGCAAGGTAGTCGCGGATCATGTAGATGAACAGCTTTTCGGTCTCAATCTGCGACACCATGATGTTCCCGTGCGGGTCGCGCAGCCCCAGAAACTGCTCCGCAATCTCGTCGGGCAGCTGGTCGAGCGTGTAGTACGCCTGCTGCGATATCTTGTTGATGAGCCAGCGCTTCTTTGATTCGAGCGTGGTGAGCGCCGTGAAGACTTTCTCGTATTCCACCCAGTTCCTGTTCAGCTCGTCGATGAGGTTCGCCGTTTCGGGAATGAATTCGACGATGCCCTCCGGGATGAGGACAAGCCCGAAATTCTCGCCGTTCGCGGCGCGGTGCGCGATGACATGGCAGATGTTGAACAGGATTTCCTGCAACGTGGAGTTGTTCGCCTTGATTTCCTCGCCGATGAGCGTCACGTTGGGATGCACCGCAAGGCCGACCTCAAGCGCGATATGGCTTGCCGAGCGACCCATCAGCTTGACGAAGTTCCAGTATTTTTTCGCGCTCATCGTGTCGCGCGCCAGGTTGCCGATGATGCCCGCGTAGACTTTCGTCGCCGTGTCAAAGCCGAAGCTCGTCTCGATGTACTCGTTCTTCAGGTCGCCGTCAATCGTCTTGGGAACGCCGATGACCTGGACGGGCAGGTTGCGCTGCTTGCACTGTTCCGCCAGAAACGCCGCGTTGGTGTTGCTGTCGTCGCCGCCGACGATGACGAGCGAGTCCAGCTTGAGTTCCTGTATGTTCCTGAGCGCGGCCTCGACCTGCTCCTCCGTCTCGATTTTGGTGCGCCCGCTGCCGATCATGTCGAACCCGCCCGTGTTGCGGTACTGGTCGATTCTGTCCGCCGTCAGCACTTCATAGTCGTTCTTGACCAGCCCGCCCGGTCCCAGGTGAAAGCCGTACAGCTCGGATTCGGGATTCGCCGCTTTCAGCCCGTCGAACAGGCCGCAGATGACGTTGTGTCCGCCCGGAGCCTGCCCGCCGCTGAGCAGGATGCCCGTGCGGTGCGGCTTGGCGGCAAATTCGTTCTTGCCCGGCACGAACCGCACGATGGGCATGCCGTAGGTTTGGGGGTAGGCCGCCCGTATGCTCTCCGCGTCCTTGGTCGGCACGACCGCCTCGCCCGTCTCGATCTGGACGGCAGTCGCGTCCTGCTTTAGAATGTCCGGGACTTCCGGCTGGTAGGCATACCGTGCTTTTTGCAGTGCTGAAATTTCGCTCATGCCTTATTATGTGCGAAAATCAAGATTTTTTAAAGTAGTTGCCACAAGATTTTGCCGGGCGCGGGCAAAAAAGTGGGCACGCACCAGCCGTGCTGGAAGACGGGAACGCGCCCCATGACAGAAAAAGCCGCCCTCGCGTGAGGGCGGTTTTCTTTGGCACAATATTCCTAGGCGGAAATTGTGTTTCCGTCTCCGAAATTATTGCGTTAACGAATGGCTACATTACTTTGCTGTCCAAGTTGTGTAAGAACAGCAAAACCAAACATACTTCTTTTCATACGATCTCTTCTCAATATTTTGAGATATTTCCATCGGTACAATAGACAGTGTAGTCGCCGGTGTCTAAATCCCAGTCGGTTGAAGCCCCGTATAAAGTCTTGCCTGTAGCCTTATATATATTTTCCCACTGCTCTTGCGTACCTTTAAAAACAATGTTCGTTAAATTCTTGCAACTGTCAAATGCATTGTTTTTAATAGATATGACGCTTACAGGAATCTCTATAGATTTCACCCCTGTAAATTGAAATGCCCTCACGTCGATGATTGATACACCATCAGGGATTATCACGCTTGAGAGGCTCGTACAACCAGAAAACGCGCTATTCCCGATGCTCGTCACGCTGTCGGGTATCGTCACGCTTGAGAGGCTCGTACAACCATAAAACGCGTAATTCCCGATGCTCGTCACGCCATTAGGAATTATCACGCTTTTTAGACTGCAATCATAAAATGCTCTGTTTCCGATAGTCATAACACTATCAGGAATTATTACGTTTTTAAGAGAGTGACAACCAGAAAACGCTTGTTCGCCAATGTTAGTAATACCGTTTGGTATATTAACATATTTTAGTCCAGTCCACTCCGCAAATGTATTGGAACCTATTTTCGTTATTCCTGCAAAATCGTCCGCCGCAAGTTCAGTGATTTCACTGACAGGTTTTTCATTGATTTCCGATACACCCCATTCATGGTCGCCACCCTTAATCCACTCAGTAATCGTTCCTGTATAACTCCGCTTTTTTATATTATAATCGTTTGCAAATTTTGCTTGCATATTCGATATCGCAATGGATGTAAGGCTACTACAATTTTTAAATGCATCATCTCCGATATAGGTAACGTCAATCGGAATTCCAACACCGATAATGTTCTTGCAATCTCTAAAAGCTTCATACGCAATTTCTGTCACCCCACTCGGAATGATGACGTATCCCGCTAATGTAGCATCGCCACGTTCCACATAATAGCATCGACCGCTTTTATTGTAATTTCCGTAATAGCACGTGACAGAAACAGCCTTTATATCGAATCCTTTCGTATCTAATCCCAGTGTGGTGAGTCGGCTCAGCGAACCGGTGAAATTCACCGTCTCCAGCCGATCACAATACTCAAAGGCCTTGTCGCCGATATAGGTGACGCTTCCCGGAATCTGCACAGACATCATATCGGAGCAGAATCTGAACGCCCCGTATCCGATTTTTGTAACGCCTTCAGGAATTATGACACCTTTGACATAAACGCAGTTGTCGAACGCGTTCTCCGCAATTTCCGTAACACCGGGCTGGATTTCGATGTACCCCGTCGCCGACGGGTCGCACTTCACCACGACACGGTTCTGAACCGTCAGGACGGCGGGCTGATTTTCACTGCCGAGACTGTCGTCGGCACAGACAACGGGAACGCCAAACGTTTCAAAACGCAACGTTTCCCACTGCGCCCGTGTGCCGGTGTATTGTATCGTCAGATTGGGACATTCACTGAACGCCATGTCTCCGATAGACATGACACTTTCAGGTAACGTGACGCTTGTGAGACCTTCGCATCTGCAGAACGCTCCCGATCCAACAGACGTAACGCCGTCAGGAATAGTAACGCTTGCGAGGTTTTTGCATTCGAGGAATGCACGGTCTCCGATTGCCGTCACACCATCCGGGATGGTGACCGCAGTGATACCGCTGTCCGACTTGAATTCCACGACAACATTGTCCTTGATGACAAGGCCGTTCACCGTGTCCTTCTCCCATACTGCGTAAAGATGCCTGCCATCCCAAACATCAAACCAGTCTCCTACTTGATACGAGACTACGTTAGCATCCGCGCTATTCGCCCACCCGGCAAGGTGGTATCCGTATCTGTCCAGACTGAACAAGCCATCGGGAATCAGCTGATCACTGCCCGAATTATACGTCAGTGATTTCGTTTCAAAAAATACCCCTGCCACGTCCGCAGGCACATTCGGGTAGAATACCACTTTGCAGTCAGTGATCTGCTGCTGCCCTCCCACATCCTGATTGTTTTCAGATGAACCGCCGTCGTCCGAAGCACTGTCAAAAATGCTGCACCCGGCAAATATGACAATTACCGCGCAGACCGAGCTAACGACCGCCCGCCATGTCCTGTTCCTTACTGTCTTTCTCATTCCTAATCTCCTGTCTTTTGTCCGATACCCGCTCCCCCATAAGGGAATTCCGCGCTCCCTTATAAGGGAAACCGCTTCTCCCTTGTAAGGGAAATCACCGCTCCCTTATAAGGGAAGTCCGTCCTCCCCTGTGGGGGAGAACGCCGCCCCTATGCGCCGGGGGAAACCTCCAGCGGCTTTGCGAACCGCCCCACCTTGAGCGACTTGGTTGCCTTCGTGTTCCCCAGCAGCTTTGTGCGCACCTCGGCAGAGTACGTGCCGGGCGCGATGTC
>CAZSOK010000016.1:0-21037 GCA_964608445.1 uncultured Treponema sp. | reverse complement strand
TGCATATCGTTAGCACGGCTAACAAGACCGCCTATGATAGAGGCGGTCTTTATTTTTAAATAATTGTTTGCGTTATCAAAACATCAATGATACAATACATATATGGAACACACGGGGCTTTATCCTAAAAAGCAGCAGATTCAAGAATTATATGACGCCTACTGCCCCATTTTTGCAGAAATTTTGGAGCGTATTGAAACTCGTTTGCGGCACTCAATACGGCTTTCTTCTTTGCCGACGTATAAATCGCGCATAAAGTCGTTCAAGAGTTATTATCGCAAGGTTCTGCGCCAAAAAGCGGGCGAGGCGGAGACATCGAAAACGTTGGTGACACTTACCGACATGATGGGAATTCGTGTTATTTGTGCATTTTTGGAAGACATTCAGCTTGCTGTTGAGCAGATAAAACAGCAGTTTGACGTGAAGGAAGTGGAATACAAAGGTGCAGAGCAGAATTTCCGCGAATTTGGCTATGAGTCCATTCATGTGTTGGTGGCTATTCCCGACGATTGCCGTCCTGAAAACTGCGGTTTGTCTTTGCCCGATAATCTTGTCTGCGAGATACAGGTGCGCACCATTTTGCAGGATGCTTGGGCAGAGGTTGAGCATGAACTTATTTATAAGACGGAATTTACGCCGTTTGATATGCCATTACGGCGCAAGCTTGCTTCAATGAACGCTAGTCTGAGCCTTGCCGACATCATTTTTCAAGAAATTCGCGACTATCAGAACAAATTGCAGGGTGAGGTGAACGCGCGCCGTGCGTCGTTTTATGAGAAAGTAGACGAATTTACGTATCAGGGCGAAGCGCATGAAAAAAATATCAAAAATGACAGCAGGCATATTTCACGCGTGTCGCCGTATGTACACGGCACGATTGATGACTTGATTTTGGAGGCAATTCACGCGCATAATAGCGGCGAGCTTGATACCGCGTTGCAGATTTATTCGCAGATTCTAGACAGTGAGCCGATTCCCTCGGATACCGTGCTTGCCGTTATCAGAAAGCATCGGGGGATGGCGTATTTTGCCAAGGGCTTGTATGAAGAGTCGTTGGAAGATTTTCAGCAAAGCGTCAAGTATGACCCGCAGGGCTTCCGTTCATATTATTATTTGGGTATTGTGTACAGCGTGATGGACAAAAACGAGGATGCCGTTAGGGCTTTTTCTCATTCGCTGGAATTGAACGAGTACCAGTCTCATGCACATTATCGCCGTGCCGTTTCGTATTTCAAGCTGGGCGATGACAGCAAGGCATTGGCAGACGTGACAGCTGCCGAACAACTTGGCTTGGAGGATGCGGACTGCGCGGCGTTGCATGAGAAGATTGTCAAGAAAATGGGCATGGGAATGTAAAAATCGATGGCATCGGCAGGCAAAGCACTTGACGAAAACGTTTGCTTTTGATATAGTAACAGCGTCACAGAGTGGCGGATGTCTCCTTCGTCTAGTGGTTAGGACATCGGGTTTTCATCCCGACAACAGCAGTTCAATTCTGCTAGGAGATGGAGAGAGGCTTGTGGTCGGTTGGCTGCAAGCCTTTTTTATTGCATATGGATGTGCGGAACAGGTTTTCAGATGCGGTACGGGAAGAGATAAGACGCCGGATTATTGAAGCGGACGGGAATGAAGTGTTTTTTTCCGGCGTGATAGATGAAGCGGGCGTTGTCGTTTCCGTAACAGCTGCCGCGCGTGGCGATGTGCATTCTGTTCCCGTTAATTATGCCGAGGCGCGGAAAGGATCGGTGCTTATCCACAATCATCCGTCAGGGAACCTGCATCCATCGGACGCGGACTTGCGGATTGCGTCGGACTGTGCCGAGAATGCGCAGGGATTTTTTATCGTCAATAATAGCGCGAGTGAAGTCTACGTGGTGATGGAGCCGGTCAAGCCGGCGGTTATGACGCGGCTGGACGAAGATCGCGTGGCATATTATCTTTCGGCTGAAGGTCCGTTCGCCGTCTCTAATCCCGCATATGAAGAGCGGCCTGTTCAGTTAACGTTGACGAAAAACATTGCGCGCGCGTTCAATGACAATGCAGTCGGCGTGTTTGAGGCCGGGACGGGAGTCGGAAAATCATTTGCCTACCTGGTGCCGAGTATGCTCTGGGCGTTGGAAAACAAGGAGCGCGTGGTTATCAGCACGGGGACGATAAATCTTCAGCAGCAGCTCATTGAAAAAGACGTTCCGCTGGCGCAGAAAATCATCGGAAAGCCGGTTAAGGCGGTTTTGGTGAAAGGTCGGCAGCATTATGTGTGTCTGCGGCGGCTCGACGATGCAGGCAGAGAGCGCGATTTGTTCAGCGAGGATCAGGAGGTTTTTGACCGCATTGTGGCATGGGCAAAGGAATCCAGAACGGGAAATCGCGCCGACCTTTCGTTCATGCCTCCGGAAAGTGTCTGGTCGCGCGTGAATTCGGAGGTCGATTTATGCGCGGGAATGCGCTGTGCGTTCCGCGAAAAATGCTTTGTGATGCGCGTGCGAAAGGATGCGGCGGACGCAAATCTGCTCGTGGTGAACCATCACCTTTTGTTCGCGGACATCGAGTCGCGCAGTTCCGGCATCGGTTATGATGACACGGCAGTGCTTCCTCCGTATCGTCGCCTGGTGTTTGACGAGACACACGGCATTGAGGACGCGGCAACCAGTTTTTTCAGTGAGACGCTGCACCGCTTTAAAATCAGCAAGCAGCTCAACCTGCTGTTCCGCACGCGGAAGTCTGCGGCGGCGGGATTTTTGTTTACGGTTGCCGCGCTTTCGGTGCAGGAAGATCATACTGCCGAGGCGCAGGCGGAAATCAGCCGGATAAAAAATGCCTTTGCAGTGTTGGAAGATGCCGCCATGGAAATGATGGACCGGGATTTTTCGGTGCGGTTGTTTGCGCAGAATGCGTCGCGCTTCGGCAGTGTCCTTGCCGCGCTCGCTGACGTGCAGCGGCATATCGCGAATTTGACGGCTCTCATGCGCGAGATGATCGCGGGGATTCCCGAAGACGATGCGGACAATGCGGTCGTGCGCGAGACAAAATCGGTGCTGTGTCGTTTGGACGGCATGGCGGCACTCTGCAAGAATTTCCGCGACTGGGACGAGCATCCCGAATCGGTGTACTGGATGCAGCGGCAGCGGATGAATCCTGAGCTTGCGAAGCATTACGATTCGCCGTTTTTCGTCCAGTTGTTTCAGTCGCCGCTTGATATTGCGCCGCTCATGCACGGCGGCGTGTTTGAGCCGATGGATACGGTCGTCTGTATGTCGGCGACGCTCTGCATCGGTGGCAATTTTTCGTTCTGGAAGCGGCGCACGGGCGTGGACTTTGTGGAGCACGATCGGCTTTTGAGCGGCAATTTTCCGTCGCCGTTTCCGTACAAAAAAAATCTCTTATTTGCCGTTCCTAACGACGCGCCGTTTTCTGACAGCGAACATTTTCAGCCATATCTTGAGGATGCGATCGTGCGCCTGATTCAGGCGGCGGGCGGACGGACGCTGGTGCTTTTCACGGCATACGATTCGTTGCGTCATGCGTGTGCGACGGCACGTTTCCGCCTGCGTTCGCTTGGCATAACGGTTCTGAAGCAGGGGGACGACGAGCGGTTTCGGCTGCTCAATGCGTTCAAGGACGACACGGGCAGCGTGTTGTTTGCCACGGATTCGTTCTGGGAAGGCGTGGATGTGCCGGGTGATTCGTTGAGTCAGGTCATTATCGTCAAGCTGCCCTTTGATGTTCCGAGCGATCCCGTATTCACCGCCCGTTCCGAGCTGATTCAGCAGCGCGGAGGCAGCCCGTTTATGGAATTGAGCGTTCCGCAGGCGGTGATTAAATTCCGGCAGGGAGTCGGTCGCCTGATTCGCCGTGGTGACGACCGGGGTGTCGTTGTCTGTCTTGACCGCAGGATTATGGAAAAACGGTACGGGCAGATATTTCTGCACAGCATTCCCGACTGCAAAAAAATGTACGCGCCGCTCAATGAGATTCTGGGCGCGGTGGGCGATATGATATAGTTTGACATCTGTGCCGTTTCGGTTTAGAATGGGCTATGCTCAATTTTTTATCTAATGTCATCACGCTGTCGTGTTGTTTGCTGACGGTGGGAATTCCGGCAATGCTGAATATTATTGCCTATCCCATTTCCAAAAAATGGAGCCTTGCCATTTCGCATTATATCAGGACGGTGTGTTCGCACCGCGTGTTCGTGATTTTTAAGACCTACAAGCATTTTAATTTTGTCGGCTATGACGACAACCGCGAAAAACTCCCCCGGCAGTTCATGATTATTTCAAATCATCAGAGCTTGATAGATATTGCGCTCTACATGAATTTTTTCCGCAATGCTGAGATCCGTTTTGTGGCAAAGGATAATCTTGCGCGCCATGTGCCGCTTGTTTCTGAAATGTTGCGCGTGGAGGAGCACTGCATGATTCCCCGGCGCGGCAAGCCTTCGGTGGCTATGGAGACATTGGATGCGTTCGGCGCGCGCGTAATGGAGCGCGGTCAGATTCCGGTGATATTTCCTGAGGGAACGCGCAGCAAGGACGGTTCGTTGGGAACGTTTTACACTGCGGGATTCCGTCGTTTGTGTGCCGCCGCGCCGCTTCCCGTCGCGGTGTGTGCGCTTGACGGCGGCTACCGCATCAATAATTTGCGCACGATTTTCCAAAAATTGCATAACGGCTGGTATCGCGTCAAAGTGCTTGGTGTGTTTCCTGTGCCGGAAGGCAAGGACGCGCAGACAAAACTACTGGAAAAAAGCAGGGAACTGATTCAAGCGCAGCTTGATGAGTGGCGGAATATGGCATGACATAGGCGCAGAAAATGAAACATCCCCGTGGCTTGCAGTGTACGATACCAAGCCACGGGGATGTTTTGCATTGAACGTCGTTTCGAATTATTTAAAATCTTTCGGACGGCGCTCGACACGCTTGCATTTGGGACATTCGGCGAGGTTGCGCAATCTGCCGTTTTCCATCAATGTCTTCATCGCGATTTCGCCACCGCACGGACACATGAATTTCTGTGTCGCAACGGTCGTTCGAGAGTTCTTGCTTGCTCCAGCCATGTGAGCCTCCAAAATAATCGATTATATAATAACTATACTGCAAGAGGAGCGGTGCTGTCAAGATACCGGGAGGCCTGCTATGGGCAGTAAGGCGGTGTTCTGTTTGGCTACCTCTTGACTATACATGGGCGGTTTGTTACAATAATGATAAGTTTTTGTATGGAGGTGTCTCCTTTGACAGGAAAGAAATCATCTGCGGAAAAAAGGCATGCACAGAGTGAAGTTCGCCGCTTGCACAACAAGGCGATCAAGAGCGAATGTCGTACCATTGCCAAGCAGTTTGTGGCGGCGGTTCAGAAGAAGGATCAGGCAGATGCACAGGATAAACTTAGGACACTCGTTTCTAAGCTCGATTCTGCGCGTAGCAAGGGTGTTCTTACTCGTAACGCTGTTTCCCGCAAGAAGTCGCGCATGATGAAACTGTACAATGTTTCATTTGCGGTAGCGGCAAACTAGGTTGGGCAGGCATACGGCGGTGTTGCGTTGGCGTGACACCGCAGTTTGCTTTGCGTTGTTTTGATTTTGCGAGGAGTGGTATGGCTGATAAAAAGATAACGAAGGGCGTCTTGGTTGAATCAGTATATCAGAAGATCGCAAAATGTGAGAAGCATATCGTGCAAGATGTCCTTGATTTGCTGTTGGTCGAACTGAAGGATTCGTTGGAATCTGGCGCAACGATTGAGCTTCGTGGTTTCGGCACGTTTGAGCCTCGCCTGCGCAAGGGGCGTTCTAAGGCTCGTAATCCCAGGACTGGCGACCCGGTTTCTGTCGCGCCGCATTATGTGGCGGTGTTCCGCGCGGGACAGGAACTGAGAAAGGCACTGTGGGATCTTCCCGTGCGGTAGGCGTTCGTGTGCGGCGGACTGTGTTTTGGCATCAGCCGCATTATTCAGTATTACAGTCAGTGTTCCTCAGGTGTGGTATTTCGGCGGATGATTTTCTGTCGTCTGGCAGAAAATGATAGGTCGCGCGGACAACGGGTAGATTTTCTACTGAAAATAGTATAAACTGTGCATATGGAAAAGGAAAAAAACGGGACGGTACAAAAGCAGAGAAAAAACATAACCGTACTCGGCAGGGAAACAGAATTTGACGGAATGATTGCCTTTACGGACAACCTTGTCATTACGGGGACGTTTACCGGCGGACCAATTCAGGCGACGGGCGATTTGGAAATTGAGAGGACGGGCGTGTGCAACGTCAACTCTATTGAGGCGAACGCAATCGTCATTTCGGGGAAGGTCACGGGCGACATGAAAGCAGCCGAGCGCGTGGAGATGTGTGCGGGCAGCAAGGTGGTCGGGAACGTGACGACATCGCATATCCGTATCGCGGACGGCGTGGAATTTGAGGGGCAGGTGACAATGCTTGATGCCGTTCCCGATGTCGATTTGTTCAGCGTGGCGAGTGCCGAATACAAGAAAGCGATGGTGCTTAAATCAGATGATCCCCGGTAACGTTCTGTCAGGGCAAAAAAAATCCTTCCATACGGAAGGATTTTTTTTGTTTTTGCAGGCGGTTTATTTTGCCTGATTGAGACCGTAACGCTTGTTGAAGCGGTCGATACGGCCTGCGGTGTCAACCAGTTTCTGCTTTCCCGTGAAGAACGGATGGCAGGCAGAACAGATTTCAACGCTGATGTTCTGCGCGGTTGAACGGGTCTCGATTACGTTGCCGCATGCGCAGGTAATCTTTGTCAGCTTGTACTCCGGGTGAATCCCTTTTTTCATCGTGTTGCTCCTCTTTCTTGCCCGATGCCGTAGAAATGCCGGTCAGCACTACCTTACACAAAAATCGCAGACGCGAAGGCGTGTTTGTATCATTCCCTTACCGTTACATATCAAGACAGCACCACAAGAGTGATTATTTAGTATACAAAAATCCTGCCGGTTAGTCAACCGCCGCGGAGCCCGTGTTCATTGCCGCAAGGAACGCGTCGTTGTTCTTGCTCTTGCGCATCTGGTTCAGAATCAGCTCGGTGATTTCCGCGTCTTCCATCGGGTTGATGACTTTGCGGAGCACCCACAGTTTCTGCAAGGTCGCCTCGTCGAGCAGCAGTTCCTCTTTGCGCGTGCCGGATTTTTTGATATTGATTGCGGGGAACAGGCGGCGTTCTGCCAGCTTGCGGTCAAGGTTGATTTCGCTGTTGCCCGTGCCCTTGAATTCTTCAAAAATCACTTCGTCCATGCGGCTGCCGGTTTCAATGAGCGCGGTGGATATAATCGTGAGCGATCCGCCTTCCTCGATGTTCCGTGCCGCGCCAAAGAAACGCTTGGGCTTGTGCAGCGCGTTTGAATCGACGCCGCCGGAAAGCACTTTGCCGGAAGTCGGCATGGTCTGGTTGTAGGCGCGGGCAAGGCGCGTGATTGCGTCGAGGAGGATCACGACATCGCGCTTGTGCTCTACCAGCCGCTTTGCCTTTTCAAGCACCATTTCGGCAACCTGCACGTGGCGCGTCGCCTGCTCGTCGAACGTGGATGAGATGACCTCGCCTTTGATGGTGCGCTCCATGTCGGTGACTTCTTCGGGACGCTCGTCAATCAGCAGCACGATCAGGTAGACTTCGGGATTGTTTGCGGTGATGGCGTTCGCCACTTTCTGCAAGATGGTCGTTTTTCCCGCTTTGGGCGGGGCGACAATCAGCAGGCGCTGGCCTTTGCCGATCGGCGCGAACAGGTCGATGATGCGGGTGCTGTATTCGGTGGAAATAGTCTCCAGCGTGAATTTGCTGTTGGGGTAGAGCGGCGTGAGGTTCTCGAACGGAACGCGGGTCTGCGCGACGCGCGGCTCGTCAAAGTTGACCGTCTCGATGCGCAGCAGCGCGAAAAACCGTTCGCCTTCTTTGGGGCTGCGTGTCTGCCCGTACACCGTGTCGCCCGTCTTCAGGTTGAACAGGCGGATTTGGCTGGGGGATATGTAGATGTCATCGGGACCGGGCAAGTAGCTGTTCTGCGGGCTGCGCAGGAAGCCGTAGCCGTCGGGCAGAATTTCCAGCACGCCTTCGGCAAAAATAATGCCGCCGTGCTCGGTGTGCGCCTTGAGGATCGTAAAAATCAGCTCCTGCTTTTTCATGGCGGGGAGCATATCTTCCGGGCAGCCGTATTCCAGCGCCATGTTGCGCAGTTCCGGCATGCTCATAATCGTGAGGTCGTTAATCTTGAGGCGCGGTTTTGATTCGTATTCTTCGGGATTCTCGATAATCTGCGCCGCCTGCACTTCGGCATCACGGAGCGCGTTGCGTTCCGCATAACTCTGCCGGTTGTTGTAGCGGCGGCTGTTGCCGTAGCGTGTGTTGTTGTAGCGGTTGTTCTGGTTGTTCCAGCGGTTCTGCCGGTAGCCGCCTTCGTTCATACGGATTTCGCCGGCCGGTTCGCTGCGATCCATGCCTGGCTCAGGATTTTCGGCGGTTTGGTCGCCTGTCCCGGCGGTATCTGCTTGTTCGGTAACGGGGGCGGATTCGGTATGCTCCGCGCCGTCAGCCTTTACGGTTCTGCGTCGCCTGACGACGACTTTTTTTTCTGCCTGTTCGGGACTTCCGCTTTCTGCTTGCGGTGCCGGCGATTCATAGGAAGCGGGCTGCGATTCCCAGTCCAACTGCTGCTGTTCGTCCTTTTGTTCTTCGGGCGATGCGACACGGCGTCTGATCAATGCCATATTTAAAACTCCATTCTGAGATTAAGTACTCTGAAATAAGGTATATAGTCAAAGGATTTTCCAAAAAGAGCGTTTTGCACGCGCCGTATCCATACGGCACATACAGTATAACCATCAGGCGCAAACATTGTCAAGTGGCATGGCTCGCTGCGTTTTCCCGTCATAGCGCGAGGTTGCCGTAGACGGACTGCATCTTTTGCAGCATGCCGTCGGTCATGCGCTGGAGGTAAATCAGATAGTCCTGATACGCTGAGACAGGGTTTTCCTTGTGCGCGGGGTATTCGCCCGTCGTGTCGTCAGGGCTTTGCGCGATGATTTTTTTCTCGATGAGCCTGATTTTGCGCAGGATGCGGGTACGGTTCTGGATGAGCAGGTCGTATTCGGGATCGGAAAATTTCTGGTAGGTTTCTTTCTTCATGGGAATCTCCTTGTATTCCAGTATACCGCATGTTGTCGGAAAAAGAAAGGGCGGGCGTGGGCGTGATGCCGCATTTTCTGTCAGTTTGCCCGTTGCAGCTTCCAGCACCGCCGTGATCTCGTTCCTTTGTAGTCTTCGGGAAGCGACGATTCCGTCATGTCCGTCACGTCGATGGTCGCGCCGTTTCCTGCCGACGACGGAATGAGCGCGCGGTCGAATTTGAGCCGGCGGCTGTTGGTGGAGAAATAGAGGATGCCGCGCGGGGCGAGCAGGCGCAGGCAGTCGGCGACAAGCACCGGCCAGTCGCGGTTGATGTCGAGCGTGTTCTGCGTGGACTTTGAGTTGCTGAACGTGGGCGGGTCAAGGATGATGCGGTCGTAGCGGTTCGTGTCGTTCGGCCGTTCCGCCTGTTTTTTCCGCAGGAATGCCGTCACGTCGCTTTTGGTGAATACGTATTTTTTCGCGTCGGAAAAGCCGTTCAGCGTCATGTTGTCGCGCGCCCAGGAAAGGTAGGTGTTGCTCAGGTCAACGGATTCCACGCGCCGTGCCTTGCCTTCCGCCGCGTATACTGAGAACGAGCCGGTGTAGCAGAACAGGTTGAGCACCGACGCTCCTGCCGCCGTCTGCCGGACGAGCGAGCGCAGGGGGCGGTGGTCAAAGAACAGCCCCGTGTCAAGGTAGTCGCTCAGGTTCACGGTGAACAGCTGGCCGCATTCCTGCACCGTGCCGCAGAGCGTGCGCCCTGCGGCGATTTTTTCGTACTGGCTTTCGCCGCGCTGCCGTCTTTTCGTCTTGACGATGACGTGGCTTGTTTCGATTGCCAGCACTGCTGCTGCGGCGCGCGCCATTGCGTCCAGCCATGCCGCTTCTTCCGCCTCGTCCGTCTGGTAGGGACGCTCGTACATGAACAGGTGCAGGTAGCGTCGTTGCGCGATTTCCTGCGCCACGGACGGGTCGTTTGCCGTTATGCGCCGCTCATCCTCGCGCAGGAACTGCGCCGCCTCGGCCTTGCCGCTGATGCCGTCGGGCAGGAATTCGTAGAGGTCCGCCGCCAGCGGCACTTCGGGAATGTCGCGCTCATACAGCCGGTAGCAGCTGACACGGTTTTTGCGTGCCCACTTGCGCAGCGTGCGGTATTTTTTGGCGAGCCGGTTGGAAAAAAGCTCAGCCTGGTAGGCGGTTTTCGCGGGCAGGTCAGTCATGCCGTCAGTGTACCACATCCTCCGGGAAAAGGCTATCGCATTTTGCCGCGCGCGGCATGGTGCTTTGCGGGCCGGGGCGGATGTCAGAATTCCAGCGTGATTATGATCGGCACGTGGTCGGAGACGGCTTTGCGGTAGGCGGTGCTGCTGGTGTAGACGGTCGTGCCGAACGGGATGCTCGGTACCGTCTTTCCGCGCGAGTCGGAGAAGGCGCGGCGCATCTGGTCGGCGACGGTGATGTGCTTGCTGTAGACGAAGTGGTCGTAGTCGTTGGCGAACTGTATCCGGTCGTCGCCCTTGGTGGAGAGCGTGGTAGCGATGCCGAAATGCCGGTCGGAGAACCAGCGATCCGTGCCGTCCACGAAGTCGAAGTTGCGCGCCGTCAGCTCCGTGCGCGTGGTGTTGAAGTCGCCCGCGACGACGATGCCGCCCGTCCGCTTGTAGCGGGCGTACAGCCGTTCGAGCGTGCGCAGGTCGCGCTTGCGGTGCGCCTTGTCGGTGTAGGGCAGGTGGACGTTTATGGCGACGAACTGCGCCCCCGTCCCGCCGCGCAGCGAAAAGCGGACGAGCTGCACGGTATTCTTGTCGAACAGGAAGTCGCCGTCAAACCGGGTGAAGCCTGCCTCGTCGGCAAGGTCGGCGAGCGTGACTTTCGTCGTGTCATACAGGATGGCGTTGTTCTGCCCGTTCCCGCCCGCCTTGTAGGTCTCGCCCCTTGCGGTTCTCGGCTCGGTCAGGCTGTAGGCGGACGACGTGGCGAAGTCCCAGCGGCCGTCACCTAGCTGCGCTGCCATTGCGCTGAGCGCGGCGTTGTTCGGCGCGCTCACCCAGATTTCCTGGAGGAACGCGATGTCCGCGTGTGATTCGGCGATCATCGCGGCGACAGCGGCGGCGGTCCGGTTCCTGCCACCCATGTTGAATGAGAGCAGCGTCAGCCGCTCCGCAAAGGCGGCGGCGGCAAGCGTGAGGACGGCGAGGGCAGAAAGAAATCGTCTCATGGGGAACAGTATACCGCCGCCAGGCGCGCTCGGCAAGGGTGCGGCGGAGAATGTGATCTAATGCGCGCGCCCCGCGATACGGAACTCTTGGGCGGGCGGAACACAGCGCGTCCCAAAAAAAGGAAAGGCTGGGCGCAGGTTTTCATCTTGCCCGCGTCCAGCCTTGTCCATGCCGCGCCTTTCCGGCCGTGGCATGGACCTGTGTTTTTATTCCGCGTTCTGGCTTATCTCGACGAAGCCGTCCAACGTTCGCTCCCTGCGGTTGGACACGGTGGAATGCCCTGAAAAGTGCGTTCTCACCGTCACTTCATATCTGCCTTCCGCGAGTTCGCTTGGCAGATAGAATTCCAGTTCGGAAGGTTTGTTGCGGTTCATCGCCTCTTTTGGTACCGCAATCCAATCCGACTCGTCGCTGCTCACGCTTCTGTCCGCTCCGACAGGCTTGAATATGACCGCCGCCTTGTCGTCATTGTAGTCGTCAAGCCTGAGCCGCTTTCCCAGAATCCTCACGGAGTGTCCCGCCGTAAGCGTCCCGGTATCGCGCTGCGTGTACAAGTCGATGATGGCAGTTATCAGGGGAGTGCTTGCGACGGCTTCCGCCACGGTCGCGTCAAGGTTTTGGACCGCGGCGGCACTTTCGGCGGAGGGCGTGAAGCCCACCCCCAAATTCGTGCCTCCGTTGTCGCCGAGCGCGGCGTTTATGTACATCACGCCAAGCCCCAAAAGGTTCACGGCCCTTCCCGTCTTGAGCTTTTCGAGAACCGCCCTTTTGAACAGTCCCAGACAGTACTGCACCATGAGGCGGTTCACGCCCGTGTCGTACTTTCCGATGAGGGTGAGAATGCTGTCAATGTCGGCGGTGGATCTTCCCACCCGCGCGAATTCGACTTCATTCGCTCCTAGGGCGCGTCTGTACTTTGTGACTTTCACGCCGCTTTCGTCTTTTTCGTTATCCAATTCAAAATTGTTTTGTGTTTTCATTTGAAAACCTCCAGTTTCCATCAAATGTTCCATGACTGTCCTTCAAGAACAGTCCCATTCTCTTGACGCTGGAGCAACGGCATGATATTATAGATGAGTTTGTTGCATCGTGCCATTGCCAGGCTTTGGCGCCTGCTACCGGCCGTCTTTCAAATTGCAGTTTGAAAGACGGCTTTTTTTGCGCGCCGTGGAAATGTCCAGCCATTGTTTTCCAAAGCGCGCCGCGAATGATTTTCACTGCTTTTTCCCTCCTTTTTCTTCTGCATTGTTTTCCGAATCCTCCGACTCCAAAAGGTAGTCGATGAATCTCGGATTTGGCAGCGCGCACAGAAGCCCCTGCCTGTATTTTTCGGTTATGTCCGAAGTGTCCCCGCGCACGCCCTTGCTCGCCGTGAACACGGAAAGCGGGAACATCCTTGCGCCCTCGTTGCCCTTTTCTACGAACCAAATCTGCTCTTTCCTGAAAAGCTTCCGGCAGTCCAGCAGGCTCACATCGTGCAACGTGAAGATCAGCTGAGAGCCGGTGTTGCGCTCGCTGTTGAACAGCTCCACGATCGCGCGCGTGAGCATGAAATGGAGGCTCGAATCCAGCTCGTCTATAAAAAGAACCTGTTTATTTTCCATTGCCTCCACGACGAAACTTGCGAGCGCGACAATTTTCTTCGTTCCCGTGGAGTCGAACTTGAAGCTCTGCACCTCGCGCCCCTTGTAGACGGACGTAAGGCGCAGCATGTCTTCCAAATTTTGCGCTTGTAGGATGGTCTCGGCGGGCAGGTATTCCGCGTGATTATGCGTAAGCACCTTTATTTTCACCTTGTCGGAATAGTATATGTCGTCAAGGTCAAGGTCGGCGAGTTTTATGAATTTCCTCACCTTGTTTTCCAAGCGAGAGTGGGTTTTCAGCATGAGGATTGTCTTTTCTACGGGAATGTTGTTCATGTCAAGGATTACAATGCGCGATGCGAACGCCGTCAGTATGTCCGACGCCTTTTTGAGCGAGGGAAACGTTGTGGGGTTCACCGTATGTATGAGGATGTCCGCATTTGACAGAGCCACGAGAATCGGAATCACACTTGTGTCCTTGCAAAAGAAATGTCCGTTTTCGTAGTCGCGCTTGTAGTAAGTGTCCAGGCTTTCGTTGCCGTATGCGTCCTTTTTTATCTGCGAGAATTCCTCGTAGACGTAGGTTTTGGTCGCCATGTCCAATTTGAACGCGAAACGCCATTCCTCTTCCTGCTCGATGAAATTCACCGCGAGCGAGACTTTGTTGCTTCCCGAAAACAGGTTGGCGGACATCTGGCAGTGATGCTTCATGATTATGCCCCGAATCGCGCGGACGCATTTTATGAGGCATGTCTTTCCCACGTTGTTCGCGCCGAAAACGCAGGCGGTCTTGAGTACCTTGCCCGCGCCGGTCTGCGCCACGTTGCCCGCGAGGATTTTCGTCCTCATGTCCGCCTTCATTGAGAATATTGCCTTGTTCTGGTATATGAAGGCGTTGTCCATCTCGATTCGTGTAATCATGGTCACATTGTACAATGGTATAGAAGTTGTGTCAAGTATTTTCATAAAAAATAGTTGAGTTATTTTTTTAACTAAAACATGACATGAAATATGTATTACGGTCATGGTGAATTTACGCCATATCCCACTGTGTGATATGGCGTAAATTCATGTTGGTATATCGCCATAAGTGGGTGTGTGATATCGCCATAAGTGGATATAGGATATGTCCATAAGTGGGTATGGGATATGGAGAGGGAGTGGCGAACATACGGCATGGACGCTCTAAAGCTGGTCTAAAAGCGCGACGATTTGTTTTTTTATATGGCGGCGGTTCTGCGAAGTCTCCGATTCAAACAGCGTGGCAGGGGATATTTCAAGGGCGTTGCAGATTTTTAGGATTGTCAGCACGTTTGGACTGCGCTTTCCCGTCTCGATGAACGCAACGATGTTTTGCGAAAGCCCCGCATCAAGGGCAAGGTCTATTTGCGAGATATGACGCTTTTCACGCTCCTCCCGAAGCCGTTCGGCGAGGCGTTGCGCCTGTTTTTCCGGTGACAACATATTTTAGTGTAATGTATTTTTTTGTGTTGACAATATACACAAAAAGATACTAATATATACAATAATGTGTGTGTCGCTCATTACAAAACAGACGTTTGTTTCAGAAAAACGGAGTGCGCAAGGAGAACGCATTTGACACGCTACGCGATACTTGTCGGGGCGGCGGATCTTTTGCAGGGAATGCAGAAGACTCTCGTGGATTTCAAGGACTTCCTCACGAGCGACGCGGGCGGCTCATGGCGCGAAAGCGAAATCATGCTCACTGGCCCGCTGGACTGGCCGCTCGTGCAGCTGTTGCAGTCCCGGCTGAAAGAATATGACTTCGTGCTCGTCTACCAGTGCCGCTTTTCACATGGCGAGGCGGACTCAGACTATAGCGGAAGGCTGCGCAGCGTGACGGAGCATGGGCGCGGCGTGTTCATCAGCGACGTGTGCGACGAGGTTGTGGGCATGGAGGAGCTGGGGTATGAGGTCTTGGAAAAGGAGGAGGCGTTCCAAAAAGGCGGATTACATGAATTACCGACTGATTGACATGGAGATTCACGGCGACCATCGGGGAAAGCTGGTGTCGCTTGAGGGCATGAAGAGCGTGCCCTTTGAGATAAAGCGGGTGTACTATATGTTCGACACGCTGCCGAACGAGGCGCGGGGCTTCCATGCGCACAAGAATTTGGAGCAGATTATCATCGCTATGGACGGCTCGTGCAAGTTCGTGCTTGACGACGGAAGCCGCCGCGAGCAGGTGACGCTGAACCGCCCGGACGTGGGGCTTTACATAGGGAGAAATATGTGGCGCGAGATGCATGACTTCAGTTACGGGTGCAAGCTGGTCGTCCTTGCCAGCGAGCGTTATGATGAGAAGGAATATATACGGAGCTATGACGAGTTTCTGGCGAGCCTGAAATCGGACGGGGGCAAGGAATGACACACGCGCTCTCTGACGTGCAGTCAGGCAACATCGGCCCGGACACGGACATCTGGCAGTTCTGCGTGGTTCTTCCCGGCGCGAGGATCGGGGCGAACTGCAACATCTGCGCGAATGTCTTCATAGAAAACGATGTGGTCATAGGCGACAACGTGACGGTCAAAAGCGGCGTGCAGCTTTGGGACGGAATCGTGCTTGAGGACGATGTTTTTGTCGGGCCGAACGTAACGTTCACGAACGACCTGTATCCGCGCTCGAAGAACGCCGGGTGGAAAAAGGCGAACACGCTCATAAAGAAAGGCGCGAGCATCGGCGCGAACGCGACCATCCTTGCCGGCATAACGATAGGGGAGAACGCGATGGTTGGGGCGGGAAGCGTCGTGACAAAAGACGTTCCGGCAAACGAAGTGTGGGCCGGAAATCCGGCGAGGTTCGTGAAAAACATGGTAAAAGAAACGGGTCATTATAATAATGGGGGGGGGATTTAATAACAAAGTGCCTGCCGTCCCGCTGTAAAGGTGTGGCGGCATGATCAGAATTGAAAGATACAATCAAAATATGAAAGCTAACTGGAATGCATTCAACAAAGCCGCGAAGAATCCTCTTTTTATGTTCGACAGGGATTTCATGGAATACCATTCGGACAGGTTCGCCGACAGTTCGTTCATGTTTTATGACGATGGGGAACTTGTGGCGTTGTTGCCCTGCAATGCAAGGGATAATGCTTTATACAGCCATGGCGGGCTTACTTTTGGCGGATTTATCGCTGACAAGAATATGAAACAGCACCGCATGAACGACTGCGTCCTCTCCTTGAAAAATTATATGGGCGAAGAAAAAATAGAAAAAATCGTTTACAAGTCCGTTCCGCATATGTATGCCAACCAGTGCGCGCAGGAGGACTTGTACGCGCTGTTCCTGCATGGCGGCGTTTTGTCGAAGGTCGAGCCGTCCACGGTCATCAACTTGAAGAACCCGATAAAAATGCCGAAAGGCAGGAAGGCTCAGGTGGCGCGGGCAAAGCGCGAGGGAGTGGAGGTCGTGGAGTCCGAAGATTTCGCCTCGTTCATCGACCTTGAAAATTCTGTCCTGCAAAAGCACCACAACACGAATGCCGTCCACACAGGCGCGGAACTTTCGTTGCTGCATGGCCGCTTTCCGGAAAACATAAAGCTGTATGTGGCTATGTATCAGGAGAGGATGCTGGCAGGAGCGGTTCTGTTTGTCTATGACGATGTGGTTCACACGCAGTATTTGGCCGCCGACGACACCGCCAGGGAAATCGGCGCGCTGGATTTTGTGGTCGCCGCTTTGATTGAAAAATACAAAGGCCTCAAAACATACTTTGACTTCGGGATATCCTCGGAAGGAGGGGACGGAAAGTTTCTCAATGAAGGCCTGATACACCAAAAAGAAGGCTTTGGCGGAAGAACGGTAGTCTATCAGACTTGGGAGATGAGACCGTAGATGGCAGGGCATTCCGAAAACAACAGGCGCATCGCGAAAAATACCGTTTTCCTCTATTTCAGGATGCTGTTGCTGATGTTCTTGGGTTTTTTCACAAGTCGCGTGACATTGGACAAACTTGGCGCGGAGAACTACGGAATATACAATCTTGTAGCCGGTGTCATTGTGTTGTTTCAGTTTTTTAACAACGCAATGACATCTGCTTGCCAAAGATATTTGACCTATGCGATTGGCGAGGGAGACGAAGAAAATATAAAAAAAGTATTTTCTATAAATATCAGAAACTATGCCATGCTCAGCATTGTTGTTTTCATTTTGTGTGAGACGGTTGGTATGATTCTGCTGAAAACATATCTTAATATTCCAGAAGGAAAAATATTTGCGGCTCAAATGGTTCTGCACATTTCTTCTGTATCCACTGTAGTCATCATGCTACGCATTCCTTTTAATGGTGCGATTATCGCAGAAGAAAGAATGAGTTTTTTTGCCTATACAGGCATCTTGGATGGAATGCTAAAACTCTTGATTGTTTATGTGATATCCATAGGCGATTTCGATAAATTGACTTTGTATGCTGCCCTTAATCTTCTGTTATGTATTCTTCAAACAATTATATATATTGTTTATTGCAAAAAGAATTTTTCATTTATTACATTAAAAAAATACAAGGACAAGGAACTTCTAAAAGGTATCTTAAGTTTTTCAGGCTGGAACATAATGGGAAGCGCGGCTACTGTACTGTCCAACCAAGGGATGAGCGTCGTATTCAACCATTTTGATGGCGTTTTGATAAATGCCGCCATGGGAATCGCAAACCAAGTGAATAGTGCGGTATACGGGTTTTTGGGCAATTTCCAAACGGCATTTAACCCGCAAATTGTAAAAAGCTATGCACAGAATGACAAGGAGTATCTTTTTGATCTTATCAACAAATCGTCTAAATACTCTTTCTTTCTGTTGTATTTCATCGTGCAGCCGCTTGTCATCAATTTGGATTTTGTTTTGAAATTGTGGCTAAAAGATGTGCCTTTGTATTCATACGAATTCATAATCGTCTTTATGGCATTTGAATTGATAGATGCGTTGGCAGGTCCTCTTTGGATGCTGAATGAGGCGGAGGGAAATATAAAACGTTACCAACTTGTTGGGGGTGTCACTGGACTTTTGACGCTTCCAGTGGCGTATGTTATTTTGTCACTTGGAGGAAAGCCTTATTGGGCTTTGAGCGTGAGGGCGTTCCAAAATTTGTTTTTTTCATTCTATAGATTTTTCAATTTGCGAAAACGGACAGGATTTGTGATTGGGAATTACTTGAAGGCAGTATATCTGCGAGTCGCAATTTGTGTTGTGCCGTCTTTTGCGCTTACTGTGATTGCCTATCATAACACGCAAGGCGTGTTCCGTTTTTTTGTAAGTTGTGCTGTTTCATGCCTCTCTTTGGGCGCGATGTATTTTTTTGCAGGAATGACTAAGTCGGAACGAGAGTCAATGACTTCATTTATAAAGCGGAAACTCAGAATTATAAGGTAGGAAAAAGAAATGATAAATTTTTTACGCAAATTGCCAGGTTTCAGAAAGATTTATGGCAGGTTCAAGGCTTATGACATAAAAATAAATGATTTGGAACGGCAGCTCCTGTATCTGAGTGCGGATTTGATAAGGCGAAAGCATCTTGAGAAGTCGAAGCGCGGCGAGAAGATAAACCTTGTTTTTGTGTGTCATCGCCCGCAAGTGTGGAATTCGCTGAAAACTGTTTTCGAGGCATGCAATGCTGATGAAATGTTTGATGTTACGATTGTTGCTATACCCTTCAAAAAGCAGTTGCCGAAAATAGGCTTTAATCATGAGATTTATGAAACGGAAGGAGCCGAAGAATTTTGGAAAGACTATCCATGCAAAGTGGTGAATGGTTATGACTATGAAACGAAAGAATGGCTGGATTTGCGTAATTTGAAGCCAGATTATGTATTTTTCCAGCAGCCATATAATATTTGCAAGCCTGAATGCTTGAAAAGTTGGAATGTGGCAAAGTATGCTACGCTTATATTCGTTCATTATGGCTTGAATACTTGTGAGCAGATGAAATACGAAGCCCTTCCTGCGGATTTTTTAAGAAACATAAGCATTCTTTGTTGTGAGCGACAGGTCGATAGAGAAATATATGCTAGATGGCTTGATATGAATAACATTGATTTCACCCGACTTGTCTTAACAGGTTACCCAAGATTTGACATTGTGAGAAAATATGAAAATGCAGAATCCCCTTTGTGGAAAAAACATGATAGAGATTCATTCAGAATAGTCTGGACACCTCGTTGGACGACAAATGAAAACAACTGCCATTTTTTCAGTTATAAGGACAGTTTTCTTGATTTTTGTGACAAGAATAAAGACGTGGATTTTGTTTTTAGGCCTCATCCGCAGGCTTGGCTTAACTATGCGCAGTTTGACAATTTTTCTATCGAAAAGTCGAATCGGTACAAAGCCGAATATCAAGATCGAGAGAACGCCAATATTGATGAAACGGCAGATTATTTGCCACTGTTTTATTCTTCCGATGTGCTTGTGACGGATTTTTCTTCAGTGATAATAGAATATTTTCTCACAGAAAAGCCTATCGTGTATTGCAAGAATGACAAATCGCTATTTGAGCAGACAGATAAATGGACGGAGGGCTTTTACTATGTCCGTTCTTGGCAGGAACTCACAGATACGTTGGCAATGCTGAAAAGCGGGAATGATCCGCTAAAGGAAAAACGTCATGAGTTGATAAAAAGCGAATTTTACTTTCCCCCAAATGGCGCAGGTCATGAAATCAAGGAGCTTATAAAAAAAGACTTTAGGGGTGAGTTATGAAAGTAAGTTTTTTGGTCACCTATTACAACCAGGCGCAGTTTGTGGAAAAAAGCCTGAATTCCATACTGTCGCAAAAACTGGAATGCGATTATGAAATTCTTGTCGCCGATGACGGTTCTTCTGACAATACGCAGGATATAGTCAAAGATTTTGTTGAAAAAAATCCTGAAAAAATCAAGCTGTTCGTCATGCCGCGTGAAAAGGACAAGTCTTGCAATCCGATTCTGAGAGTGAGCGCGGCGCGACTTTTTCTCTTGAAGCAAGCGCAGGGCAGTTATTTTCTGACACTTGATGGCGACGACTGGTATTGTGATGACACCTTTGTTCAGCAGGGCGTTGACATTTTGGAAAATGACAGAAGCCTCGCCGCATGTGGGTTTCTTTACCAGATGTGGCATTCGGCAGATGAGATTAAGAAAATCGAATATTTTAAATCCGCGAAGCGGATAAAGGCGTGCAAATACATACGCAGTATGTATTTGCACGCCGGTGCATGTATCCACCGGCGGGCAAATGATCCGGAGCAGATTTCAATAATAGAAAAAAACGGTGTGTTTGATGACAATGACATTCTCATAAATACGTTGAACTATGGGGATATGTATTTTGTTCCCAGGGTTGTCTACTCATATCGGCAGACGGAAAATTCTTCATGGAACAGCATGACTCCGCTTATGCGATCTATCGTAAATTGTTGGAACTATGAGATTCTGTGCAGATATTCGAAATTTAAAAACGAGCTGTTCGTCAGGCATATAGGATGCTTTAAATCTGTTTATGAGAACCGGGCAACTGTCCAGGAGTTAAACACCGGGAAGAATACGTTTTATTTTGACTATGCGGAAAACAATGAGACGCAGTTTTTATATGGGTTGCTTTTTTGGGACAGGCTTTCAAGAGAAGATAAGAATATCTTGAAAAGGAAATTGGTGATGCGAATGTATCTCAGCAAGAATTATATAAAAGCAATTGGACGAAGAATATTGAAATTTTTGAAGAATAAAAAAATAGTGGGAGATGCTGAATGAAACGAGTGATAACCTACGGAACGTTCGACCTGTTGCACTACGGGCACATCAACCTGCTCAAGCGGGCGAAAGCCCTCGGCGACTACCTTGTCGTCGCGCTGTCCACGGACGAGTTCAACTGGAACGAGAAGCAAAAGAAATGCTATTTCTCCTATGAGAAGCGCAAGCAGCTTTTGGAGGCGATCCGCTATGTCGATCTGGTGATTCCGGAAGAAAACTGGGAGCAAAAGGACACGGACGTGAAAGAATACCACATAGACACGTTCGTGATGGGCGACGACTGGCGAGGAAAGTTCGACTTCCTGAAAGACAGATGCGAGGTCGTGTATCTGGAGAGAACGCCGGAAATCAGCTCGACGCAAATCAAGCGTGATATTGGCGCAAA
>CAZSOK010000015.1:0-21231 GCA_964608445.1 uncultured Treponema sp. | reverse complement strand
ATGTTATATTTGTTGATACTTCCTCTGATATTTCATTATACTTCTCGCCAAGGATTTCTTTTAGAACAGTCGTTACATCTGCATATTTTTTAGGTTCTTCTTTTCCCGGGTTGTCGGGGGTATCAGGATTTTCCGGATTTTCCGGGTTGTCGGGAACAGAAGGCTGCGCACCGCTTTCTGCCGGGGGCGGCGTAACGGGGCGGTCGGCGGTGTCATCCGTGCCGCCCGTGCAGGCGGCGAGCAGGATTGCGGCAGCGCACCAGGGCGCGGCAACATACTGGACAAGGTTTCTTTTCATGTCTTTCTCCTCTTGCAGACAAGGTATGCCCAATAATACCCCCCCCCCCGCAATTTTTGTCTAGGGGTTTTGCCGCTTTTTTCGGAGAATTCTGCGTTTTTTTCAGGAAAAGCGCGTCACGCGCGGTGCTGGCGGTATGCGTCCGCAATAATCTGTATGCCGCGCTCCACCTCGTCCGCCGGGCGCGCGTAGTTCAGGCGCAGGCACTTGGCATAATGCGGGTGGTCCTCGGCGCGCGGCAGCGAGCCGTCATTCCCGCCGCCAAAGAAAAAGTATTCGCCGGGCACGACGATAACGCCGCGCTCCTTGAGGATATGGTAGAATGTCTTTGCAGTCACCGACAGATCGTTCAGCAGCAGCCACAGGAAAATCGAGCCTTCGTTCTTGTGCACGGCAAAGTCGCCGCCCGCGCAGTAGTGCCGTATCCAGCCGACCGCCGCATCGGACTTTTCTTTATAGAACGGGCGCACCACCGTGCGTGCCGTGCGCACCAGCTCGCCGCTTCTGATGAGCGGCCCGGCTATCGCCTGCCCCACCGACCCGCTCGCGAGCGCGGCAATGGCGTTCAGGTTGCCGAGCGCGGCGACGATTTCGCGGCTCGCGATGATGACTCCCGTGCGCAGCGCGGGCAGCCCGATTTTGCTCAGGCTCATGCTCAGCACGATATGCTCGTTCCACAGCGGCGTGGCATCCTCGGTAAAGATGATGTCCGGCCAGGGCAGCCCGTAGGCGTTGTCCACGATCAGCGGGATGCCGTAGGTCTGGGCGAGCGCGGAAAGCCGGGTGATTTCGCCGTCGGTCAGCACGTTGCCCGTGGGATTGGTCGGGCGGCTCACGCACAGCGCGCCCACGTCGTCATGCGCGCGCAGGTATGCTTCCAGAAGATCGAAATCGACGTGGTACTTGAACGTGTGGTCATCGCCCGCCGCGACGCGCGGCGGAATGCTCGCGAACGTCCCCGGCTCAATGCCCTGATCCGCATAGCCCACGTACTCAGGCACGAGCGGGAACAGCACTTTCTTTTTGCGCCGCGTCCCGCCTGCCGAAAACGTCCCCGAAAACAGGTTGAACAGGTAAAAGCACGCGCTCTGGCTGCCGTTCGTCACCGCCACGTTCTCCGCCGTGATGTCCCAGCCGTATGCGTCCGAAAGATAGGCGGCGACTGCTTCCAGAAATGCCGTCCTGCCCTGCGGCGCGTCGTACCGCCCGATAAGGTCGTCGAACGCCGTGCCGTCCGCAAGGATTTTTTCCATCTGCGCACGGTACATTGCAGAGACGGCGGGAATCTGCGCCGGGTTGCCGCCGCCCAGCTGGTACGTCGGCCTGTCCTGGGGCAGCGGCTTTCCCAGATCGTCCATCAGCTGCAAAATGCCCGACTGGGCGCAGAGTTTCGTGCCGAAATCGGAAAAATCAGCGGGCGGCATACATTCCCTCTTGGTGCGCGACTTTCCGCTGCCGCGCGAACCTGACCGACAGCGTTCTGCCGTCACAGTCCACCACCGCCTTGCCGCCTGCGGCGGCTTTTCCTTCCAGAATCAGCACGGAAAGCGGCTCCTCAATCTCGCGCTGAATCAGGCGGCGCATCGGGCGCGCGCCCATGCCGGGATCATAGCCGTGGTCGAGCAGGTAGTCGCGCGCCTTCGGTTTCAGCGTCAGCGTGACCGACTTTTCGGCAAGCCGCCGTTCCAGATCGCCGATCTGAATGTCAAGGATCGCGCTCACCTGCGCGCGGTCGAGCGCGGTGAACACCACCACGTCGTCAATGCGGTTGAGCAGTTCCGGGCTCATAATGCGTTTCAGTTCTTCCATCGCGCCGGACTTGATGTCGGTGTACGGCAGCAGACCGTCGCGCGTCGCGGAGAATCCCGGCCGCTTGTCCGCCATAATCTCGCGCGCGCCCGCGTTGGAGGTCATAATGATGACCGTGTTGCGGAAATTCACTGTATGGCCGAGGTTGTCGCTCAGCTCGCCCTCCTCAAGGAGCTGCAAAAGCAGGTTGAAGATGTCGGGGTGCGCCTTTTCAATCTCGTCGAGCAGGACGACGCTGTACGGCTTCTTGCGCACTTTTTCGGTGAGCATGCCGCCCTCGTCATAGCCCACGTAGCCCGGCGGCGCGCCCACCAAACGGCTCGCGTTGTGCTTCTCCATAAAGTCGCTCATGTCCACGCGGATAAGCGCGTCTTCCGAGCCGAACAGGAATTTGGCGAGCGACTTTGCCAACTGCGTCTTTCCCACGCCCGTCGGACCGAGGAAAATGAACGATCCCATCGGACGCGCGGACGACGACACGCCCGCCCGTGACCGGCGGATCGCGCCGGAAAGCAGGGAGACCGCCTCGTCCTGCCCGATGACGCTCTTGTGCAGTTCCGCTTCCATGGTGAGCAGCCGCGCGCTTTCGTTGTCGTCCAGCCGCTCCAGCGGAATGCCCGTCATCATGCTGATAACCTTGGTGACATCCTCCACGGTAACGCGCTTCTTGACGCTCGCCACGTTGTTCTTCCAGTAATTGCTGAACGCTTCGAGCTTCTGCTTCAGCTCGTGCACTTTGTCGCGCACCATTGCCGCGCGCTCATAGTCCTGATGGGCGACCAGCTGGCGTTTTTCCCGGTCCAAGTCCTCGATGCTCTGCTCCAGCTCGGCGAGCTGCACGGGGCGCTCCTCTTCCTGAATTTTCTTCGCGCTGCCCGCCTCGTCAAGGATGTCAATTGCCTTGTCAGGCAGGAAACGTTCGGGAATGTAGCGCGTGCTGAACCGCACGATCGCGGGAATCACGTCGTCGTCATAGACAACGCCGTGGAATTCCTCGTACTTGCCTTTCAGCCCCTCAAGGATCTGCACGGACTGCGCGGCATCCGGCTCTTCCACGGCGACAACCTGGAAACGGCGTTCCAGCGCGGGATCGCGCTCAAAATACCTGCGGTACTCTTTCTGCGTCGTCGCGCCCACGACCTGAATCTCGCCACGGCTGAGCGCGGGCTTGAGGATATTGCTCGCGTCCATCTGCCCTTCCGGTCCGCCCGCCCCGATAATCGTGTGCAGTTCGTCCATAAACAGGATGATGTCGCCGCTGTCGCGGATTTCTTTCATCATGCGCTTCATGCGCTCCTCGAATTCGCCGCGGTACTTCGTACCCGCAATCATCGCCGCAAGGTCGAGCGCGAGGACGCGTTTTTTGAGCAGGTTGCGCGGCACGTCGCCGCGCGCAATGTGCTGCGCAAGTCCTTCGGCAATGGCAGTCTTTCCCACGCCCGGCTCGCCAATCAGCACGGGATTGTTCTTGGTGCGCCGGCTCAGAATCTGCACGCACCGCTGGATTTCTTTTTCCCTGCCGACCACGGGGTCAATCGCGTTCTCGCGCGAAAGCTGCGTCAGGTCGCGGCTGTAATCCGTCAAGAACGACCGCCGCTGCTGCCCGCCACGGTTCTGCTGCTGGCTGCCGCCGGGTGCGCCGGAAAGGTTTCTCATCATCGCGCCGAATTCCCAGCCCGACTGCCCGTTGTCCGCCACGCTTGAAGGCATCTGCCGCTGTATGACCTGCGCCTCACGCCGCGCCGTGTCAATCGTAACGCCCGCGCGCGCAAAAAAATGCCCCGACGGACTCTGCTCGTCGCGCATGGCGGCCAAAAGGATATGCTCCGTACCCACATAATCGTTGCACAGCGACCGCGACTCGACCACCGCCGCATCTATCAGCGTGCGCAGGCGGCGCGACGAGGGCAGTCCGTCGTCGGAAATATGCTGCGCGGGCGGCAGGCTCTGCTCCAAAATAAGCTGGTATGAAAGCACGTTGACGTGAAGATTCTGCAACAGCTGATAGCCCAGCCCGTCCGCGCTTTTCAGCAGCGCAAGCAGCACGTGTTCCGGGAGCAACTCTGTGCAGCCGCTTTTCCGCCCTTCGTTCTGTGCGAGCGCAACCATCAGCCGTTGCGCCCGCGGAGAAAATCCCCTTATTTTCATGGCAATGCCTCTTATTGTTTCCGTGTGATTACAATGTCAGCCGCTCAAACGCTTCCTGCAACATCACCGCCCGCAGCCGCTCGACTTGCAGAGCCTTGTCGTGTGCGATGTCGGACGGAAAATGGAACGAGCCGTTCTTGAGCACGAACTGCAAGTGTCCGTCCTGAATGCGGTACAAAAGCGCGCACAAATCGCTGTCCGCAATGCCGCCCGCCATTCCCGCGTCGATTCCCCATTTGAGCTTACCGATAATATCGACCGATTCGCGCAGCGTCATAAGCGATGAGAACTTCATCGCCGCGTAAGCGCGGTACACCGCGTCCTGCATCTCGGTCGGACGATCATGCATGACCGCCGTGCGCTCGCGCCGCTCATATTCCGTCACGTACCTGACGGCAGACACAATCGCCGCCATCTGGTCGAACTCACTGCCAACCGCCGACTGCCTGGTAGCAACCTGATAATACGCGCCCAGCGACGTGCCGTTCCCCTGCCCCGCGCCGAAACACGCCGACACGCCCACGCCTTTCTCTTCAAGCGAGGCCACGCAGTCATGCAGTTTTCCCGCGAACGAAATTGCCGGCAGATGCACGCGCACGCTCACTTTCATGCCGCTGCCGCAGTCAAGCACCGACGAGGTTAAAAAGCCGAAGTCATAGCTGGCGGCGAACTGGAGCGTTTTTTGCAGGCTCTCGTCAAGCCGACGGCACATATCGTAGGCGGCATCGCCGTCAAGCCCCGGCACGAACGCGCTGATGCGCACGTGGTCGCCCGCGTTGACTGTGCAGGCGACCCTTCCGTCCGTGCGCATGACGATGCCGCATCCGGGCATTTTTTTCCCGCCATCGTCAAGTACGCCGCGCTCGCCCAGAATCCTCGCGCCCAGTTCGTCCAAGTCGTCCGCCGCAATCGCCTGAAACGCATCGGGACTCTCGCCGTGCGCGAACGAATCGAACACCAACGCCCGCACGCGCTCCGCGTCGTCCTGCACGGCATGGGGCGGAAAGGGAAAATTCGCCAGGTTCCGTGCCAGCCGGACGCGGGTAGAAAGCACGACATCGTTTTCAGGACCGGCGGCGGCATACCAGGCATCCGTTCCCACGGCAGTAGCGCGTTCGGTCATTGCCCGCCGCCTGCCACGTGCGTCTTCTCCAGCGCGCGCAGATAGTCGCGGTACAGCGCCGCTTTCTCATACTCTTCTTTTTTGAGCGACTCTTCCAGCTTGGTGCGCAGCACGATACGGTCGTTCAGCACCGAACGGAAATTGCGCAGTCGGTTCGGCATCCTTCCCGTATATCTGCCGCTCATGCCATGATCGTTGAGTATGGCCGCAATATCGTCCTTGAAAATGGCATAGCATTCCGGGCAGCCCGCCGTCCTCGTCTTCCTGACGGCGGCAAGGCTCGTCCCGCAGACGGGGCAGACGCGGCTTTCTTCTTCGGCAAGTTTTTTGGAGATTTTTGCCAGCCGCTCGAACAGTCCGCCCACCGATTTTCCCAAAGACTGGGGATCAGGCATCACGCCATGCTTGGCGGCACATTCCATGCACAAATTCAGTTTTTTGCGGGAATCCTGCCCCACCTGCTCGATAAAAAAAACCGCCGTATTCGTATGACAAAAATCGCACGTCGTCTCGTTCATAGTCCACCGTTCCAAAAAGTACTACTTTCAATATACCATATTTTCGGGCTGTCGGCTATATTTTCCGCAGGGTATCGATCGGTTTTTCCCTGCCGGCCCGGATTGCGGGAATGGCGCTCACCGCGAGCGAAAGCACGAGCGTCCCGCAGCCGATGACAATCAGCTGTCCGAGCGGCACGGAAAGCGGAATGCGCTGCAAGTAGAACGCGGGATCAAGCAGATGAATCTGCGCGAAGCCGGCAAACGTCCCGCCGCGCAGCAGGTACACGAACTGCGCGCCGCCGTTCACCAGCCGCTCAATCGCATGGATAATCGCGTCAAAGTTGACGGCGCACAGCAGCCCCGCCGGAATCCCCGCAAGGACACCGATCGCGCCCGTCACCAGACCCGTCACCAAAAACGAAAACGCGATGCCCTGCGCCGAGCCGCCCAGGCTTTTGAGGATGGCGATTTCCCGGCGGCGTTCCATGACGAGCATGACCAGCGCGCTCGAAATGTTGACGGAGGCCACGAGCACGATCAGCAGCATGATGAACAGCAGCATAATCTGCGTGGATGAGAAATTCTCATACTGCGCGGTGTTCAGTTCGTCCCAGCGGTAGACGCGCGTGTACTGCGGCACCACGCGCTCCACGCCGTTCTGAACGCGCGACAGGCCGACAAAATCGAACGCATCCGCCGTCGAAAGCCCCACGCTCACCTCGCTCGACTGCACGGGCAATATGTCGAACCCCGTCTCCAGCGGCACGAACACCCACAGCGCGTCCAGTTCCTGGTATCCGCACGAAACGACGGCGGCGACCGTGAGCGGCGTGATTTTTGGCACGGTTTTTCCCGACGCAAGGCGGCGCGCCGTAATCAGGCGGAACGTGTCGCCGGCGGCAAGCCCCAGCTGCTCCGCCAGTTTCTCGCCGATAATCGCCGTATGCTTCCCGCTCAGCACCGCTTCCCCGCTCGACACGGAAAACAGCCCGGCAAACGACGGGTTGTCCTGGAACACGTCCTCCTGCACCGCCCTGACGGTCGCGCCCATCCTGCCCCGCTTTCCTGCCGCAAGGCCGATGCCCTGCATCTCCGGGTATGCCGCCGTCACGCCGTCAACGGCAGAAAGCGATCGGGCAAGCGCGCGCAACGCCGATTCGTCCTGCGCCTCTTTTGCGAACGGATACAGCACGCATTTCACGTGCGAGCTGGAAAGCCCGACAATGCGCCCGGTAATGCCCTGAATCATGCCGTCAGAGACCGTGAGCACCATGACGAGCGGCACCAGGCTGATGGCAATGCACACGCACGCGCCGATAAGGCTGCGCCGCGCGTTCGACTTTTTTCCCGTGCGCGGGAACAGCAGCCGCCAGGCAAACAGCAAAGAAGATCCCGTTTTCACCAGGCACGCTCCGCAAGCCGACCGTCCACAATCGAATAGCACGTGTCGCCCTTTTTTGCCAGCGCCATGTCGTGCGTGACCAGGATGAGCGTCTTTTTGTACGTATCCGCCAGCGAAAAAAGCAGGTCGCCGATCATCAGCGCATTGGCGGGATCAAGGTTTCCCGTCGGCTCGTCGGCAAGGATAAGCTGCGGGTCGTTGATGAGCGACCGCGCCACGGCAACCCGCTGCCGCTCGCCGCCCGAAAGCTGGCTCGGCAGATGGTGCATCCGCCCGGTCAGCCCCACGTCGGCAAGCAGGTGCGCCGCCTTCTCCCGCGCCTCGTGCCGGGGAACGCCCGCCATGTACGCCGGCAAAAAGACATTCTCCAGCGCGGTAAAATCCTTGAGCAGGTAATGGAACTGAAAAATCAGCCCCAAAAAACGCGCGCGGTAGTCGGTCAGCCCGTCCTCGTCCAGCGCGGATACCTCGAACGGCCCGACACGCACCGTCCCCGCCGTCGCCGTGTCCAGCCCGCCGATGATGTTCAGCAGCGTGCTCTTGCCGCTGCCGCTCTCACCCACGATGACGTTTTTCGTTCCCTCCGCGACGGTCAGGCTCAGCTCCTTGAGTATCGTCAGCGTCTCGCTGTCGGTCTTGTAGGTCTTCTCCAGGTTCTCAATGGTGACGATGTTACTCATCGCGCAGCACCTCCGCAACGGTCATCTTCAGCACGCCACGGCTTGCCACCCAGGACGCAAGCAAGGACGAAAAGATACCGAAAATCGTGATGACAAGCACTTCGCCCGGAATAATGCGCGGCGGAATGTTGCCGTAAATCATGTACATCGGGTTCTCGCGCACATACGCCGCGGACTGCGGGGAGACGAGCATATACGCGAACCGCTGCGCGGCATAGACGAGCTTCGACATCAAAGAGAACACCGCGCCCATGCGCACGCTCAGCAGCAGGCCGAGCGCGAGTCCCGGAATCGCCCCGATAACGCCGACCAAAAAGCCCTGCGTCACGAAAATAGACTGAATGAGCGGCGACCTGCCGCCGAACGCGCTCAGCACCGAAATCTCCTCGCGCCGCTCGTAGACAATCCTGCGCATGCCGTTGAAAATATTGATGCCGACCACCACAAAAATCAGGAACACGAGCAGCATGAGCATATTCTTCTCCACGCGCAATGCGCCAAAAAACGACCGGTTGTACTGCCGCCACGATTCCGCGCGGGCGCCGGGAAACGCCTGCCGGATGCGGGAAATGACACGCGCGTCGTCGGCAGTGTCGCGCAGCTTGATGCCGTAATGCTGCACCGCGCCCGCGCCAAAATAGAGCCGCGCGTCCCGTATGTTGATGAACGCATACGCCGCATTGATGTCGGCATAGCCCGTGTGAAAAATGCCTGTCACGGTGAACACGCGGTCGGACGACACCAAGTCCACGTCGTTCCCGCCCGAAAGCGCGAACAGCGTCACGCGGCTTCCCACGTACAGCCCCAGCCGGTTGGCAAGCGCGCTGCCCACCACAATCGTGTTCTCCCCCGACACGTCGAACGAACCGCGGATCATGCGCAGCTGCGCGCGGAAACCGTCATCCAACGACAGCTGCCGCTCGCTCACGCCACGGACAATCGCCGCCGACTGCCGCTCGCCTTCGCCGACGAGCAGGCTCTGCGCCTCATAAAACGGGGTCGCCGCCACAATATCGGCATCCGCGCCGCAGAACTGCTCGAACGAATCCGCATCCACGCCGTCCGCGCGGACATGGTACGAGCTGATTTCCATAATCGCGTCGATAAAACTCAGCTGAAAGCCGTTCATCACGCTGATGACAGTAATCAGCGTCATCACGCCGAAGCAGATGCCGAGCGACGCCAGAAACGACGTGACGGCAGAGCGTCCTTTCCGATCGACACGGGAAAAACGCCACGACACAAAAAGCACCCACCGCAATGAAGCTATCATGTTACTGCGCAAACGTCCGTCTCCTCAGTTCCGTTCCGTCAACCGAAACAATCTCGCGCACTTTGCTGCCGTTCTCGTACCGCACCTGCACCATAAATCCGCCGTCAAAATACATCATCTCATTATACACATTTTCGCTTTCGTATACAGTACGCATACGCAGTTTTTCGTTCTCAAAGTACGAAATGTCAGGCTTCGCGCCGCCCAGCCCGTCATACGCATAGAATTTCTTGATGACATCCGTCTCGACCTTTTCCCTGCCCGTCGCCGTCCTGCCATACGAATACGTCGTCGTCTCCTCGGCGACCAGCCGCCGCTCATCGTCATAGCCCCACACGATTTTTTTGTCCTGCACGAGCCTTTGCTGCCCGTCTGCGTGACGCTCGTCGCCCGGTGCAGGCTGCTCGTAATGTGAGAACTCGCGCCTGACGGCAAAGCCGTTTTCATCATAGTCCGTTACGGTGCGCCTGCTGTCCTCGGTGATTTCTTCCGTCACCTGATACGGCAGCGTCGCCCCGTCATGGTAGGCATAAGCCTGCGCGGAAAGCAGCGTCAGGTCACGGGAAGCCGCGCCGATCCTGAAACGCTCCCGCACTGTCAGCCGGTCGTCGCCGTCAAAATGCCGCCTGACGATCAGGCCGTCCGCGCTGTCGGTCACCGTCCTGCCGCCGTCATCAGCGCGCACGGAAAAATGCTCGTCCCCGTACACGAGCCGTCGAAGCCGCCCGCCGCTGTCGGTAAACTGTTCCGCCGCAATGATGCCCGCGCCGTCAATGCCCGGATCGGCGCGGTTGTCCAGCTGCCCCAGCAGTTCCTCCGCGATGTTCGGCGGAATCTCGTCGTCCCCGCACGATTCCAACAGCGATTCGGCAGAAAAAGCGTCATCGACAGCAGAAGCCGCACAGGCGAGCACGGCACGCGTGGAATCCATGTCGGGATAAAAAACGGCAATCCGCACCAGGGAGTCGAACAGCTGCTGCAACGGCGACAGCGCGGGCGCAGGCAACGCAAGCAGGCACAGCGTCCCGGCGCACAGAATGAACCGACGCACGCGCTATCCCAAAAATTCGTCCGTATAGGAAACGGGATCGAACGGGCGGATATCGTCGTAGCCCTCGCCCGTACAGACGAACGCCACGGGAATGCCGAATTCCTTTCCCACTGCGAACGCCACGCCGCCTTTTGCCGTGGAATCGTATTTTGTCAGCACCACCGCGTCCACGCCGACCGCCTGATGAAAGACCTCCGCCTGACGCACCGCGTTCTGTCCCGTGGTCGCGTCGATGACGAGCAGTTTTTTGTAGCAGCCCTCGTCGGCTTTTTTGCGCGCGATGCGGTCGATTTTTTGCAGTTCGCGCACAAGGTTGTCTTTGTTGTGCAGCCGCCCCGCCGTGTCGGCAAGCACGAGCGCACCGCCCTTCGCGCGGGCGGCATCCGCCGCGTCAAACACCACCGCAGACGGATCGCTCCCGTGCTGATGGCTCACCACGCGGATGCCGAGCCGTGCGCCGTGCATCTCAAGCTGCTCCTCTGCCGCCGCCCGGAACGTGTCCGCCGCCGCCAGAATCACGTCGCCCGTCCGCGCGAAATGCCGCGCGAGCTTTGCGGCGGTGGTCGTTTTCCCCACGCCGTTCACGCCCAGAAGCATGTACACCGAAACCTTGCCTTTCGGCGGCACAAGCTCCACGGACTTCGCTAATCCGCGCAGCATCGACCTCAGCTCGGCGCGGATGTCCGCCTCGTCAGAAAGATGCTTTTGCGCGCAGGTTTCCTGCAAATCTTCCGCCAGCCGGAATGCCGTCTTCGCGCCGATGTCGCCTTCCACCAGCGCGTCGGTCAGGTCGTCAAAAAACGCGTCACCGACTTTTTTTCCGCCAAAGAGTGCCTTGAGTTTTTCCGCAAACGATAGTTTTCCCATTATAATGCCTGCTCCGTTGTCGTCTCGTCCTGTTCCGCTGATTCCGTCTCTCCCGGATCCGCCGTCAGATCTTCTGCCGCCCCGGCAACGTCCGTTTCCTCCGCAAAAAAGTCGCGGTTGTCTGTCCGTGCCGTCGCAGGCAGCACCTGATTCGCCGCCCACAGGTAGCGCACCAGCTCAAAGACCGTCCACACGCCGCAGGCAATGGAGATGCCCGACGCGACGTAGCCGTATGTCTGCCATTTTTTCGCATCGTCATACGAGCCGCGCCCCATCATATACGCGTTGTTCGCCGCCGTAAAATTGCCCGTACAGTAGAACGTGAACGGCAGCGAGCAGATAAGCGCGCTGTATGCAGTATACATCCTGCGCCGCCTTTTATCAATGTTCTCCGCGCGGTCAAAAGGCTTTGCGTTCACCCTGAGGTTCGCGCCGTCCTGCGCAAGGCTTTCGGGAATGTAGAAGAACGCGCTCGCCGCGTCATCGTCCGCGCCCGCCGTGAACACGCCGATAACCGCCGTGCCGTTCACCGTCACGTGCGCCGCCGGATGCTGCCCGTCCACGGCATGACGGTCGAATCCTTTCGGATAAAAAATGCCGTCGCGTTCCTTTTTGAGCCGCAGGCTCAGCACGCCGTCCCGGGCAGGAGACAGCGAAAAGCGGATACGGTACTGTTCGTTGCCTTCATATTTATACGTGAACGAAACGGTCTCATAGTCTTTTGCCGCCACGCTTATCGTATGCACGGACGCGTCCACCTGCAACGTGTCAGGAATCCGGCTGTAGACAAGCCCGTCAAGCGTGAGCGTCGCGGACAGCGCCGCCTCTTCGGGGACGACCGCAAAATGCAGGACGACGGGCAGGCTGTTCGTGATCGCGGGGACAAGTTTCTGCACGATCCGATCCGCCAGATTCATCTGGTCGCCGAGCGTCCCCACCTCCATAACCGAGCCGACCCGCTTCGCGCCCGGATACACATACAGCTCGACCGAAACCGCCAGATACTCGCCGTAGCCCGTAATCGAGCCGGACAGCACGCCGTTGATTTTCGCCCCGGCGACTTCCTTCTCGTACGTGCGGCTGGTCACGCCCTCTGCCAGCGCATCCGCCGACGGCGCGAACAACGCCGTGCTGTCCGCGCGGTAAATCGTCACCGTTTCCTGCTGCCGCTCCGACTCGCCGTCACCGAAAAAAAACGGAAAGCGCCAGCCCTGCCGCTGCTCGACCGCGATGTCCTCGCCGCGCGCGACCGCCGCCTCGCGGTCGATTTTCGGCCGGAACGAATCCTTTGCCGCATCCGCCGCAGCCAGATTCTCGTCGATTTTTTTTTGGATGCCGTCGATTTTTTCCTGCGCCTGCGCCAGTGCCTTGGCAAGTTTTTTCGGCTTGTCATGGGTCAGCACGAGCGCGTCGCGGGACTGGTATTCCTTTGAGAGCTGCAAGAAAAGCGAAAGCCGCTCGGTCTGCAAGGTCTCCAGCTGACGGTCGAGCACTTCCTGACTGGGAAGCACGCGCGTTCCGTCAATGGAAATCTGCTCCAGCAGCAGCTGCGGCAAGACCGTCGCGAACTGCGCGGCAGAAGCCGACGGAGCATTTTTCTGCGTGAGCGTGAACTGCTGCGCCGCAAGCACCCAGCTCGTCGTCTCCTCGCCGAAACAGGCCGCGCCGATCAGGAATGCAAGCGCAAGGACGCTACATCTCTTCGTCACTGTCGTCACCGCCGACGGGCAGCCCTTTCCACTGCGCCTGCAAATACGCGTCGATAAACGGATCGATATCGCCGTCCATGACCGCCTGAATGTTGCCCGTCTCATGCTTGGTGCGGTGATCCTTGACCATCGTGTACGGCTGGAACACATACGTGCGGATCTGGTTTCCCCACGAAATATCCTTCTTTTCCGCGCCGAACTTGGCGTTCTCCTTTTCTTTTTCCTCTTTGTAATGCTGGTACAGCTTCGCGCGCAGCATACTCATCGCCGTGGCGCGGTTCATCAGCTGGCTGCGCTCGCTGTCGCACTGCACGACAATGCCCGTCGGCAAATGGGTGAAGCGGACGGCAGAATCCGTCTTGTTCACGTGCTGACCACCTTTTCCGCCCGAACGGAACGTGTCCACGCGCAAGTCTTCGGGGCGGATGTCAACCTTTATCGTGTCGTCAAGCACGGGAAAAATGAACACGGACGTGAACGACGTGTGGCGGCGGGCGTTCGCGTCGAACGGGGAAATGCGGATAAGCCGGTGCACGCCCGCCTCGCCCTTGAGGTAGCCGTACACGTAATCGCCCGTAATCTGGATCGTCGTGCTCTTGATGCCGCCCTCATCCTCCTGAATGTCCACCGTCTCCATTTTGAAGCCGCGCCGCTCTGCCCAGCGGATGTACATACGGCTCAGCATATATGCCCAGTCACACGCCTCCGTGCCGCCAGCGCCCGCATGGATCGTCAGGAAGCAGCCGCTCTTGTCCACCTCGCCCGAAAGCAGGTTGAGGATGCTCTGCCGGTCGAATTTTTCCCGCGCGGCATCGTACAGTCCGCGCAATTCGCCCTCGACGCTCTGGTCGTTGCCCTCAATGCCCAGCTCGTACAAGGTCTCCATGTCGCTCACGGCGGCAAGCAGCTCGCGCCACGGCTCGACGCGTCCTTTGAGCAGCTTGATGTCGTTCATCACTTTCTGCGCTTTTTCGGTGTCGCTCCAGAAATCAGGCGACGCGGACTGCGCTTCTTTCTCCGCTATCTGCCGGTCAATCGCAGCCGAGTCAAAGACGCCCCCAGACGTTCATAATATCTTCCTTGAGCACCGCAATCGGCTCTTTCATCTCTTCTAACATACGCGCTCCCTGTGTACTATCGATATTATCAGCATGACCCGAAGATTATTGGCGTTCTTCGGGAATCTGATACAAATCCAGCGTTGACTCAATCCATTTTTTTGAGACGGCAGGAACGGATTCCTCGATGAACAAAAAAAGGTTGAGTGCCTGGCGGTAATTCTTGCGGTAATAATACGACTCGGCAAGGTAGAAAATGGCGCGGTCGGTCACGTCGTCCTTGCGGTTGACGCCCAGAAACTGCCGCAGCTGCCCGATCGCATTCTGATAATCCTTGCGGACGAAATGGTCTTTTAAAATCTCGAACAAAAAGTATTCGTCGCCGCCCGCCGGCTCAAACATATCTTCCTCAAAAATATACGGGTCGAGCGGGACGCGGCGTTTTTCCGTGCACGCGCCCGCCAGTTCCGCGCCCGCCGCGAGCACGTCGCCTCGCAACGGATTAGGCTTGCGCTGTCCTTCCAAAAGCGCAAGATACGGCAACGGCAACTCGCGCATCTGCCCGGCGGCATATTGTTTTTCCGGCTCGTCCGCCGTATCTTGCGGCACGTCCATCTCCGGCCGCCGCGCCCGGATTCCCGTGACAGTCGCATTTATGGACGGCAGCACCACGTCGTACAGCGTGCCGTCCGCTTTTTTCGCGATGACCGCATAGTAATACTCATCATAATCCGCCAGCCGGTCCACAAAAAACGACGAATCCGGCTTGACCTGCGCGACAGGGACGAGCGCGGCGACCTGCTGCCGTGCCGAAAACGGCTGCGTCCCCTTGAAAACCAGAATCGCGTCGGCGGAAAAACCCTGCGGAAGCCGCCAGCTGACCCGCACCTGCGCGTCGGCGACATGACTCGCCATGATGTCCTTGACGACCGGGCGAACGTCCGCATCCTGCGCAAACAGCGCGACGAAAAAGAGAAAAACTGCCGAAACAGCGATTGCCCGTCTCATGTCCATACCCTCTATCATGCAGCAAAACGGCGGAAAATACAAGGGCTATTTTATGCTCCTGATTATCTCCAGGATCGCGGGTGTGCGCACCAGTCCGAGCCGCTCCGCCGTACTGCGCGAATCCTTCTCGTCCTTGCCTTTTCCTGCCACGGGCTGACCGTCCTCGTCGGCGGCGGGCGCGGTGTCGGCGGCTGTCCCCGCAGGGGCGGGCATGGACTTTACCAGCACTTCGTCGCCCACGTTCACGCGGTCATAAAAACCTTTCTGCCGCAACGTACCCTGCGCGATTTCTTCGCCCACGCGCCTCACCGTAATCGTGCCGAGCAGGGCATCCCGGCTGAATTCCACGCCGGCCGAGCTGTCCTTGGTGCGGACCGCGCCGGCCTTTATCACGTCGAGCACGGTGTTCTCCGTCATCCCCTCGACCTTTCCGATGTCAACGAGCACTTCGTTCACGCTGCGGGCAATGATTTTTCCGCGCACGGGAAGCATGGCAAGCAGGCTTCGCCGAAACGAGCGCAACACGGACACATATTTGTCGTTGCCCGTGCGGAACAGGTTGAAACGCGTCAGCTCCACGCCCGTCCGCGCCGAATAGATGACGGCGTTCATGGCGACCTCGCGCTCGGTTTCGTCCACGGTCAGAAGGACGAAATAATCCATGCCGCCCTCCCGCGCAAGCCGGAACGCCTCGCCGTAGCCGCTCACCGGATGGTTGCGCACCTCGACGGACGTTATCGCCACGCCGGTAAAAATGTCCTGCAACATCTCCGCGGAGATGCGCTCGACCTCGCTGTGGAGCAACTGCACGGGACTGTCCGTATAATACAGCCCCACGTGCCAGCGCGTCTTGTCCAGATAGAACGGGTCGATGTCCCACGCGTTGTTGAGCGAATATTTGAGCAGCGAATCGTATGCCTCGATCGTGTCCGCCATCCTGATTTTCCGGTAGCGTTCGGCATCGTCCTGGTCCCCGCCATCAGGTACGCGTTCATGCTCGCTGATGAATTTGAGCTGCTGCAAGTACAGTTCGTTCAGCCCCACCTGCGAAAGCAGCGCGGCAAATTCATCGCGCGCGCGCGCGTCGTTCGGATCAATCCTGAGCGCGCGCTGGTATTCGTACCGCGCCTCCTCGCCCATGAACAGCCGCGCATAGTCGCGCCCTTTCTTGAGGTGGTACGCCGCCCACTGCGCACGCCGCGAATCCTCGACCTGCGTCGTCTGCGTCACCAGCAGCTCCAGCGCGGCGCGCATCACCTCGTCATGCTCGTCAATCGTGAGCGCGGTCGTCCAGGTGGCAATCGCACCCTCATCGTTTCCCTGCTTGGTCTGGCACAAGCCCTTCAGATACCAGGCGGAAATCGTCCCGCGATCCCGCGCGATCAGATAGTCGCAGATGTCAATCACTTCGTCATAGCGCGCCTGCGCGAACAGCACCGATCCCAAAAGCACGTAGGCCTTGACAAAATCGCCGTCTATCTGCACCGCCGCCCGTGCCCGCCGCTCCGCCTCGTCCAGATTGCCCGACCGCGCCGCAAGGTAGGCGGCAAGATAATGCACCTGCGCGTCGGCACCGTGGTAATACAACGCCTGCTGCACATAGTCCTGCGCGGCGCGGTCGTTTCCTGTCTCCGCAGAAAGCAACGCCAGCGAAAGCAACGCCTTGCGGTTGTCAGCCTGCCGCTTGAGCGCGTCGGCATAACGGCTTTTTGCCGCGTCGTACCGACCCGCGAACAGATCCAGTTCGGCAAGCCCGAAACGCGCGTTCACGTCGTTGGGTGCTTTTTTGAGCATCGCGCCGAACACCGCGCGCGCGTCGTCCAGCCGGTTGAGCGCGATGTAGGTAAGCCCGCGCAGATTCTGGATTTCCAGCTTGTCGCGCGCGTATTTTTCGGCGTTGTCAAGGTAGGTCAGCGCAAGGTCGTAATCGTCCAGCTCATACGTCACCTGCGCAAGGCGAAACCATGCGTCGGCGTATGACGCGTTGAGGCGCAGCGCCTCGTGAAAATCCTCGCCCGCGCCGTAATAATCGGCACGCCGCTGCTTCTCCACGCCACGGTCATAATACTGCCGCGCCGTCTGCGCGGGCACGACGGCAACCGCCATGCACAGCACGCACGTAAGCGACAGCCTCCTGAGCTTTCTTTCCATACCCCACCCCACGTATTGCCTAGTCTTCCTCGCGCGCCTGATCGTCCGCCGCCTCGTCATGGCGGATGACCTTGATCAGGTTGACGCGGTGTCCTTCCATATCTTGGATGATGAATTCATACGATTTCCAGCGGATGCTCTCCGTGCTGGCGGGAATGCGCCCGAACAAGTCAAGCACGAACCCGCCGAGCGTGTCGAAGTCGTCGGTCGGGAACGCCGCGCCGATACGCTCGTTCAGGTCGTCAATGTTGACCCGCGCGTCGCAGAGCCACTCGTTATCCTTGCCCACCGTCACGATGTCCTCGTGCTCCTCGTCGAATTCGTCCTGGATGTCGCCCACGATCTCTTCGATGATATCTTCCATACAGACGATGCCGCTCATGCCGCCGTACTCGTCAATCGCAATGGCGATATGGATATGGCGGCGCTTGAATTCGCGCAGCAGCGCGTCGATTTTCTTCGATTCGGGAACGAAATACGGTTTGTGCACCGCGTTTTTCAGGTCAACCGCCTCTTTCTTCGCGAACGCCTTGATCAAGTCCTTCACGTACAGAACGCCGACCACGTTGTCAATCGAATCCTCGTAGACCGGAAAACGGGAATGCCCGCTCTCAGCGATTTTCTCCAGCAGCTCGTCCTGCGGCGTATCGAGCGAGATAAAATCCACGTCAATGCGGGGAATCATGACTTCCTTGACTGACGTGTTGGACAGATCCTCGATTCCCTTGATCATGTCCTTCTTCTCCTCAATCAAGATTGCTTCTTGTGCCCGGTCAGCGCCACCATGCAGCCCTGCCGGGCTACTAGAGTGGGGGTCTCCGTCTTTGTTCTTTCCGAACTTAAAAAAACTCATACGCGTCCGCACGTTCCCGTGCCGTCTCCTTATCGCTTTTGCTTTTTATGGTATGATACTCTCATCAGCGAATCCGCGCAAGACGGATTCCTGCAATTGCAGCATGTCGTCGTCCGGCTCTTTTCCCGGCTCGACGTGCGCCTCGCCGTGGTCGTAGCCGTTCAGGTGCAGCGTCCCATGGATGAGCAGCCGTTTCAGCTCCTCGTCCTCGCCCACGCCGAAGTACGCCGCGTTCCTGGCGAGCGTCTCAAGGCTCACCGCCATGTCGCCCGCGCGCTTCCACGCCGTCCCGTCCTCGTCGGCATATTCCCCGCCGTCCTCGAACGACAGGATGTCGGTCGGCTCGTCAATGCCCCGGAACTGCTTGTTCAGCGCACGGATGAACGCGTCGTCGCAGAAGAGGACGGAAACCTCCTGCCCGTCATAGCCGAGCGCGGACAGCACGCGCCGCATAAACGGCTCGACCTTTGCCAGCCAGGACGGAGATGCCAGCGGCTCCTGCACGGACACGAAAATGCGGTTGCTCATTGCTTCGCTTCGTCCGTCTTCTCTGCCGGGGACGACTGCGCGCCCGCCTCGCTGAGCGACTTCTCCTCGCCGCCGGGATCTTTCTGGTTCGGGTACTCAATGCGGCTGTGGTAGTAGCCGGCAAGAATCTGCACGAACGACTCGCGGATCTTCGTCAGGTCGCCGAACGTGAGCGGGCAGTTGTCCAGCTGGTGGTGGTCGATCTTTGCCTGAATGAGCGTCTGGATGAATTTGTCCAGGCGCGGGACGGACGGCTTGTCCAGCGTGCGGCAGGCGGCCTCAACCGTGTCCGCGATCATCACCACCGCGCTCTCCACCGACGTGGGCGGATTTCCCATGTACGCGTAGGATTCGGGGCTGACGTTCGGGTCTTTCTGCTTCGCCTCGTTGTAGAAATACGCCATCACGCTGTTCCCGTGGTGCTCGCCGATGATGTCCACGATCCGCCGGGGCAGCCGCAGCTGGTGCGCCTTCTCCACGCCGCGCTTGACATGGCTGCGGATAATCGACGCGGAGAGCGACGGGTTGATGTCGTCGTGCTTGTTCCCGCCGCCGCCCTGATTCTCCACGAAATACTCAGGCTGATCCATCTTGCCGATGTCGTGGTAGTACGCGCCCACGCGCGCGAGCAGCGCGTTCGCCCCGATCGCCTTGCATGCGTTCTCGGCAAGGCTCGCCACGAGCATGCTGTGATTATACGTGCCGCCCGCCGTCAGCAGCATCCGGCGCATGACGGGCGTGTTCAGGTCGCTCAGATCCATCAGCCGGAACACCGATGCCGTGTTGAGCAGGGACTCCAGCGGCGTGAGCAGGCCGAGGACAAGGATGCCGGAGAGGAAGCCGTTGAACGCGATGCCTGCCAGCACGAACACCGCGTCGGAGAACGCGTCGTTGAAAATCACCTTGAACATCGTCATGAACACGACGTTCAGCACCGCAAGCATGATAGACGCGAACACCAGGTCAATCCTGCGCTCGATGTTGCGGACGATGCGCGCCGCGCACAGGCAGGAAGCGAGCGTGAACAGCGCCGGGACAAGCTGGAAATGCGCCGCCGCAAGCACGCCCAGGGCGAGCAGGAGCGAGAAATACAGCGCGGAAGCCTGCCCGAACAGGATGGCGACCATGAACACGCAGAGCGCGGACGGAACCGCCACGGGCAGCCGGTACACCGTCTGGAACAGCGGCGACTTCCCCACAAAGGTCGCCGCCACGAACACGATGACGAACAGCACCGCCTCAAGCACGACCTCCTTCAGCTCCACCTGCCGCCCGATCAGCGCGGGGGAGAACAGCAGGAACCAGAACGCCGCCACGAGCATCAGGAACAGCACGCTGTTGGAGAACGCGCGGTAGTCGATGTACGCGGGGGAAGCCGCCATCTTGCGCAGCTTCAGGTACTCCTCCTCGCTGATCGGGAAGCCCTTGCGGATGACCTTCTCGCCCTCCTCTATGGCGACGGGGAACAGCTCGTCCGCCGGCATCGACTTGGTGGCGAAGATCGTGCGGTCGGCGACCTGCCCCACCTCGTAATCCTCCACCGTGTACGACGCGACCGTGTCCGTCGTGGACGTGTCCACATAGGCGACCACCGTCGCCACCGCAAAGCTGACAAAAAACACCACGAGGACGTGCCATCGTTCCTTTACGTACCCCGCCGCCGTCCGCAACAACGGAAGGACGAGCGGGCTTTTCTCACTGTTCGTCTTGCTCATGCTCATACGCCTGTACTATTTTTCTGACCAACGCCGAACGGACGACATCCGCCTCCGTCAGCGTCACAAACCCGATACCGTCAACGGGGCGCAGGACGCGCAGCGCGTGCACCAGCCCCGACAGCTTCCTTTTCGGCAGATCGACCTGCGTCACGTCGCCCGTCACGAACACCTTCGCCCCCTCACCCATGCGCGTGAGGAACATCTTCATCTGCTCGACGGTCGTGTTCTGCGCCTCGTCCAGGATGACCGCGCAGTCACGCAGCGTCCGCCCGCGCATATACGCCAGCGGCGCGACCTCGACCACCCCATGCGCGCTCAGCGACTGCACCGCGTCGCGCGGCAGCACCGCCTGCATCGCGTCGTAGAGCGGGCGCAGGTACGGGCTGATCTTCTCCTGCAAGCTGCCCGGCAGGAAACCGAGGCTCTCGCCCGCCTCCACCACCGGGCGCGTCAGGACGACCGAGCGCACCGCATGGCTCAGCACGAGGCGCAGCGCCTCCGCCACGGCGAGGAACGTCTTGCCGCTGCCCGCCGGTCCCGACGCGAACACCAGCTCGTGCGCCCTGAACGCCCGCACGAGCCGCGCCTGATTCTTTGTCTTTGGATAAATCTTGCGGACCGCGCCGGGAACGGCGATCGCGTGCGCGGCGGCGTTGAACGGCTCGTCCCCGCCGCCGTTAAGGATCGACGCGACCAAATCGGGGCTGCTCACGCCGCCGTCCGCAATCTCGTCAAGGATACGGTCGATGATGAAGCGGAACTGGCGGCGGATATGGTCGTCCCCGTTGTCAAGGGAAATCTCGTTGCCCCGCGTAAAGACCGGCACGCCCAAATGTTCTTCGATGAGTTTCAAATGACTGTCATTCGTGCCGCACACCTGCGTGACCACATCCGTATCCGGCAGCACGATCGTAAACGTCGCATCCACTTGCCCCCATTGTACCGCCAAACGCGCAGAATTGCAACTGATTTTGGCTCGACGCGACCACGCAGGGGACTCTTCCCGCTTGGAAGCGGGCGAACTTTCTTGGGAGAGGGAAACCCCTCTACTTCCG
>CAZSOK010000014.1:16890-21364 GCA_964608445.1 uncultured Treponema sp. | reverse complement strand
GCGTCACTCTAGCTAACATGTCGCCGGGGCATTTTTATCGTTTTTATATAGAACATTCCGCGCGATTCTGCTATAGTGATACATAATGAGGAGATACCGATGAAAAAGATGCTGATGTTCGCCGCCGCGCTCGTTGCGGCATTTTCGTTTGCCGCGTGCAAGAAAACGACGCGGCAGTCGTTTGCCCCGCGCCTTGACCTTTCCAAGACCGTTGACGCGACGCGCTGGCTTGATAACCTTGACGACGCAAAAATCGCCGCGCAGCAGGCAGACAAGAGGATCATCCTGTTTTTCAGTGCGGACGATCAGGATCAGCTCAGCGTCATTCTGAAAGAGAACCTGCTGGACAAGGACGAATTCCTTGCGGACATCACGGGCGACTACGTGCTGGTCAACCTTGACTTCTCAAACAGCCGCTACGAGCAGGCGCAGGAGAACGAGGCACTGTCCGCCACGCTCGAAGAGAACTTAAAGCTCGCCACCATATACGGCGTGCAGATGAGCCCCATGTTCTTCCTGCTGACCAAAGAGGGCTATCCTATTACCGCGCTGTTCTACGACACCACGCTCCAGACGACCGACGACTTTAAAAAAGAGATCGAGCTGAACGCGGAGGCGATCGCCGCCTTTGACGCGGCGTATGCGGCCCTCGGCGCAGGCTCGGACGAAGACAAGGTGCGGGCAATCGATGCGCTGTACGCGATTGCCGACAAGCGCCAGACGTATGCGTTCGCGCCGCTTGCCGAGCAAGTGCTTGCGCTTGACCCCAAGAACAAGACGGGGCTGGCAGGAAAATACGTGCTTGCCCTTGCGGACGCGCAGGCAACTGCCGCCGTGCTCGACAACGACCCGCAGGCCATGGCACAAGCATTTGCCGACGCGGCAAAGAACAAGTTTCTTTCCCCGGAAGAAAAGCAACAGGCGTACTACTACGCGGGCTATTTCCTGGCGGGCAGCGGCGATCCGGACTATGCGCAGATCAAGAAATACGTGCAGGCTTCTTATGATGCCGCGCCCAACAGCGACCGCGCCCCGCAGATTGCGCTGCTGCTGCAATCGCTTGATGACCGCATGAGCGCGCCGACGCAAGACGAGGGCGAAGCGGACATGACAGCCGTCGGTGCCGACTCAAACGCGGTCACGGCGGAGTGACCATGGACTCCGAGCCTCCGTCCGATTCGTTTATTGTCCTGCTGATTGCCGCCGCAGCGTGTGTCGTCTGTTCCATGCTGTTTTCGGCGGCAGAGAGCGCCTTTTTGGGCGTAAACAAACTGCGTGTGCATTTCCTGCGCGAGCAAGGCGACAAAAAAGCCATTCGCGTGGGAAAACTGCTCGACCACAAAGAAAGTCTGCTGAATACCCTGCTCGTGGCGAACGAGCTGGTAAACGTCATGCTTTCGGTCATCCTCACGTCCATTGCGCTGCGGCTGTTCGGTCCTGCGGGGTTGAGCGTCTCCACCGCCGTGGCGACTATCCTGCTGCTGCTGTTCGGCGAGATTACCCCAAAAATCGTCACCACGCGCCACCCGGAGCCGTTCGCCTTTGGCGTGAGCCGCTTTGTGACGGGGCTGTATATCGTACTCAAGCCGTTCGTCGCCATTTTTACGGGCATTTCCCGCGCTATCCTGCGGCTGTTCGGCATCAACACCAAGACCAAGCACGTGTCGTTCACCGAAGAAGAGATAAAGACGTTCATTGACGTGGGCGGCGAAGAGGGCGTGCTCGAGAAGGGCGAAAAAACGATGCTCAGCCGCGTGTTCAAATTCACCGATTTGGACGCGACCGACATTATGATTCCGCGCAAGCGCGTCGTCACGATTCCTGCCGGCATGCGCTACCGCGACATCGTGCAACTGAGCGAGCGCACGCGCTATTCGCGCTTCCCTGTCATCAGGAACGACATTGACGACATCATCGGCGTGCTGTACGTGAAAGACCTGCTGTTCTATGAGGGCGACCGCGCCGACTTTACCGCCGAGAAGGTCATGCGCAAGCCAATCTTTATTCCCGGCAGCACCAAAATGAGCGCGATTCAGGAACTGCTGCATAACGACAAGCAAAGCATTGCCATTGTGATTGACGAATACAGCGGCACGGACGGCATTCTTACCACCGAAGACATTGCGCACCAGATTCTGGGGAACATTGCCGATGACATTGAGCAGAACGAGCGCACCGCCGACTTGCAGGTGACCGACACCGACGATTTCTTTATTGACGGCTCTGCCCGCCTGAGCGACTTTGAGGAGCGGCTGCGTATCCGCCTGCAAGCGGACGACAGCGAGACCGTGGCGGGGTTTGTCTGCGAACGGCTGGGGCGCATTCCCGGCGTTGGCGAAGTGGTCAAGTCGAACGGCTACCGGTTTATCGTCACCCAGATGGACGGGCTGCGCGTGGCACAGATTCACTGCGTCCGCGACAACGGGGGCGTGCGGTGATTGTCTCTGTCGTCCTGCCGGTTGTCGCAACCGCGCTCCTCGTGTACGTCGTCGGTTTTTTCGCCTCGTCCGAGACGGCGTACCTTTCTATCTCAAAGATTACGCTGCGCCAGCTGCTCAAAAAAGAAAGCCATGACGCAAACGGGAACGCCGCCAACACGCCGGCAAAGCGGATTGCCTACCTCAAAAGCGACATGAACCGCCTGCTTTCGCTCGTGCTTATCGGCATCAATTTCGTCACGTCGCTCGCGTCCGGCCTGGGCGCGACCGTGGCAATCGCCATTGCCGGAAATCAGGGCACGACCTACGCGACGATTATCATGGCGTTCGTGCTGACTATCTTTGGCGAGATCGTGCCGAAGACCATTGCGACCGTCAACCCCGTAGGAGTCGCCAGCCGCAATGCCCGCCCGCTCATCGTCCTGCAAAAACTCTTCATGCCGATTGTCTGGTTCTTTACCAAGCTGACCGAAGGCATTACGGTCATCATTAACCGCTTCCTGCATTACGACAAGCAGCTGATTACCGAGGAGGAGCTTAAATCGCTGATAAACGTGGGCGAGACGGAAGGCACGCTGGAACACAGCGAAAAACGGATGCTGTACCGTATCTTTGAGTTCACTGACCTGCGTATCCGCGACATTATGATCCACCGCAGCCGCGTCCAGTTCGTGCCGGTTGACGCGACATACCCCGAAATAGTCCGGCTGTTTGCCGACACGGGCTATTCGCGGCTGCCCGTCTGCGACGGCGATTTTACCAACGTGGTGGGCATGCTGTATTATAAGAATGTCCTGCTGACCAAGCGCACCGGCAAAAGTACATCGTTCGTCAGGCGCAGCATGCGTCCTGCGCTGTTCGTGCCGGAGACGCTCACCGCGCTTGAGCTGCTCCAGAAGTTCAAGGCGGAGCAGGTGCATTTTGCCGTCGCCGTGGACGAGACGGGAAGCAACAGCGGCATTGTGACCATGGACGATATTCTGCGCGCGGTGTTCGGCGGCACAATTATGGAACACCCGACCAAAGAGCCGCTGCCCGCAAAGCGCATTCAGGCACTGTCGCCTACCGAATTCATCATTCCCGGCGACCTGCGACTGACCGACGTAAACGAACTGCTGAACCTGGATCTTGACAGTGAGGATTATGACACGCTCGGCGGCTACCTGCTCGAACAGTTTGACGCGCTGCCCGAAACCGGCGAGGCAATCACGGTGGACGGCATTGCCTACCGCATTGAAGAGCAGTGCCAGCGGCGCATTAAGAGTGTGCGCATTACGCTGCCGCAGGCGTAATGCCGGACATTATGCCTGCCGGGCAACCTGCGCAATCAGGCGCGCCGTTCCGTCCAGTCCAAGCAAAGAACTGTTCACCAGCAGGTCGTAATACATGCGCTCGCCCCAGACATGCTCCGTAAACATATTGTAATGGTTTGCGCGCCGCTTGTTGCGCTGCTGTATGACTTTTTTCGCGTCTTTTTCGGGAATGTCGTAGCATGCCACGGCCCGCTTTATTTTGTCGTCCATATCGGCATAGATGAACACGTCAAGCAAGTCGTTCTGGTCGATTTCGCTTGACGTGCTCAGAATATAATCCGCGCACCGTCCCACAATGACGCACGGGCCTTTCTTTGCCAGCGAGAGAATCGTCCTGCGCTGCGCGTTGAACACCTGATCCGCAAGCGGAAGTGCCGCCGGCTGTGCGGAATGGGCGTGTGCGTGCGTTCCCATGTGCGCGTCCGCGTAGCTCGACCCCAAAAGCAAGTTGTACAGCCACCCGGAAGAAAGGCTCTGCTCGTTCTTCGCGATAAAGTCTGCCGAAAGCCCGCTCTCCTTTGCCGACAGGTCGATTATCTCTTTGTCGTAAAAGTCATAGCCCAGTTCTTTTGCCACTGCCTGCCCGATAACGCGTCCGCCGCAGCCAAATTCGCGGCTGATAGTGATGATTCTTTTCATGGTACGCCTCCGCTGCCGTGTATCAGCACTTCAATTATACCACGAAAACAAAAAAACCGTTACGAAAATACGTTAGAAAACAAA
>CAZSOK010000014.1:0-16790 GCA_964608445.1 uncultured Treponema sp. | reverse complement strand
TTCAATTATACCACGAAAACAAAAAAACCGTTACGAAAATACGTTAGAAAACAAAGACTTTTGCGGAAAGCCGCGCGGACGCTTCGTACAGGGAAAACCCGCCCTGATAGCCTTTGTTCTGGTACAGTTTGTTTTTGGCAGGGTCTCTTCCATAGGTGTCTCCCCGCTCCACGCCGCCCACAAGCCCCGTTGCCGTAATGCCCAGCTCCAACGATCGGTTCACGCGGAAAGCAACCGAAAGCGATGCCTTGCACCGTGTGCCGAACGCATGAACGATGTCCACATAGTACGCGCCTTCCGTGCGCTTTACGTTGGTATAATGGCAGTCCTCGGCATACACGTAGGCATACGGCAAAAACGCCGCGTCCGCCTGCACCGACACGCGTGCGGAACATAAAAAGCGGAACGACAGCCCCGCGTACACCGAAAACAAATGGCAGCGATAATCAATCCCGCACAGCACCGATTTGCCGTCGGGATAGTAATGCGCGCTCGGGTCGTCCCATGCCACCGTGTCGCCGTACCAGCCGTAGCCGTTGTTCGCCTCAAACGATTTGTAGCCATACGAGAACTCCGCGAACGGCGCGACGCGCAAAAACGGCAGCAACGCAAAGTCGTAGCGCACTATCACGCCCGTCTGTATGTTGCTCGTCGCCGTGTTTTCGCTTATTGAATAATTGGTCTTTATCCCTTCGACTTTCCAGTCCGAATCGTACATTCTGCCCGAACTGATTCCCGCAAGCCGAAAGCTTACCATGCCATCAACATACGCCGACACAGAAAACGATCCGAGCGCACCCGTTACTGCCACGCCGACCGTCGGCAACGCCACTTCTTCCCATTCCAGATATGAGTTTTTGTTCCAGTGTCCGTCGCTTTTCTGCATGAATAAGTATTCGCCCACCGTGCCAGTCATAATGCCGATGCGCGGCTCAACGGCAAAATAATCGTCGGCAAACACCATGCCCAGGGAAAGCGACAGCAACAGGGCAAGCAGTATCGGCTTCTTCACCAACTATACCCCCCCCCAACGACATACACGCGCCAATCCACCACAGCAGCCGAACCGCACACGGTATTCCCGCAGGCGCACACAACGCTTTCTTTCACCGGGCGTTTCCCAGCGAATCCACGCCAAAAACAGACTTGAGCTGGCGGCGCGTGGCTTCCATGTCTTTTGGATACGATGCGGTAAAAGTCATCTGCTCACCTGTTCTTGGGTGCGCAACCGTCAGCTGATACGCATGCAGCGCAAGCCGGTTGAGCAGCGGGCGTTCCTCATTCGCATCGCCGCGCCAGGAACGCTTGATTTCGCTCAGGCGAATGGGCTTTTGGTTTCCGCTGTAGAGCGGGTCGCATACAATGCTCAAACCGATTTCTTTTAAGTGCGCGCGAATCTGATGAGTGCGTCCCGTAAGCGGACGCGCCTCTATCCAGCTGTACGGACCACACGCACCGAGCAGACGGAAATCCGTGACGGCTTCTTTCCCGCGCCGTGCATGAGCGACCGTGCGATGCCGCGCGTCGCCGTCGGGGAGCAATGGCACGTCCACGCGCTTTTCTTGCCACAGCGGACGACCGTACACCAAACAATGGTAGCATTTCCGTACATCACGCCGCTCAAACTGCCCCGAAAGCGCACGGTGCGCTTCCGCAGTTCGCGCATATATCACGCAGCCGCTCGTATCCTTGTCAATCCGATGCACGGCGAACAACGTTCCGAACGATTCTTTTGCAATCACGTCCAAACGGGGCGCGCGCTCATCGTAGCGGTCGGCAGCAACGAGCAAACCGCTGCGCTTGTTGAGCGCCACAATGGCATCATCGCTGTACAAGACGGTATAATCGGGCGTGATTTTCATATCCTTATTATAGTCAAAGCAGTTGCATTTTTCAACAGTTTGCGCTATGCTGATATGAGATGCGGTAGTAGTACATCGGTAGTACCCGGGCTTCCCAAGCCTGTGAGGAGGGTTCGACTCCCTTCTACCGCTTACTTTCCTGCACGAACGCCCCGCACAATTTGCGGGGCGTTTTTAATGGTATACGGGTTTCCTGCCTGTCATGCCACCGGCAGATGTCAGCGTTCTTCGCCCATTGCTTTTTTGTCGGCGTACATCATTTCTTCCGCAATCTGGATAACGTTCTCAAAGCGCGAGCTGTCCTGCGGATAGCGGGCATAGCCGATACTCGCGGTCACCTGAACCTTTGCATTTCCGATCACCGTCTCGCGGGCAATCGATGTCTTGATACGCTGCGTCAAGCCGGAAAGCCCGCCGCCGCTGATTTCGTTGCATACGACGATCGTAAATTCGTCGCCGCCAATACGGAACACCTCATCGCCGCTGCGCACGACATTCTTCAGTTTTTTTGCCACGATAGACAGCAGTTCGTCGCCGGTCTTGTGTCCATACGTATCATTCACGGGCTTAAACCTGTTCAGGTCGATATACAGAATGCCTGCCGTCTTCTTCTTTTCGTGCAGCTCGCGCAGAATCTCATGGAATTTGCGGCTGTTGTACAATCCCGTCAGCGTATCGATGTACGTCAGCCGCTTGAACACGGATTCCCGTTTCAGCAGTTTCCACAACGAATTCGCGCTGAACGGAACGACAATCGCAAAGACAAGTCCTATCAGAATCTCTAGGAGCAGCATGTGCTTGTCCAGCCACCCGGTTTTTGGCATGACAAAGAACATCCATGCCGTGTTATGGATAGCAAAATCATGCGTGACCGCATCCTTCAGCTGATCATACGTGGTGCAATCGACAATCTCCAGCTTGCCTTTGTGCGGGTTGATTGCCTTGAGCTGATAATTGAATTCTTCGTCCCGCAAGTCCGCAACGTGCGCCGCGCGGAAAATTTCTGCCATACGCAACGTAACGACCGAAAAGCCCCAGAACACATCCTGTCCCTCGCCGTTTTTCAGGTAAATGGGCGTGTGGATTGAAAGCCCGCGCCCGCCCCGCCGCTGGGAAAACGGTCCGGTAATGGTCGTCAGTTTGGTCAGGCGCGAATACTTTGCGTCGTCGCGGTGCAGCGAGTCCGTAAACAGATTGACCTTCTCGTTCTCGCGCTGGGGCGGATACGAATAGGTGACGATTCCGTCCGGCGCAAGCTGAATACTGTCAATGCAGGAAGATTCCAAATACAGCGATTCGGCAATGTCCTGAAAGTCGAACACTTCGCCGTCGTGCTTGATGATGTACGTGCGCAAGAACTGCGTAATGTCAAAATACTCGTCGAGCGTAATCTGCAAACTATAACTGACCGAACGCACCAAACCATGCGCATGAGCCTTTTTTTCATGGATTGCATCCACCTGCATACGATAGATGACAAACACGACGACAAAAAGCGTGATGATACCTACGATAATCGGCACGATAAACGATGCCCGTTCCTCCGTTTCATGACGTTGCTGCATGAAAAATTCCCTTAACTGATTGTATCTTGAAATACGTTCTTTATTTTTGACAACGAGCGAATCTTCAGATTCGGAAGTTGTTGAAAAAGTCATTTCGCAACAAAGTGAGAAATGACAATATATAAACGAGTTTTGAAAAAACTCAAAGCTAAAATCCGCACACTATTTTAGCGCGGGCTTTAACCGTTTATATTTTTTTACCTATTCATTATATACGGCTTTGCCAAAGTTTGCAAATCCTTTATGCGGCAGAAAGCAAAAAAAATCCCGCGCCCACCGGCGCGGGGTTCAGTGTTATCAGTGTTACTCGATGACATCCATGCGGGCGACGTCTTTTTCGTAGTCAACGCCGGGAACATCAAAGCCGTTGATGTTCAAGAAGTCGTGGCGGATTCCCGCAAGATCGGCGATTTCGGCGACGTTTTCGGCAGTAATCTGCGCCATTTTCTCGTCGATCGCTGCCTGCGTGGCTGGGTCAAGTTCCCAGTCGTCAATGCGAATCCTGCCGTCCGCGTCAACCGGCACGGCATCAGGCGCATTGTCCGCGCCCGTGTACAGGCGTTCGGCAAACAGGCGTTCCATCTGCTCAATGCAGCCTTCGTGCTTGCCCTGCGCCTTCTGCACCTTGAACAGGCAGCTTAAGTACAGGACGACAATCGGAATGACCGCCGACGAACGCGTAATCAGTCCCTTGTTCACGCTGACGTATGCCGCACCGCCGATTTTTTTCAACTGCGCGTCAATCGTCTTTGCGCGCGCTTCCAAGTCTTTCTTTGCCGCGCCAATCGTACCGTCACGGTAAATCGCATGGCTCAGCTTTGGTCCGATATATGAATAGGCGACCGTGCGGCAACCGTCCGCAAGCACGCCCGCATCGCCCAACTGCCGAATCCAGCGTTCCCAGTCTTCGCCGCCCATGACCTTGACGGTGTTCGCTATCTCTTCTTCGGTGGCGGGCTGGGCATCAAGCTGAGACATCGCGCCCGTCATCATGTCGAGCGAAGGACCGGCGTACACTTCGCCAATCGGCTTGAGCACTGACTTATAAAGCACTTTGGTATCGGGGTCGGTACGCACGGGAGACGCGAGCGAATAGATAACAAGGTCGAATTGCGCGCCCCACTTCTTGACTTCATCGATGACGGTCTGGCGGCATTCGTCGCTGAACGCGTCCGCATTGAACGTCGTCGTGCGCAGACCGGCTGCCTTTGCCGATTTCTCAAACTGCATATTATTGTACCAGCCGGGAGTGCCGCCTTTGGTTTCGGTCGCCTCTTTCTCAAACGAAACGCCGATGGTGTCCGCGCCGTAGGCGAATGCGGCGGCAATGCGGCTTGCAAGTCCGTAGCCCGTAGAACAACCGAGCACCAGCACCGTCCGCGGACCTTTGCCGCCTTCTTTCAGGCTTTTTGTGCCGCGCTTCTTTTTCTGCGCGACAACATAGTCAATCTGACGCACGGTGTCTTTCGCGCAGCCAATCGGGTGCGCGTTGATACAAATGTTTGAACGAACCATCGGTTTAATAACAGCCATTAAAATCTCCTCGGCCTTGCAGCCATATCGTTATCATATCCAGTTTGACATTATTGGTCAATCTGTCAGCATCAGTCCACCGCGCCGATTTCCCGCAGCCAGGGAAGCAGTTTCTGGTCGTTCCAGTGTTCCGCCCGCATGATTGCCGACCGCGCTTTCATGCCGAAACCGTGTCCGCCGCACTCATACGACACGAACACATGCGGAATGCCTTTTTCCGTGAGCGCGGCATCCAGCCGGACGGCATTCTCAAACAGCACCACGGGATCGTCGCGGCAGGCGAGCAGGAACACTGGCGGCATGTCGGCGGGAATATTCAGTTCCATGCTGAAGCGATCCTTGCGCTCCGGCGACTGGTCGCGACCCAGCAGGCTTTTGCGCGAACGCCGGTGCGCGATGTCGTCCTGCATGGAGACGACGGGATACACCGGCATGACGAAATCGGGGCGCACGCTTTCTGCCGTTTGTATGCCCCATTTCTCCAGCTCGCTTTCTGCCCCGAACGCGCCCGCCATCGTCACCAAATGCCCGCCCGCGCTGTAGCCGATCGCGCCGATTTTTGTCTTGTCGATATTCCACTCGTCCGCATGCTCCCGCACAAACGCAATTGCCATCTGAATGTCCTCAAGCATTGCGGGATGATGATGCGCATTGTATGCCACCCGGTAGCGCAGGACGAACGCGCTGATTCCCACGGAGACAAACCAATCCTGCGAGGCAAAGCCTTCGTGCGGCATGCCCAAATGATGGTAGCTTCCGCCGGGACAAATGATGACCGCCGCCGTTTTCTTGCCGTCGTCACGCCGCACCACCGACGGATACAAAATAGTGTCGCGCACGTTCGTCTCCATGCCCGGAACGCCGTCCCACAAGAAAATCCGCTCGCGGGCAGCACCGGGCAACAGCAGCCCGCAGGTCAACACGACGATAAAAAACAGCCGTCTCATGGCATCAAGTATACCGCAATCCCGCCTTTTTTCCTAGATTTTTATGCTGTTCGGGTATATAATCTGAAAGATATTTCATATACCGACGGGATGACGTTCTGACGGCAGGGGAGCATACGCTATGGAAAAAACACTGGTAAAAATCTTCAGAAAACAAGCGCAGGACTATCCCGAAACCGCATTCCAGCTGTACAAGCAGGACGGCGCATTCACGCCGATTTCCTACAAGGACGCGTATGCCGATGCCGTCGATTTTGCGGGCGGACTGCTCGCCCTGGGCGTAAAACGCGGCGACCACCTCGGCCTGATAAGCGACAACCGCTGGGAATGGGAACACGCCGACATGGGCATTATGGCGATCGGCGCGATAGACATTCCGCGCGGCTGCGACGCGACCCCCGCCGACTTGGCGTATATCCTTTCGTTCGCCGAATGCCGCACGGTCATCGTGGAGAATTCCACGCAGATTCAGAAAGTGCTTGCCCTGCGCGACCAGCTGCCGCTCGTGCAGACGCTCATCTGCTTTGAAGAGCCGACCGACAAAGACAACAACGCCGCAAAAGACGCAGGAATCGTCCTGCTCACGTTCGCCGACATCATTGCCAAAGGCAAGGCATTTAACGAGCAGCACCCCGATTCCGTGAACGAAGAGATTGACAAGGGCAAGTGGGACGACCTCGTGACGATTATTTTTACGTCAGGAACGACCGGGCAACCCAAAGGCGTCATGCTGAGCAACGGCAATTTTATCACGCAGCTGGACGAAGTGGACGAACGCATCTTCCTGTATCCCGGCGACCGCGGGCTGATGGTGCTTCCCGTGTGGCACGCGTTCCAACGCGCCGTAGAATACGTGGTGATGAGCCAGGCGGCGACAATCTGCTACTCAAAGCCGATTGGCGCGGTGCTGCTCGCGGACTTAAAGGCTTTGAACCCGCAGGTGCTTCCCGCCGTGCCGCGCGTGTTTGAGGCAGTGTACGACGGCATTTACCGCAATATGCGCAAGACCGGCGGCATCATCTACCTGCTGTTCAGGTTTTTCGTGCGCGTCGCGCTGATTCATGCCAAAATCGACCGCGTGCTGTTCGACAAGACGTCGCGTTTCGGCATTGACAAGCGGTGGCTGCAATGGCCGGGATTCGTCATTCCCTGGCTCGCGCTGTATCCGATCCGGCTTTTGGGCAACGTGCTCGTGTTCCGCAAAATCAAGGCGATGCTCGGCACGGGTTTCCGCGCGGGCGTGGCAGGCGGCGGGGCGTTGCCGCGCGCGGTGGACGCGTTCTTCTGGGCAATCGGCGTAAAACTGGTGGAAGGCTACGGCCTGACCGAAACCGCGCCGATTATCTCCGTGCGCCCGATTAAAAATCCCGTGTTCGGCAACGTCGGCTCGCCCATCCGGGGCATTTCCGCCCGCGTCGTCGATTTTGAGACGGGCAAGGACGTAGGACGCGGCAAGAAAGGCGTGCTTGAAATCAAGGGCGGCACGGTGATGAAAGGCTACTACAAACGCCCCGACCTGACCAAAAAAGCGATAAACGAAGACGAATGGTTCAGCACGGGCGACATTGCCATACTGACCCGCCACAATGAGATTGTCCTGCGCGGACGCGCCAAAGACACGATCGTGCAGCTCGGCGGCGAAAACGTGGAGCCGCTCCCGATTGAGATGAAGATACAGGAATCACGCTTTGTGCAGACGGCGGTCGTCGTGGGGCAGGACCAACGCTACCTCGCCGCGCTCATCGTTCCCGAAAAGGACGAAATAGAATCCTTTGCCAAAGAAAGCGCCCTTGCGTACAAGACGTATGCCGACCTGCTCAAGACGACGGAAATCAATCACCTGATTGAAAACGAAGTCGGCCTGCGCGTAAACGCAAAAAACGGCTTCAAAATGTACGAGCGCATCAACAAAGTCGCGCTGCTGGAAAAGCCCTTTGAAGTCGGCGTGGAGCTTTCCGCAAAGCAGGAAATCATGCGCTATAAAATCAACGATTTGTACGCAAAAGAGATAAAAAGCCTGTACAAGTAGCGGCAGAGTGTCAGCGGGCGAGCCGCGCGCCAATCAGCTCCGCAAGCGAGCTGTACAGTTTTTCCGGCTCGACGGGCTTTGTCAGGTGCGCCGTCATGCCCGCCTGGAGCGAATGCTGCACGTCCTCGTCAAACGCGTTTGCCGTCATCGCGATAATCGGAATGTCCTTTGCGTCGGGGCGGTCGAGCGCACGGATGGCGGCTGTCGCCTTTAAGCCGTCCATGACGGGCATCCGCACGTCCATCAGCACCGCGTCAAAATACCCCGGCTCGCTCGCCTTGAACATATCCACGGCAATCTGCCCGTTCTCTGCGTGTTCGACTTCCATGCCCTCCATGTCCAGCAGCTCTTTCATAATCTCCATGTTGATCTGCATATCTTCGGCAAGCAGGATACGCCGCCCGTGCAAATCGACCTTGGACATTTCGGCGGCGACATTGGCGCGGTGCTTTTTGCGCAAGGCAACGGTAAATTCGCTCATCACGCTGGAAGCGAACAGCGGCTTGCTCATAAAACTGTCCACCCCCGCAGACTTTGCCTCAGCCTCAATGGTCGTCCAGTTGTACGCGGTAAGGATGATGACCGTCGTCTCCTGCCCGATAAGCTCGCGGATTCTGCGCGTCAGCTCCACGCCGTCCGTCTCAGGCATCTGCCAGTCTACCAAAATGAGGTTGTATGGCTCGTGCCGCGCGACCTGATTCTGAATCAGCTTCAACGCCCCCTCGCCGTTCATGCAGGTGTCCGCCGCAATGCCGATTTCATCAAGGACGATACGTGCGTGTGTGCAGGCGACTTCATCGTCGTCAATCACAAGCACTTTCAAATCGGCAGGATTGACATCGAACGACGCTGCTTCCGCTTTCGGCTCTGTGTTGAGCAGCGTGACCGACACCGTAAACGTAGATCCCTTGCCTTTTTCGCTCTCCACGGTGATATTGCCGTTCATCAGCTCCACGATATTCTTGGTAATCGCCATGCCCAATCCCGAACCGCCATATTTGCTGGTCGCCGTGTCATCTTCCTGCGCGAACGCGTCAAAAATCCGGGGCAGGAATTCTTTGTCCATGCCGATTCCCGTGTCGGAGATGACAAAGCGCAACGTCGTCTGGTTCTCAAACCGCGCCGTGCATGCAATCGCAAGCGAAACCGTTCCGGGTGACGGCGTGAATTTGATGGCGTTGCCCAAAATATTGATCAGCACCTGCTTGAGCTTCATGTCATCACCGATATAATGCTCGTCAATTTTGGTCATCATCGTGCATTCGTAGCGCAGCTTTTTGTCCCGGCACTGGCTGTCCACAATCGTGTTGATTTGGTCAAGGAACATGCGGAACGAAAACTCCTCGTTCTTGAGTACCATCCGCCCGCTCTCAATGCGGCTCATGTCAAGAATGTCGTTGATCAGGCCGAGCAGATGCCGCGCGCTCATGCCGATTTTCTCCAGCTGCCCGCGCGTCTCGGCGGACAACTGCTTGTTTTTGAGCGCAATCGTATCCAGCCCGATAATCGCGTTCATCGGCGTGCGTATCTCATGGCTCATGCTGCTCAAGAACGCCGTCTTTGCCTTGCTCGCTTCCTCCGCCATCTTGAGCGCGTCGGAAAGCGCCTGATTCTTGGCGAGCGACTCGCGCATCTCTTCGTCAATGTCGGAGAAGCCCACGCCGATCAACGTAATCTTGCCGTCAACGCGCTCCTCTTCTTTCCGAACGCCCGCCATGCGGAGCATTTCATACGTGCCTTTGCCCTTATGGTTCACCAGATAGCGGATGGAAATGAGCGCGTTCTTGTGCAACGCCGCGCGGATGTTCTCCGGGTCGATAAAGTCAAGGAATTTCTGCCGGTACTCCTCCGCCACAAAGTTGTTCGCGTAGGCGGCGAACGTCTGGCGGAACGGAATATGGCCGCCCTCGTTGACCGCAATTTCAAGCGACCCGTCCGTGCGGTAGCAGATGCCGTCGTCGGTGTCAAGGTTGACGTAATAGACGCTGCGGTAATCCGAGGCAAGCGCGGTAATCATGTTGTCCTGCGCACAGTGCCGCCGTTCCTGCCGTGAGATTTCCTGCTGCAAGGCGAGCTGCTTGCGCAGTTCCTCCTGCGTAATGCGGTTTTCCGTATCGGCGACTTCTTTTTCGAGCATGAGCCGCGCGCTTTTCTGCATCTGCACGAAAATGCCGATGAACAGCGCGACAAGGACGACAATGGCGAACGCAGAAAACCAATGACTCCGCGTGATGATACCGTTTGAAATAGAAATAATCTGGTCGGAAATGACGCTCTCATGGATAAGATACGTGAGCATCCAGTCCGTGTTGCGCACGGGCTTGTAATACATCGTCTCGCGGATATTGTTGTAGGAGAACGAGGCGATGCCCTCGTTGCCTTCGCTGAAGTCGCGGCGCATCTTCTCAAGCGAATAGCCTTTCTCAAAGCGGGCGTTTTCCAGCGCGTCGAGCAGGTTGGCATCGCTGCCCAGCCCGTCAAGGAACGTATTGGAGAACGAAACGCCGTCCTTGGTGTAAATCGTGCAGAACGTAATGCCGACATTCACGAACTGCAAGGAAAAATCCGCCAGCATCTTTTCCATGTCGATTTCCATAAAGCAGGCCACGAGCAGGTCGCCGTTGAACGGCAGGCGATCCACGGGCGCGGCAATGATGACTTTCTTATCGCCGCCCGCGTCCTTAATTGAAATTTCGGGCGCAGAAAGCGCGTTGTAGTCAAATTGGTACAGGCCAATGTCCGTGCGCGTGCCCCGCGACGTGTAGATAGTCCCGTGCGTGTCCACAAAGGCGAATTTATCCAGCCCGTACAGCCGTTTCATTTCCACCTGATACGTGTGCAAAGCCTCGTCGCTCGCAAGGTTCTCTTTTCTCAGCAGGCCGAGCGCGATTTCCATGTCGTTGACATACGTCGAAAGCGAAGTCTCCACCACCTGTTCGTAGCGGTTGGTCAGTTCGTTCATATATAAAAGGCTCACGTTGCGCACGGCTTTTTCCGTATCATCGCTCGCGCGCCGCCCCGACCAGAACGTCCCGACCACAAAAATAATGGCGACGACAAATCCGCTGAAAACTGAAACGACCTTTATGCTGTCCCGCTTCTTCGATTTCATCTGTATGATTCTCCCGTGGCACCGGTAGTATAACACAACGAACGCGCCAAAGAAAGCGTCTTACCCTGTCCGCGCGTTATATTTCTATCATCATCGCTCCCGATTTTTTGTCACGAACGTCCGTGTCTGCCGGGTACGCGACGGAAAGCAGCTCGCCGTTGTGCGGATGCACGTGCGTCTTGTCCACGGCAAGCACCAAGCCCAGCTCACTGCACGCATAGTACCCGCTCTTGCGCAGTTCAGGCAGACGGATAAAATCCGACGTGACGCGCAGGGCAAGCCGTTTTTTGGGCTGTTCTCCGGGCGATTCGGCATCGCGCTTTGGCGCGGGCTCGCCCTTTTTTGCCAGCACGAAACTGAGTACCGCGCGCTCCTTAGGCAAGCCCGCCTTTGCGGAGATTTTTTGCAGGGCAGGCGGCGCGTCGTCTGCGGCAAAGGCAAAATTGCACCATTTGCCGCCTTTCTTCGCATTGCCCGTCATCGGACAGCGCGCCGTGTGCGGGCAGGGCGCGAACGGCACGAACGAACGGCGCAACAACGCTTCCCGCATGAGCGCGACAAACCGCGCGGAAACCGGGTCGCCCGGCTCAACGAGCAGGATACCCGCATCTTTTTTTTCCGCGTCGATATACGAAAGCAGGTCGCCGCTGTATTTCTTCGCCAGGAAGTCGGGAGGCATCGTGCTTGCCTGAAGCAGCTCGTTGCAGACATTGGCGCAGGTGACGAGCGCGGCTTTTTCTTTGATGCGCGTCCCCAGCTCGCCCCGGACGCGCACGATGTTCCAGGGCAACTCGCCCGCCTTGAGCGTCTTTGCCGCCACCGAAAGATAGAGTTCCTCGCCGCTCGCAAGCGCGGTCTGCGACAAGTCCAGGCAGTACACGGTCAGTCTTTTTGCGCGCAGTTCGGGACGGGCAAGCCACAGCGCAATCGGCACGGTGAGCGGACCGCTCCCCACGTCAAGCACGACATCGCCGTCCGCAAGGGAAAACGCCCCGCGCGGCAACGGCGCAAAAAGCCGTGTGAGCCGCACCAAATTCCACCACATAAAATAATTGATGTACGCGCTGACAAAGCCGCTGTCATTCATGTAGCCTACGCGCCGTGCCGCCCGGCGGTCGGTCAGCTCATGCGAAAGCCGTTTTATCGTTCCGCCCAGCTGCACCCGGTGCTTGCCGCTCAAATGCAGCACGTCGGCTGCCACGCGGTCAAAATGTTCGAGTATATCCCGGCTGTCATCAGGAATCGCGTCCGCAGAAAAAAGCGGCCGCCGCTTGAGGGGAATCCGTCTCATACAAGAACTGTCCCCGCCCCTGCGCACGAATGCTGCATCATCACGTCATGTTCGGTCATATTTCAGTATCTTTGCCAGTATACCGCGAAATCCCGCCCCCGTCAATCAACACGCAGGACCGCCCTAACGGAACGCAGTGTTTCATACTAGAAAACTCAGCGTTTCTTCCGATGAAACCGCGCGGTTTATACTATGAAACGGGGAGTTTTCTAGTATGAAACTGGTCGTTTTCTCGGAGAAAACGGAATGTTTCCTACCAGGGAACACACTTCTTCTTACGGAGAAACATGCGAGCTAATCTTTTCTATAAATAAGTCCACCTCGTCAGAAATGCGCCGCAAAAGCGCGGACTTTTCCGACTGCATACGGGCCTGCTGCTGCCCCGAAAGCGCGAACAGCTCCACCGTGTCCATCTGGAGCGCGGACGCAAGTTTTTCTATCATCTCCACGGAGGGAAACTGCCGCCCGGCTTCGATTTTGGAAATATAATTCGCCGCGCTTCCCGTCTTTTCGGCAAGGTCTATCTGAGAAAGGCCGAGCATCTTGCGCCGGGACTTCATATTGTAGGACAAAACGCTTCTGATATTCGTCATATCTAAAACTAATCAAATACCTCGACGCAGCGCATCAAGGTATGTCGTTCTCATACGGTATCACAGTCGGGCCATGAGCTTTTCCGCATGAATAAGGATAATTCTTTGAATAATCATACCATATTCAATCGAATAGGTATTTACAACACCTTTTTAATGCGATACTATAGGAAACATCTTGCAAAAATAGACTTAATAGGTATATTTTGCACACCAAACGATTTGGAGGAAGAAATGAGAAAAGCTCTGGTTTTTGTTGCGGCGGCATGTGCATTCGCAACAATATCTGCGCAGAACAAAAAGCCTGCGGTTGTCGTATCGGAAACGACTGCGGCACAAAGCGAAACAAATGTAAAAGGATATTGGGGACCGCTTTATGGCACAGACCTGCCTGAGGGAAAGGTTGCTGGATTACGTACCGTAAAGGATATAAAACAAACATCAGCCGCTCCCGACTTACTGTATGAAGCAGAAACACCGGTCAGCATTGCAGACGTTATCCCTGTTTTGCACTCTAACCTTCTTTCAGAGATAGCCAAAACAGGGGCGTTTGAAGTTTTGACGGAAGATCAAAGCAATACGGACTATGTTTTTGAAGCCGTCATTGAGGACTTTACGGCAACAAGAGCCGAGGAAGTCCTTAGCGGCAAAATTCCCAAACTTTTTTCTCCAGTCAATACGTATGCGCTAACGGTTGCCGCAAAAGTTTCGGACGCAAAAACAGGCGAGATTGTTTTTGACAAGCAGTTCCAGCAAGGTCATGTTGCCGATCCGGGAAAGTTTATATCTAAGGTGCTTTCTCCAAAGGAAATGGCAGAGGCGGTCGCAAAAACAATCGCCCTTGACTTTGCCAATACGCTTTGCCCGCCCACCGTTCTGAGCGTCTCCGGCGGAATCATCGAAATCCCCGTCCAGGGCGTGTCAGTGGGTACGGTGGTCGATGTCGTCAACGGAAACAGCCTTGTTGCTGAAATCATCGTGTACGAAATGAACCTGGATGCCGCAAAGTGCAAGGTCGATCCCAAAGGCGCGTATACAAGCGCAGCCATAACAGAAGGCATGTCCGTCAAGGCCACGACGAAGAACGGCAAAAAGGCATTGAAGAATATAAACAAAGCAAAAAAGTAAACGGGATAGGAGTATTATTATGAAGAAAACAGCGATGTTGTTTGCCGCCGCACTGACTGCGGCAGTGCTTGCAACGGGATGCCAAACGGCAGTTCCCATATCCTACATGGAGCCGGCGCGGCTTGACATGCGGGGAATCAACAAAATCGGCATTATATCCAATGATTCCGACACGGCGGCGGAAATCTCAACGGGTCTGACAAGTTCCGGGCTGTACAGTATTGCTACCTCGGCAGAAATCAGCGAAGCACAGCAATGGCTGCGACTGCAAAGGCTTTTGCACGATGCCACAGAAACAAATGCCGCGAGCATGGTAAAAGCCTACGATGCCAACGCAATGGCAGCGAACACGACCTACAAAGGAAAAACCGTCAAAGTCTCCGGCACGGTCACGGAAATTCAAGAACGCGCTATCCGGCTCGGCGTGGGCAACGATTCGGTCGATGTGTACATTGAAAGGTCAGAAGTCAAAAAAGCCACCGCGTTGAGCAAAGGCAGTTCCGTTACCTTGGTGGGTGTATGCTACGGACTTGACAAGCCCGACTCAAGAGACATGGGCGAACTGTTCAGCATCCTGGGCGGCGGAAAACATATCAATGTGGCAGACGCATTGTTCGTTACGTCAGAATACACGGGAACGGTTGACGCGCTGCTTATCCTAAAAATGACCGGCTCGACAACCATTGAGACCGAAAAGAATAAGGAAGCGGTGAAAAAATCAGACGGCACTATCCTCAAAGATGCCGCCGGAAAGACGGTCTACCAGCTAGTCGAAACCTACACAAAGGTTGCAATGGTAACCATTGACTACGAACTTATCCGTGTCCGCAACATAGCATCCGTCGGCAAGAATACGGCAACATCGGGAAAGACCGTTGGTATGCCTAACACGGATCGCTCAAAACTGCCGACCGACGCGTCGGTCATCGCTTCCGCAAGAAGCAAAACGACCAAGAAAATCATCAGCGACATGGTACCCACCAAGCGAACGCTTTCGCTAAAACTCGCCAAGACGGACAGCACCGACCCGAATGTCAAGAGTGCGATGAACGAGGCGAAAAAACTGGTCAGCGCAAAAGATTATGCGAACGCCGCGGCCGCTTACGGCAAGATCTATGCCCAGTCAAAGGACTTTGCGGCAGGCTACAATCAGGCGGTGATGACGGAAGTGGCGCAGGGTACGGACAAAGCAATCATCCTCATGGAAGAGCTTGTGGCGAGCAGCCGCAACCTGGAAGCCCAGTCCATGCTGAATGAAATGCAGCAGCGCAACTCGGCAAACCAACGGGCTGCCGAACAGATGAAAAAATAACAAAAAACGGTGCGTCAGAATCATGTGCAGGAGTGGATTGAAACGAATACGACGATACGCGCAGAAAGCGGCAACGGTTGCCGCACTGTGCTCCGTCATAATCACGGCAGGGTGCAATACCGCAATCCGTACCGACACTGATTCTGACGCAGTACACTCGCTTGCAAAACTGGAAGCTGCGCTGGAAAGCGCAGAGGGCGGAGCAACCCCGGATGATCCCGTTGACATCGCGTTTGACGGGAAAGAAACGGCATCGGCGTTATATGCGGTTCTTGCAAAGGCGCGCCGGTACGTCAACCTTGATCTTTCGGAAAGTTCCGTCACCGGGTTCGTCGCGTCATCATATCTGACCGGCTCGGCAATGATTGTCTCGCTTATCTTGCCGTACAACCTTGACCAAATCGGCAACGAGGCGTTCGCAGGGTGGAGACAATTACGACAAATCTTCATTCCGAACTCCGTCACAATGCTTGGCGACTACGCGTTCTATAACTGCATATCGCTTGGCGACATCGCAATCCCGGATTCTGTCACAACGATCGGCGAGTATGCGTTCCATAACTGCACGTCGCTCGGCGACATAACCATTCCTGCAAGCGTGGAATACATCGACAGGGATGCGTTCTCGTCTTGCGGTAACCTCGGCAGCGTCACGTTCAAGGGAGACGGCACGTGCATTGCCGACAATACCGTATTCCCCAGCGGCGCAAAGTTCCGTGAGGCGGCAATGCGTTCGGGAAATCCCACCGTCGGTTCGTACATGGCGGCGCGGGGCGTGTACCTGCGTAGCGGAACGGAATGGAGCAGAACATAAGCAAAAAACAGCGGTTCGTCGGAATCGCTGAAAAAACAACACGACCGAAAAGGTCGGAAGGAGCATATCATGCAAAAATTATGGAAGAAACTGGCGGTCGTTGCGGCGACTGTCTGCTTGGCAACGGGGGGGGTGTTTTGTATCGTCGGATGCAACAATGAGGGTACAAACGGCACTGCATATCAGTATAAAACCTCGTACACCGACACCTACAATCTGTATGATGACGGGACGTATATACGGAGCTATGAGGGAGAACCGTATATTGGAACGGTCGCATTAGAGATAGGCACATATAAAATAAGCGGATCGACCGTCTCTTTTACAGGAAAATCAGAATTTGGAGAGGGAGAATCGTGGCCAAGCAACGTATCTACGTCTAGGTATCATTTGCCTACATACAGCGGTACTTTGAATAAATCTCTCATTGTTGACTACAAGACTTATCAAGAACACGGATCAGTAACTAAAGACGTAATGCTCGCACAACTCTCACGGAGCAGGGTATATCGGGAACACGAAACGGCAACCACATACAAAAACGACTAATAGTACGAAGAAGAATGCCACGGCAAATGCCGTGGCATTCTTTATGCGGCATTGA
>CAZSOK010000013.1:0-21371 GCA_964608445.1 uncultured Treponema sp. | reverse complement strand
GCTGCCGGCATTCTTGCTACTCGTGCCAGCCGAATCCGCGGAACATCGCTTCCTTGTACACGTCGGTGTATTTCTCGCAGCTGGCTTTCCAGGTGAAATCCTGCTGCATCGCGCGTTTCCGCATGGCCTTGATGTGGTCTTTTTTGTTGTAGTAGGCGTACATTGCCCAGCCAACCGTGTCATAGACCGCCTGCGGCGTGAGCTGGTCGAACATGAAGCCCGTCCCCTCGCCTGTCCGCTCGTCGTAGTTCTGCACGGTGTCCGCAAGACCGCCCGTCCGGCGAACGATCGGGAGTGTGCCGTATTTCAGGCTGTACATCTGGTTCAGGCCGCACGGCTCGTAGCGCGACGGCATCAGGAAGAAATCGGCGCCCGCCTCAATCAAATGGCTCAGGTTCTCGCTGTATCCGAGGAGCGCGCGGAAATTCGGCAGTTTTCCCTGCAACGTGCGGATTTCGTCCTCGCACCACCGATCGCCGCTGCCCACCATGACGAACTGCATGTCCATAGTGGTACACATCCGGTAAAGGCTTCCGTACGTGGGCGCGAAAATCTCCGCCACGCCTTTCTGATCGACCAGGCGGCTCACCAGGCCGACCACGGGAATATCGGGATTGACGGGAAGATTGAACTGTTTCTGCAATGCCGCCTTGCAGGCTGCCTTGCCCGCCATATCCTTCCAGCTGAAATGCTGCGGGATCAGGCTGTCCGTCTCCGGGTTCCACACGGTGTCGTCGATGCCGTTCACGATGCCGCGCACCACGTCGCTGCGCACGCGCAGCAGCCCGTCCAAGCCGAAGCCGCCCTCCGCAGTCTGAATCTCGCGCGCATACGTCGGCGAAACGGTCGTCACCATGTCGGCAGAGGAGATGCCCGCCTGCAAGAAATTGATCGCGCCGTTGCGCTCAAATCCCGCGCCGTAATACAGCCCCCAGTCAATGCCCAGGTCGGAGAATTTATCCTTGCCGTACACGCCCTGATAGCCCATGTTATGGATGGTCATCACGCTCGCCGTGTTGCGGTACATCGGCTGGCTGCGGCACACGAACTTGAGCAGCACGGGGACAAGCCCCGCCGACCAGTCATGCGCGTGCACGATGTCGGGATACCAGCCCAGCTTGTTGCAGACCTGGAACGCGCCGTGCGCCAGAAGCGAAAAGCGGTACGGGTTGTCATAGAAATCAGGCTCGAACTTCGTGCCGTACACGCCGTCCCGCCCAAAGCACTGCTCATGGTCGAGGAAGTACACGTCCACCTTGGGGTAGCCGGGAAGCTTTGCCGTGTAGAGCGCCGTCCACTCCTGCCCCATGCCCACGGGAACGCCGAGCGGACCGGGAACCAGCTCCAGCTTTTTGCGGTCGATTTTATAGTAGCGGGGCATGACGATTTTTACGTCGTGTCCCATCAAGCTCAAATTCCCGGCAAGCGCGGAAACGGCATCCGCCAGCCCGCCTGTTTTCGCAAAGGGAACAACCTCTGCGCTGACCATCAAGATTTTCATCGCAATACTCCTTATCTCTCGCGTTATTTTCGTGTGGAGGGTTTAATACCCCGACGCGCTGCGTCGTAACAAAGGGTATAAAACCCGACTGCAATACCTTATGAGGACAACATACTTCGATGCCCTGCGTCGAAGTATGTTGATCGCTCTTACATCGCGGCGACAAACGCCGATTCGCTGCCGACTATCGTCCGTTCGCTCACGCAGTACGCGAGACGAAACCATCCTTTGCCGCCAAAGCCGCTTCCGGGCGCGCCCAGAATCAGGTATTTCTTGAGGTGGTCGCAGAATGCCGTGTCGTCCCCGCTCCACCGTTCCGGCACTTTGCAGAACAGGTAGAACGCGCCCTCCGGCCGCGCGTAGCGGATGCCCGCCTTGTCAAGCACTGCCGTCAGGAGGTCGCGCCGCCGCTCATACGACGAATAATCCACCGGCGCGTCCCATGACTTCGCCACGACTTTCTGGAAAAACGCGGGCGCGTTCACGAAGCCGAGCGTGCGCAGGGCAAACGTCACCGCGCCCACAAAATCATCCGCGTCGGCGGAGGCAGGGTTGATCGCCACGTACCCGACCCGCTCGCCGGGCAGGCTCAGGTTCTTTGCGAACGAGGTGACGATGACCGCCTCGTCATAATGCGCGAACACGGGCGCGACGCTCCTGCCGTCATACGTAATCGCGCGGTACGGCTCGTCGCAGACAAGATACGGATACCGCCCCGTCCGCGCCCCGTGCGCCTTGAGCGCGTCTGTCAGCCGAACGATGTCGTCCTCGCCGTATACCTTGCCGGTCGGATTGTTCGGGGAATTGATGAGGACAGCCGCAACCGAGTCCCCGCCGTCATGCAGCGCGCGCGCAATGGCATCCGTATCGAGCGAAAAATCCTCCCGCGACGGCACTTCCACGAGCGTCCCCGAAACATTGCGCACGTAATGACGGTATTCGGCAAAGAACGGCGCGGGGACAATCACCGTGTCGCCCGGCGACACCACCGCCTTGAACACGCAGTTGAGCGCGCTCGCCGCGCCTGCGGTCATCACGATATGCCCTGCCGCAACGGGAACGCCCTGCTCGCGGGCGGTCTTCTGCGCCATCGCCGCGCGCGTGTCGGGGTAGCCCGCGTTCGGCATATACCCGTGCCGGCCGTGTCCCGTGTCCTGCGCGACCTCGCGCACGGCGGCGGCGACCGCATCGGGCGGATCCAAATCGGGGTTTCCCAGCGTAAAGTCAAACACGTTGTCCGCGCCGTACTTCGCCTTCAGCTCGATGCCTTCCTCAAACATCCTGCGGATAACGGACGCGCCCTTGCTATGTATCGTTTCCTTTATGTACGGAGCAATCATGCCTTTCATTATACCACAGCGTAACGATTCTCACAATCGATTTTTTATGGTATGATGAGGCGAATACGGAGGTCATCATGAAGAGGACACTGCTGCTTATCGCGCTGCTCGTGGCGGTCATTCCGCTTGCGGGGGCGCAATTGTTCAACGACAAGCTGTCCGCAGACGAGCGCGAGCGGCTCGCGAACGGCGAGGTCGTCATCAGGAATATCGGCAAGATGAAGCATATCTGCATGCAGGAGCGGCAGGAGACGGAAAAGCTCATCAGGACGATGAAAAAGCTCGACCCGAACTACACGGCGGAAATCATCCAGATCCGCCCCTACGCGGGGAACGAGAACCTGCGCGACGACATAAAAGCGGCGCTGGTCAATATCCCGGACTACGCGGGCATCCCCTATTATTCCGAGCGGACGCAGAGCTGGTACGACTTATACGAATCCGCGACAATCACCGGGCAGACCGAAGACGGCGCGAATACCAATATCCGTGCCGACCTGGAGATGTCCCCGTTCGGCATCATAAAAGCCGACATACATTTGGAAGAAACCGATGACAGCATCTATTACGACATGACGAACCTGAACACGCTGCGCTATCACGACCGCTTCAACGCCGTCAAGGCAGAGAACATGAAATCCGCAATCACGGTGTTCCGGGACGGCGACAACTGGGTGCTGTACGCGGTCGGCGGCGTGGACACGTTCAAAATCTTCTTCCTTGCGGACCGCGTGGAAACGTCGTTCATCAACCGAATCAAGACGTTCTGCAACTTTATCTTCACGAAAATATAACCCCGCCTTCCCGGCAGCAATCGCACAGCTCCGTTTGATGGGGACAACAGTCCGCAACAGGGACGTGGGCAGAACACTGGCGGGGACTGCCTTGCGTTTTGTCCCTGCCGGGGACGTGTACAGATCCCTGCCAGGGACGAACGTATGTCCGTGCCGCGTCCCCGCCCGTGTCAGTGCCAGGAACCTGTCTGTGTCCCCTGCGGGGACGCGGGCAGGTTCCTGGCGGGGAACGCGGCAGCCCACTATCCTGTACATTCCGCGCGATTTCTGCTATGCTTGCGTCATGGGTATACGGGTCGTTGCGGAAAAAATGGTATTCGGCGGAAGCTGCATGGCAAAAGTGGGCGGAAAGACCGTATTCATTCCCTACGCCATTCCCGGCGAAACCCTGGAAATCGAAATCAGCCAGTCGTTCCGTGACTATGACCTTGCGGACATCACGCAGGTCGTCGAGCCGTCCGCGCACCGTGCGCAGCCGTTCTGCCCGCTGTACGGTATCTGCGGCGGCTGCAATATGCAGCATATCTCCGCCGCACAGCAGCGCGCGCTCCGTGCGCAGATCCTGCGGGACTGCTTCGCGCGGGAAGGCATCGCCGTGCCAAATATCCAGCTGATCGCGGGCAGCGACCGGGGATACCGCGCGCGTATCCAGCTGACGGACGGCGGGTTCAACCGGCGCGAGAGCAATACGGTCGTGCCGCTTGCCGCCTGTCCCGTCGCCACGCCGCAGGTCAACGCATACCTTGCCGCCGTGCCGCAGCAAGAACGACCGCGCGGACGCTGCCACCTGTTCGGCGACAGCCGCGTACAGAACGCAACGCCGTTCGATCATCTGCTGATTGCGGAAGAAAAAAAACGCGCGCCCCGGACGATGAGCGAAAAACTCAAAAAACGAATCAAGCATACCGTCAGGCCGCGCTTTGCGGGGACGACGGCAGACGCGCAGTCGGTCTGTACCCTGCTGCTTGCGGGAAAAACCATACAGTTTGACACGCGCGGTTTTTTCCAGTCCAACCTTGACGTGCTGGAAAAGACCGTCGGCACGATCACGCACGGCCTCGCCGGAAAGCGCGCGCTCGATATATACGCGGGCGCGGGGATTTTCTCAGTCTTCCTGTCGGATACTTTTGCGCAGGTGACGCTCGTGGAGCATAACCGCGACGCGCTCGTACAGGCAGAAATAAACCTCCGGGGAAAAAAGCACGAAAGCTATGGCGTAAGCGGCGCGAGGTGGGTACGCGAGAACGCGGCGCAGGTCATTGCGCAGGGAGGCGACTTTGATGCCGTCGTCATCGACCCGCCGCGTTCGGGCATGGAAAAGGAAGTGCGCGACTGGCTCTGCACGCACAAACCTCGGCACGTCAGGAGCCTTTCCTGCGATCCCGCCACCCACGCCCGCGATGCCGCCGCGCTCATACGCGCCGGATATGCGCTGACCGCACTGTACCTGCCGGATTTTTACCCGCAGACTTCGCACATAGAAAGCCTCGCCTTTTTTGAGTACCCTGCCCCCTGATGAGATTGCCCTGATGCCCCGCCCGCTCCGAACGCTGATTTTTTTTGTTGCCCTGCTCATGCCCGCCACGGCTGTCCCCCCAAAAAACGATGGACGCGTCGTGCCCGCCGCCGACCTGAGCAGACAGCAGGCATCGTGGCTTGCGGTGGGCGGCGGTATGGCAGTCACCCCGCCCGTAGAAACCGACTACGGCTTTGCCGTCTTCACCGACGGCAGGATGATTTCGGCATTCAGCAAAAAAGGGACGTGCCTGTGGCAGAAAGCGGTGAACGGTCGGCAGACCCCCTACCTTGCCGCATTCGGCGATTTTCTCTACGGCATCACCGCGGACAAAAAACTCAACCTGATCAATCCGAGCGGGCTGACGCTCTGGACCGCCGACCTCGGCTTTGCGGTGACGGAAACGCCGTTCGTGGGCAGGGACGGGCGCGTGTTCGTGCGGGGAAAGAACGCGCTTGCCTGCTACGGGCTGAACGGCATCCGCAAATGGATTATGGTCACCGGCGATGCGGGGGCGATTCCCCTGCTCGCCTTCAACGACGGCTCGCTCTTTGTCAGCAGCCGCGCGGAGAACGGGGCGACATCGGGCATCCGCGTCAGCCCGTTCGGCGAAATCCTTGAGACGATTACGTTCACGGGAAACGTCATCGCCGCAAGCCAGTGCGATGCCGGTATCCTCATTTCCCAGGACAACGGGACGATCGCGCTGTGCAGCGTGCGTGGCGACGCGGCAGGCACTGTCTGGTCCGCACGATCGCAGGCAAACACGCGCTTCCGGCACATCTGCGTGGCGCATGACGGCACGGCGGCGGCGTTCCTGGGCACGGACGGAAAGACGGCATCGCTTTCGCTCATCGCCATTGACACGGGAGAGCCGCTCACCCGGATTGATTTGGGCGGGCTTCAGCCCGGCAGCCTTTCGTACCTGCGCGCCACAGCGGCGGGCTTCTTCCTGTCCGACGAAAAACGCGCGTTCGAGTGCACGCCGGAAGGCACTGTCGTCTGGCAGGCGACGCTTCCCCCCAAAAAAAACTGGAATTTCGTCTTTTACACCGCGCAAAACTATCTCGTCCTCTGCCAAAGGGACTGGTCAATCCGCGCTTTCCTGATGAACCAAACCGTGGAGAAAAAAACGGCCGCCAGGCACAGAGAACGCCCGTCGTACCTGACGGTCGGCACGGCACAAAGCACGATAAACGGCACGAACCTGGAGCGGCTTTCCGCGCAGACGCTCGACCAGATCGCCGCCGGACTGGCGCACGGCGATTACGGCAGGAACGAAGCGGCATGGCTCACCGACATCAAGCAAGAAATGCAGGCATATTTCCTCGATTCGGCGGCGGTACGGCGGAACGCGCGCGACGGCGCGTCATATTTTGCGGAACACCCCGTCTACACGCAGTCGCTCATACAGCTGATGGCGCGGTCGGGCACGGACTGTTTTTCCGGGGAATTCGCCACGCTGCTCGCCACCGAAAAAGAACCGTCGCTGATCGCGCTCGCCGTCCGCGAGGCGGGAAGACAGGGCTACGACGGCGACGGAACGATCCTTGCGGGACTGGAATCGCTCGTCGCCGGACGGATTACCCCGCGCGAGCAGAACACGCTCAAAATCCTGTGCGACGCGACGTATGAAATCTGCCGGTTCATGGGCCGTCCCGCGCTGGTAACGAAAGGAAAGGCCATTCTGACCTACCTGTTTTTCCCGCAGTTCGACAAGGCGACCCATGATTACGCCCGCAAGACCCTTGCGCGACTAAAGGATTTAGGGCTATAATGTACCATATATTTAAGGAGCATATATGAACAGCAGAAAAATCCTCTCCGCGCTCATTTCCGCGCTCGCGATCGTCTCCGCCGCATACGCCGTGGAAGTCGATGAGGACGAAATCAGGAGCATCAGCAACAGCGACGTCGTATTTGAAAACTACGTCGGTCCGCATTCGGTCATCAACACGATAGAAGAAATCCGTGCGATCGGATCGGGCATCGGCAATGTGGTCGCGCAGAACACTGACCGGGCGGGAACATACGGCTACGCGCCCAAATACGCCGTCATCCACGCCATCGACCCCGAAGAGACCGGCAAGCTGGACGCGGACATCCTGGTCATCGGTCCGAACGCCATCGTTGACCACATCACCAATATGCGCCGCATCATATCCGCCTACCTGACGGCGGCATACGGCTACTCGCGGCAGGACGCGGATACCGTGGCGACATTCGTCACCGTCTACAACGCCGTGTACCGCGGAAAGCTCGATATGTTCCGCCAGAAATACAAGAAAATCGTCACCGACAACCTGACCGAGGACAAGGTGGGCATCGCGCTCTCCTACCGCGACTGGCCGGGCATGACGCAGCTGGTCATTCCGCTGTACGACATCAACGGCGGACTGAGCACGGTTGACACGTCGGTCATCTCCGAAAAAGAAGTCATCGCCTCAATGCAGGAAGACGATGACAAAGGCATTGAAGACCGCAAGGGCATGGTCGATATAAAAGAACGCGAGGCCGACGAGGCGGCAGAGCGGGCGGCGGCGGAACAGGCAAAGGCCGACGAAGCGGCAAAGAAAGCGGCTGACGAGAAGGCAAAGGCCGAAGCGGCACAGAAAGCCGCCGACGAGAAGGCAAAACAGGCCGAAGCGGCACAGAAAGCCGCCGATGATGCCAAGAAAAAGGCTGCCGAGAATCCTGCCGACAAGCAGGCGCAGAAAGATGCGCGCGATGCGGCGGACGACGCAAAGGCAAAGCAGACAGAAGCCGAGCAAGCCAAGTCAGCGTCCGACGAGCAGCAGCAGAAAGCCGACGAGCAGCAGCAGAAAGCCGACGAGCAGCAGCAGAAAGCCGATACCGCGCAGAACACTGCCGACCAAAAACGCAGCGAAGCGCAGGAAGAACGCTCGGCTATCGCAAAGGATCAGCAGCAGGTCATCGCACAGCAGGAGAAAAATGAGAACGCCCCGACCGTGTACGGTCTTACCGCAGAGGATGAGCTGGGTCAGCGTTCGGCAATCGTGCGCATGAACGCCACGACGGGCGAACTGATCAAAAAATCACCCGTCACGGTCATTCAGGGCCGCACGTTCTATGAGAACGGCAACACCTTCGTCGCCATTGCGGGCGAAAACATCGGAAACGGCACGGTCAAGCTCGTGCACCTGAACAAGGACACGCTGGAAATCGTCAAAGAAAGCAACGAAACAATCGCCGCAAATTCCGTGCTCGTGCAGGACGGCGGCAGTTATTACTGTGTCATGCAGGACGGCACATTCTTTGTGGTGGGCAAATTCAGCGCGAATCTTGAAAACCAGCTCAAATCGCCCGTGCGCGTAAAGCCGGCCACGCCGATTACCGTCACGCAGAACGGCATCATCGTCACGTCAATGACCGGCACGCCGATTTTGCTGAACAAGGCTGACCTTACGCAGCTGAGTCAAAGATCGCGTTCCGACGCCATCGCCGACAAAGTGATTGGTACTATCGACGCAAAATAAACACCCTTACAGAACACAGTGTTTCACGCCGTGAAACACTGTGTTTCATACCGTGAAACAATCTGTTTCATCCGATAAAACAACTAAAACAGCATTGTTTGACGCACACGCAGATTTAATGCTCGTCGTCGTTCAGCTTATTCTCAAATTTGGTAAAACTTTTCAGGAACAGAAGCGGGACATCGCCCGTCGGTCCGTTGCGTTGTTTTGCGACGACAAGTTTTGCGTCCTGCACGGGATTCGGCTCATCGTCCCCGGTACTTTTCCGCTCGCGATGAATGAACATGACCGCATCGGCATCCTGCTCAATGGAGCCGGATCCGCGCAGCTGGGCTAGCGTCGGTTCCTGCCCCTCCGCGTCGCGGGAAACCTGACACAGCGCAATGACCGGGATTTCAAGCTCGCGGGCAAGTGACTTGAGCGACTTGGACACCTCGCTCATCTGCTCGTACACCGGCGCGGACGGATTCTCCGTGGCAATCAGACCGATATAGTCAATAAAAATTATCTCCACGCCGTGATTAACGACCAACCGGCGCGCCATTGCGCGCAAGTCAATGAGCGGCATATTCGGCGTGTCCACGATGTAGAGCGGCGCCTCATAACAGCGGCCGGCGGCTTCCTGCAATTTCTGGAAATCCTCCATTTTAAGCATGCCGCTGCGCATTTTTGCCCCCGAAACGCGCGCGCTCTGCGAAAGCAACCGCTGCCCGATCTGCTCGTATGACATTTCCAAAGAAAAAAAACCGCACGGTGTCTTGTTCTGCACGGCGATATGCTCCATCATGTTGAGCGCGAGCGCCGTCTTGCCCATGGACGGACGCGCACCGATGATGACAAGCTCCGATTTCTGGAATCCGTTCGTGAGCGTATCCAGGCGGACAAAACCGCTCGGAATGCCCGTGAACGTGTCGTGGTTGCTGTAATGCTGCTCGATCGTCTGAATCGTCCGGGGCACGATTTCTTTCATGTCGTGCACGGTCGTCACCTGCCCCAGATCGGCGAGCGCAAAAATCTTTTTCTCCGCCTCCTCCAAAATCATCCGGCTCTCACGCGTCTCGTCAAAAGCGGTCGCCTTGATTTCGGAAGACATCCTGATGAGGTTGCGGCGGGTGGCACGGTCAAGCACCAAATTCACGTAATAGTCGATGTTCGCCGCCGTCGGCACGACATCGGTAAGCGAGGCGACATAAGCCGCGCCGCCCGCTTTGTCAAGCTCGCCCGTCGAAGACAACTCATCGATAATCGTGATTGAATCGCCCGTGACGCTGCGGTTGAACAGAGCGAGCATTGCCCGGTACACCACCTGATTCTGCATGGAATAAAAATGCTCCGGGCGCAACTTGGTCACCACGTCGTTGATGGCATTCCAATCCAAAAGCAGCGCGCCGAGCGTCGCCTGTTCTGCCTCGGCATTATGCGGCGGCACGGAATCTTTCAATATGGCATCCATGGTCTCTCCTCTTTCATGGCAGAGAGAAAGAAAAAGCCGAAGCCCTGCGACTTCGGCTTCATTATGCGGAAACAGGAAACTTATTCAGCCGCCGTCTCCGCCGCCGCTTCGGTTTCGCCCGCAGACGTTTCGGCAGAAACCGCATCCTTGGCTTCTTTCGTCGCCTTGGGAGCGTCTTTCCGGCTTTCGTCCTCCTGCGCAATGACCGAAATCTTCAGTTCCGCCGTCTGCGCCTCGTACAGATGGACGATTGCATGATAGTTGCCCGTCGATTTGATCGCAAGTCCCGGAATCTCGATACGCTTGCGCTCAATCTCAAAGCCGTTCTTATGCAGGTAGTCCGCAAGCGTCAGCGTCGAGACCGCACCGTACAGCTTGCCGTTCTGTCCTGCCGGCATGAGCAGCTCAACCGTCAGAGACTCCAGCTTGTCTTTGAGGCTGGCGGCATCCTTTCGTTTCTGCTCCCTGCGTGCCTCAATCTCTTCTTTGCGGCTCTCAAAATACGCCACCGTCACGTCGTTATACGGAACGGCAAACCCATGCGGAAACAGGTAATTGCGGTAATATCCGTTCGCAACGTTCTTCACGTCGCCCATTTCGCCCAAATGCTTCACATCTTGATTCAAAATAACTTTCATAACACAAGCTCCTCTCTAGTATAGTATTCGCGCGGCGCTGCCGGGAGTTGGCTCGCCGCGCATGATATGACAATCAGTCCGCGACGAACGGCAACAGGCAGATGACGCGCGCGCGCTTGATTGCCAGCGAAAGCGCACGCTGATGCCTCGCGCACGTACCCGTAATACGCCGCGGAAGAATCTTGCCGCGCTCCGTCGTAAAGCGGCGCAATCCGTCCGCGTCCTTGTAATCAATCTTTGCCTTGTTGGCACAGAAACGGCACACTCTCTTGCGGAAGAACGACTTGCCCTTGCGCGCACCGCGCTCTTCCTCGCGACCGTCGCCCGCGCTCTGCGTATCCGCCTCTGCCGTCTGTTTTTTCTCTACTTCTGTCTTCTCAACTTCGTCTGACATATCATATACTCCTTGACATGATTAAAATGGAATGTCTTCGGGGAATCCGCCGTCGTTGCCGCCAAAACCACCCTCATACGGAGCCGGTTCAGGCTGGGCGGGACTGTTGTTCTGAAACCGCGGCGTATACCCGCCGGCAGAACCTTGCGGCGCGCCGCCGTTGTCCGACCTGCCGCCAAGCAGCTGCACGTTGTTCGCCACGACCGTCACTTTGCTGAATTTCTGCCCGTCTTTCTCCCAACGATCCTGCTTCAAGTAACCGTCGATGGCAATCTGCTTGCCTTTCGTCAGATAGGGCTTCAGATTCTCCGCTGTCTTTCCCCAAATGGTAACATCAAAAAAATTGGCTTCGTCAACCCACTGGTCGCCCTGCTTGCGGTTACGGTTCACGGCAATGCTGATATTGGCACGCGCCTGACCGCTCGGAAGATACCCGAAAGAACGCTCATCGTTCCCCACATCCCTGGTGAGCCGCCCGACCAACGTAACGTGATTGATATCTGTCATAAACCTGCCTCCACAATGCGGCGAGCCGCTTAGCTGGCCTTACGCTCGTCCAGTTTCACGAACAGAAACCTGAGCAAATCGTCGTTCAGCTTGAACTGGCGGTCAATGTCGCCGAGCTTCGCCGGATTTGCGCTGATAGTGAGCAGCAGGAAACGACCACGTTTCTGCTTTTTTACTTCATGGGTGAGATCCCGGTCGCCGAAAGGCTCTTCTTTCTCGATCGTCGCACCGAATTCCGACAGGACGGCACGGACCGCATCCGAACCGGCCTTAAACTTATCATCCGCCACCGGATAGATAGTCATAAGTTCATACTTTCTCATTCGTATTCTCCTTATGGTCAAATGGAAACCGCATACGCGGCCTCAAGGTTCTGTCATCTTACAAAATTGCGGGCTTTAGGTCAATCCCCGCCGTGTGCGGGCGAAAACAACGGTCAATTTCCCCGCCCCTCTTGCCGATAAATCAATGGAAGGATATAATCAAGCGTCACCGCGATGAAAAAATATATATTTCTGCTGATAGCAACGATGTCTCTCTGCGCCTATGCGAAAAGGACGAAGAATCCCGACCCGACGATTGCCTTTCCGCCGGTGAGCACTTACACGCCGGGCACGAAAAGCACCGCGCCGTCCGAAAAAGAGCCGCAGCAGAAAGCGGAGAACACGCCGAAGAAAAACGAATCGGACCTTGAGCTGATTGACTGGGTGCTCTACGGGGACGAAAAAAAACGCCGCCCGAAAACGCAGCCGGCTTCTCCAGCCGAGAATCCGCCGCCCATGCCCGCGCCGGAAACCGACCTTGCCCTTGAGCTGGATCCTGATTTCGACTTTGAGTTCGAGCCGGGGTTTTATCTCTACTTTGACCCCGACGATGAATTCGGAATTGAGCCGGAAACCGGCTTCGATTCCGGGACGGACATCGATTTTGCGGCGGAATCTGATTTCGACATCGAGCCGGAACAGGAATCCGATGTCGCAGAGGATGCCCTGCCTGAGAACGATCCGGAACCAGACGAACCGCCCCCGGAACCAGAGCCGGAGATTGCCGCCGAGCCTGAAATTCCCGAAACGCCGACCATTCCAGCGGAGTCGCAGAGCAGTCCGCCGGAGCCGTACAAATCGGTATACCTGCTGGATTACATGGAGCTTGACCGCGAAATTCAGTCTGTCCCCGAAAGCGCGTTCGACCCGAACGCAGGACGGTATCAGTTTATAGAAAACGCCGACGCGAAAGATGCCGAAGGGCGAACCCTCCTGATGAAAGCCGCGCGCGACGCGAACATCAGCATGATAGAGAACCTGCTGTATTCCGAGGCGAATGTCAACGCGGCTGACAACGACGGTTGGACAGCACTCATGTTCGCGGCGCGTTTCTCAGGCAGCCCCCGGACAGTGGAGCTGCTCCTGAACGCGGGCGCGGATCCGCAGGCAGAGAACAATTACGGCATCACCGCGCTGCTCCTCGCCACGGGATTCTCCCAGAACACAAAAGTCGTCTCCCAGCTGCTGGAAAAACGCTCGGTCGCAGAAAAAGAAGTACTCGCCGCGTTCATCTACGGAATCACCAACGAAGTGTCCCCGAATATCCTGCAACTGTTCATCGACAAAGGCATCGCCATCAACGCGCCTTACGAAGGGAAGACCCCGCTCATGTACGCCGCCGAGACCAACACGTCCACGGCGACGATACAATGGCTTTTGGCACATGGCGCGCGCGCGCATTACAAGACAACGGCGGGGCAGACCGCATACGATTTTGCGCGCACGAACCGGCGGCTGCCGAAGGATGCCGTATACTGGTCGCTCAACGCCAGCGGGGCGCGCCGATGAGGATTACGGGAGGCACGCTTGGCGGCAGGATTATCCGCTGCCCCGACGGCATCATCCGCCCCGCCATGGACCGGATGCGCGAATCCGTCTTTGCCATACTGGGCGACCTGAGCGGCAAATCGTGGCTGGATATGTTCTCCGGCAGCGGCACGGTGGCAATCGAAGCCGTCTCACGCGGGGCGACGGACGTACAACTGTGCGAGAAAGACCGAATCAAGGCGGACACGATACTCGAAAACGTCGCGATAACCGAAAAAGAACTGGGCATCAAAATCGGCTGTCATTTTATGGCGGCGGAGCTGTTCCTGAAACGCTGCAAGGATCAGTTCGATTACATTTTCTTTGACCCGCCGTTCCCCTACCAATTCCGCCTTGACCTGCTCAGGACGACGGACAAACGCGGACTGCTGCGCGACGGCGGCACGGCGCTCATCCACTATCCCGAAGAGGACAGGCTGCCCGACCGCATCGGCGGTCTCATATTGACCGACAAACGGCGGTACGGTCGTTCCGTCGTGAATTTTTATCAGAAAAAAACGCCGGAATCCGCTTGACAAACTGAAAATCTGTGATACGATAATTCCGTAAAAATATGCTTTTAAGGTAAAAATTGTGGATGCTGATGAATTCAAAAAGGTTGTGCACCGTCACGAAATCCCCGACGGATTCATAAAAGTAACCGACCGACCGATCGGGACGCTCAACCCCGAACAGAAAGTCGCCCTGAACCGAAAAGGCAACGTGCTGTTCAATGCGGGGAACGTGGATGCGGCACGGCGCATTTTCGTCACGACGGGATATTCGGACGGACTGACGCGCGTCGGTGACGCGTACGGCAAAAAGAACGAGAGCCTGACAGCACTGAAATACTACGTCCTTGCGAACAACGCGCGGAAAACAGGACCGCTGTACGAAAAGCTGGCACAAATCGTTTCGCTCATGCTCAAGGAATGACGCAGCATCCAACGGACGAGGTAAAAAATGATGGACACATTGGCAAAAGACACTGCTTTCCAGCCCGCGCTGGCGGCAGGCGGAACCGGAAGGCAGCCGAATGACATTGCAGAACTCTCAAAAAAAGGCTATCAGCTCCTGAAGGAGGGTCGCATCGCCGAGGCAAAAGACGCGTTCAGCAGGATTCTCGTGCTGGAGGCGGACAACAACTACGCGTTGGTCGGGCTTGGCGACAGCGAGCGCAAGCAGAACCGATTCCGCGAGGCAATCGCCTATTACCAGCGTTGTCTGGATGCCCATCCCGGCAACAATTACGCGCTGTTCGGCCTTGCGGACTGCTACAAGGCGCTTAACCAGTATGACAAGGCAATCGCCATCTGGGAACAGTACCTGACCCATGACAACCGCAACGTCACCGTCCTGACGCGCGTCGCCGACGCATACCGGAAAATCCGCGACTTCAAGAAATCGAAGGAACTGTACCTGCACGTGCTCGACATGGAATCCCACAACGCCTACGCGCTCATCGGGCTGGGGCATCTCCACTACGACTTCAAGGAGTACAAGGACGCACTCTACTATTGGACGCAGATGCTCGATCGGAACGATTCCACGGCGGATATCCGCGTGCTCACGTCAATCGGGAACTGCCACCGCAAGCTGAAGACATTTGACCAGGGCGTGCCGTATTTTGAGCGCGCGCTCAGCATCGACCCGAACAATTTCTACGCGCTGTTCGGCATGGCGGACTGCTACCGGGGCATGAACCAGCAGTATCGTTCCGTGGAATACTGGAACAAAATCCTGGAGAGCGACCCCAAAAACAAAGTGATCCTGACGCGAGCCGGCGACGCGTACCGAACCGGCGGCGACTTCAAGACGGCGGCGGCATATTACAACAAGGCGATGGACATCGACTTTGACATCTACGCCGCACTCGGACTTGCGCTCATCTGCAAAGGCGAAGGCAAATACGACGAGGCGATCGAGCGGCTGACGGCACTTATCCGCGACGACAGAAAAAACTACCGTCTCTACATCGACCTCGCGGACTGCTACCTCAAGGTGAACAAGAAATATGAGGCAGTCGAAACCTTGCAGGCATTCCGGCGGCTGGGGCTGCGCAACCAGGCGGTAAACGACATGCTCGAAAGCATCGTATGATGACGGACGAAACGCAGCCCGCCGGGAAGCCCGCGCTCGCCGGGCTGCTCGCCGACGAAATCACCGATCGGCTGGGAATAACGCCCGCGTTCCGTGGCAGACAGATTTTTGCATGGACGGGAAAAGGCGTGGAATCCTTTGCCGCCATGACAAACCTTCCCGCCGCGCTGCGGGAAGAACTCGCCGGAAAAGCCCTGCTCCGCTCGACCGCCGTAAGCAACGTGCTGACCGACAGCGACGGCACGATAAAACTGCAAGTCACGCTCGCCGACGGGCGCGCCGTAGAGACCGTCCTGCTCACCGACCGCGAAGGCCGCAAAACGGCATGCGTCTCAAGCCAGGCCGGCTGCGCGATGCAGTGCGCGTTCTGCCAGACCGGGCAGCTGGGATTTGCGCGCAACCTGACGGCGGCAGAAATCGTGGAGCAGTTCCTGCATCTGGAAAAGCACGCCGGTACGCTGGACAATATCGTCTTTATGGGCATGGGCGAGCCGATGCTGAACCTCCCTGCCGTGCGCAAGGCAATCGCCGTGCTGACCGACAAGGGCGGACGAGGACTTTCCGCGCGCAGGATCACGATCTCCACGTCGGGAATCATCGCGGGCATCTACGACCTTGCGGACAACGGTCCCCACGTCCGTCTTGCCGTCTCGCTCACCACGGCGGACGCGAGCCTGCGCGAAAAACTGATGCCCGTAGAGAAAGCGAATCCGCTTCCCGACCTGCGCGAGGCAATCGGCTACTACGCAAGAAAAACAGGACGCCGAATCACGCTGGAAGCCGCCCTGCTTCACGGCACGAACACGGGAGACCAAAGCGCACGCAACCTGATCGCATTCGCACAAGGACTCGACGTGCACGTCAACCTGATTCCCTGGAATCCCGTGGAAACGCTTGCTTTTTCCGAGCCGACAACCGCAGAGTGCCGGCGATTCGCGGCACAGCTGCAACAGGCCGGACTGAACGTCACGATCAGGATGCGGCGCGGGCGCGAAATCGGCGGGGCATGCGGGCAGTTGGGCAAGACAATCGCGGACACCATCGCCACGGACAAAAATCGCTGATTTTCCGTGTTGCAAATTCGGCAGTTTATGGTTATAGTATATGATGACAATAAGGAGCATCTGAAATGCAGAAGAAGATTTATGTCGTGGGTATGTTCGATGACGATACGGCGAAAAAAGTTCAGGCAGCAGTAAGCGGCGTTGCAGGTGTCACCTCATGCGTCACGTCCGCAGAGAAATCGCAAGTGCTCGTTGACTTTGAAGGAAGCATTGAGGATGCCATAAACGCCGCCATCTCAGGCATGGGCGTAGAAGTTCTGGGCTGACCATGAAAATCACCGTACTTGACGGCCATGCGGCAAATCCCGGCGACGTAAGCTGGGACGCAATCAAAGCACTGGGGAACGTCACGGTCTATGATCGCACACCGCACGAAAAAATCCTTGAGCGCATTGCGGACAGCGGCATCATCCTCCTGAATAAAATACCGATTACGCGCGATATTGTTTCGCGGTGTCCGTCGCTCCGCTACATCGGCATCCTTGCCACGGGGTACAACGTGGTCGATACCGTCGCCTGCCGCGAAAAAGGCATCATCGTGACCAATATCCCCGCCTACAGCACTGAAGCCGTGGCGCAGCATGTGTTCGCCTTTCTGCTGGAATTCACGAACCGGGTGGCGGCGCACGCCGCGTCCGTGCATAGCGGCGACTGGACAAAACGCCCCGATTTCTGCTACTGGATATCCCCGCTCACCGAGCTGCGCGGAAAGACAATCGGCATTTTCGGCTTCGGCAACATCGGGCGGAAAGTCGCGGAGATTGCGCACGCATTCGGCATGAATGTCATCGTCCACGCGCACGGCGAGCACTCATACACCGGCGGCGAAAAAACGGTCTCAACCGAAGAGTTGTTCCGGCAGTCCGATGTCGTTACCCTGCACGCCCCGCTGACCGAAGAGACGGAAAACCTCGTGAACGAGAAAACGCTCGCGCTCATGAAGCCGACGGCTTACCTCATCAACACCGCGCGGGGCGGACTGGTCGATGAGCGCGCGGTGCGGAACGCGCTCGACGCAAAGCACATCGCGGGCTACGCGGCGGACGTGGTGCGCGACGAGCCGATGCGCGCCGACTGCCCGCTCCTCAGTGCGCCGAACAGCCTGATTACCCCGCACATCGCCTGGGCACCGCGCGAGACACGGGAACGGTTGCTCGCGGTCGCCGCGGAGAACATCGCGTCGTTCCTGCGCGGCAAGCCGCAGAACGTCGTGAACTGACGGAAAACGGCGCGATGCTTGACAAAAATTTTACCAACAGTTAAACTGCTTTAGTATTTTTTAACTTTATTATTTGGAGATACTATGGGAAAGACAATCGCACAGAAAATTTTCGACGCACACTTGGTGGATTCGCCCTATCCGGGGACTTACGTCCTCAAGCTTGACCGGGTGTTCTGCCATGAAATCACCACGCCCGTGGCGATTAACGACCTGATTGACCGCGGCAAGGACAAAGTGTTCGACCCGGCAAAAATCAAGGCCGTCATCGACCACGTGACGCCCGCAAAAGACAGCAAGACGGCCGAGCAGGGAAAAATCCTGCGCGACTGGGCGCACCGCAACGGCATCAAGGATTTCTTCGACATCGGCGCGAACGGAGTCTGCCACGCGATTTTCCCGGAAAAAGGATTCGTTCGTCCCGGCTACACGGTCATCATGGGCGACAGCCATACCTGCACCCACGGCGCGTTCGGCGCGTTTGCGGCAGGCGTGGGCACGACCGACCTTGAGGTGGGTATCTTGAAAGGAGTCTGCTCGTTCCGTGAGCCGAAGTCAATCAAATTCGTGCTGAACGGAACACTGAAACCCGGCGTGTACGCGAAAGATGTCATCCTGTTCCTCATCGGAAAAATCGGCGTGAACGGCGCGACAAACTGCGTCGTCGAATTCACCGGACCGGTTGTCGATGCCTTTGACATGGAAGCGCGCATGACCTTGTGCAACATGGCGGTGGAAGCCGGAGGCACGAGCGGCATCTGCTTCCCCGACGAAAAGACCGTTGATTACCTGTGGGAATTCATCAAGGACGAATACGAGACCAAAGAAGCCGCCCTCGCCGACTACGCGCAGTGGAAAGACGATGACGACGCGACCTACGAAAAAGTCATCGCGCTCGACCTGAGCGACCTTGAGCCGGTCTGTACCGTCGGCTACAAGCCCGACCAGATCAAAAAAGTGTCCGAAATGGCAGGCACGAAAGTCAACCAGGTATACATCGGCTCATGCACCAACGGCAGGATCAGCGACCTGCGCGTGGCGGCGGACGTGCTCAAGGGGCATCACCTTGCGGACGGCGTGCGCGGCATCGTCAGTCCTGCCACGCCGAAAGTCTACCGGATGGCGCTGGACGAAGGGCTTATTTCGATCTTCATGGATGCGGGATTCTGCGTGACCAACCCGACCTGCGGCGCGTGCCTCGGCATGTCGAACGGCGTCCTTGCGGCGGGCGAAGTCTGCGCGTCAACGACGAACCGCAACTTCAACGGAAGAATGGGAAAAGGCGGCATGGTTCACCTGATGAGCCCTGCCACTGCGGCGGCGACGGCCATCGCAGGAACGATAACAAACGCATCGCTCTACAAGGGGTAAAGAAATGAAAACTTTTGGCGGAAACGTACTTTTTTTGGATCGCTCGGACATCAACACCGACGAGATTATCCCGGCGAAATACCTGACGGAAATCTCAAAGCAGGCGCTCAAGCCGTACCTGCTCGAAGACCTCAAGCTGGACGGCTTCAATCCCAAGACTGACCTCAAAGACAAGAAAGTCATCATCACGCGCGACAACTTCGGCTGCGGGTCAAGCCGGGAGCACGCGCCGTGGGCACTGGAGGCGAACGGCATTTACTGCGTGATTGCGGCGAATTTCGCGCGCATCTTCCGGCAGAATATGTACAACTGCGGGTTGCTCGCGCTCGATATGTCAAAAAAAGACATCGAGGATATGTTCCGCACGTTCGCCGACAAAGACACCGAATGCAAAATCAAGCAGGGCGATGACGGCACATGGAAAGTCAAGCTGATAGCCGGCTCATTCTCAAAAAGCTATCCATTCAAACTGGACGGCTTCGAGAAAGCCCTGATCGAGGACGAAGGCTGGGTCGGCTTCGCAGAAAAGAAATACTAGCGCACGACACGGACGGCACGCGCCGTCCGTCCTCATTTCCGCACGACGCGGCCGTTCTTCTCCAGATAATCAATGATAAGCGAGACAATCTGCTCCGGTGTGCGCGTCGCCGTGTCAATCTTGAGGTCGGCAAACTCATACTCGTCGTTGTCGATGCCGTAGAGTTTCATGTAGCGCGCGCTGTCCTCACGGTCGCGCATGGCGGTAAAATCCTTTATCTGCTGGAGGTCGCCGCCCTCGCGGTTCAGGATGCGCTTTGCACGCGTGTCGTCGCTCGCAATCAGGTAGACTTTGACATCCGCCTCCTTGAGCATCCAAATGGCGAGCCGGCTTCCGAGCACGCAGCTTTCCGCACGGGCAAGCTCCACCTGCCGGGTATCCACGGCACGGTCGTAGCTGTCGTCTGTCCGGGCGTCCTCAATCACCTGCGCGAGCGTCAGTCCTTTCTCTGCGGCGAGCTGCCGGAACGTGAAATTTATCAGCGTGATGCCCAGTTTTTCGGCAAGCAGCGTGCTTACGGTCGTGTTCCCGCAGCCTGACTTTCCGCTGATGGCGACGCGCAGCGTCGTATTCGGTACAAGGGTGTATTCAGACATAATGCTCCTACTCGACATTCTTGCATTGTTCGCGGATATTTTCAAGGGCATCCTTTGCGGTTATGACCATCTGCCCCACTTCCGTAAACTGATTCTTGCTGCCAATCGTGTTGATTTCCCGGTTCGCTTCCTGACAGATAAAATCGATGCGCTTTCCGGGCGCGGGCTGCTCGTCGAACGCGTTCCTGAGCGCGGCAAGATGACTGCGCAGGCGGACAATCTCTTCGTTTATCGTGTACTTGACGAGCATCGCGGCGGTCTCCTGCATGATACGGTTCTCGTCCGCACGGTCGCCGAGCAGCTCGGCGAATTTCCCGGCAACCGTCTCCCTGAATTTCGCCTCCATCCGCGGCTGCCAGTCCGCAAAAAACGCGGCGCATGCGTCCAACGTGTCCAGCTTCCCCAGCATATCGGCACGCAGGTTCTCGCCCTCACGCGCACGGTCGGCAAGGAACTGCTCCAGCACGCCGGAGAAAAGCCCCTCGATTTTTTGCCAGTACGCCTCCGCGTCAAGCTGATGCGTGACGTTCAGCACGCCTTCCTGCTGAATAACGAGCGAAAGCGGAATATCGTCGGCAGTCTTCCCCAGCGCGACGGCGACCCGCGCAATGGCATCGTAATACGCCTTCGCGGCGGCGGGATCGGCAGTCACGACGGCGGTCGATACGGCATCATGCACGCGCACCGTCACATCGACCTTGCCGCGCACGACGCGCGCGCCCACAGCCTTGCGCAGGCGCGGCTCCAGCGGACTCAGGAACGGCGGCACGTTCACGGACAAATCCAAAAAACGGCTGTTGACCGACTTTATCTCCACGCTTATCTGCGTATCTTCCACGACGGCCTCCGCAAAGCCGTATCCCGTCATCGAATGCATACGGACAGTATAGCACAGAACGCAAAGAATGGCTATGCCGCGCAGGGAAGCCTGACCGTTTTCAAAAAAGTCGGTTTTGTCCAATTTTGGTGTTTTTCTTCCCCAGTTTTCCCGTT
>CAZSOK010000012.1:15142-21614 GCA_964608445.1 uncultured Treponema sp. | reverse complement strand
TTGGGGCAGTCGCCCCAAGCGGTGCTGGGGAAAGTGGGTGGTTTGGAGGGACAGGGAGCGACGGCGCAGCCGGGAAATTGCGAAAGCAATTTCAGCGAGTCTCCCCCGCTTCCGAGTAGAGGGGCTGCCTCTCTCCACGAGTTCCGTCCGCTTCCAGGCGGGAAGAAAACCGCTACGGGTTCAGCTCCCACTCGCCGTATTCGTCCACGATCTCGGTCTTGAGGCTCTCCATGGGCCGCCAGACGACGCTGAGCGTGATGCGCGGGCTGAAGTCGTAGTACTGGCGGCCGCCGTTCCGGTCCTTGTCGAAATGCTCGTTCGACACGGTGATCAGCTTGGGGCTGATGCTGAACGCGGCGGACAGATCCCAGTCGTGCAGGTCGTGGGTCACCTTGACGCTGAACTGCTTCAGCTTGAAGTTGCTCGCCTCGCGCTTTGACGTGTCGAAGAAGTTGAACGACTGCACCAGGTCCGTGATCGGGTTCACCAGCTGCTGGTCGTCGGAATAGGTCGTCACGTAGCGGTAGATCGCGTCGTTGCGGCTCTCCGCGCTGAACGTGATGTCCAGCACGTTGTTGATCTTGAACGTGAACGCCGGGACGAACTTGAAGTAGCTGTACGTGGGGCGCATGCAGTCGTACACGATGCTCGCGGACAGCGACGGCGCGAACGCGACCCGGTCCGACCACCAGGAGAAATTTTTCGTCCCGCTCGTGTACGCGAGGCTCACCGACTGCGGCTGGAACTGTTTCTCAGTCTGCGGCACCCAGCCCTTGTCCTGGTCAAAGTCGTAGCCGATCACGTAGCCCATCGTGTAGGCGAGCTGCACGCCGTAGCCGGAGAGCGAGAGCCTGAACGACTCGTGCTCCTCCTCCTCAAGGTCGTAGATCCAGGACTGCGTGAGCTTGATCCGGTCGCCGAACAGCGAGAACGACAGCGACTGCGAGACATCCTCCTTTATCCAGGTGTCGTCGTCCTTGCTCGTCTGCCGGATGCCCGTGCCGATCGAGAACGTCGTGTACGGGAACGTCAGCGACAGGATGCCGCTGTAGCGGTCAACGAGCGGCGGCAGCTGCGTGGTGAGCGACAGTTTCTGGGAAAAGCTGCCCTCCTTTGCCGCGAGCACGAAATTCAGGTTGTGCGCGGTCAGGCACTCGTCGTCGGTCAGGTCGGTGGTCAGGAACTCCCATTCCGGCTCCTCCGGATCGTCGCTGATGTACTTGGTCTGCACCATCTTTATGGTCGTGTTCCAGGTGAGCGAGGTCTCCGAGAAATGCTCGGTATAGTACAGCGGGCGGAACGTGAGCGCGTTGGTGTCGGTCAGGTCGAGCTTGCGCGCGTTGTAGTCGGAATTCCGGGTCGATTTTACCGTGCTGTCCGTGTCGTCGATGTACGGGTGGTCCTGGTAGACGGGGTTGAACGTGAGCGTGTCGGTGAGCGAGACGAACTGCCCCCGGTAGCCGAGCGACGAGGTGAGCGATGTCGGCGCGGCGGCGCGGTAGTACGTGGCCTGCACGTTGTCCCAGGAGAAGTCGTCCGGCGAGTGCAGGTCCGTGGACGCATAGGATAGCTGCGAGGTGAAGTCGGCGGTCACGGCATAGTCCAGCTTGTACGACAGCCCCGCAACGTCCGTCCGCGCGGGAACGCTCGTCGCCAGAAGCGGCAGCGCCTTTTCGCTGAACGACGGCTCGACCGCGGCATCCCCGTCGGCAGCCGCTTCGTCCGCCGTCCCGTTTTCGTCAGGCGCGGAGTCGTCGGCTTCGCCCCCGGACGCTCCGTCTTCCGCCTCGCCCTTCCAGTCGGGGTCAACGGCAGGCGGGGGCTGCATGAGAAGCGGGGCGGGCTTGGACGCTTTTTTCTTTGCCGCGGGCGGATACTGCACGATCGTGCCGGCAAGGCGCACGGATGTCTTGAACGGCGTGACCTGCGACGGGTAGTAGAATTTCCGCTCCGGGCTGTACGTCCGGTAGTCATCGTCCGTAGGGAGCGTCGTGTTGGCCTGCGCGGAGAAAATGAGCGACGACGAGAAGCCCGATATGGCGAGCGACGAAAGGTACGGCGACACGATGTCCGGCAGGGGAATCGTGTACGAGCCGTCGAGCTGCCAGGTGAACGACGAGACCTCGCTGATGGTCGGCTCGTCCGTGTCCGACGACGGGTTCGACATCAGGAAGTCGATCCAGTCCATCGTCTCCGCGCGGTTGTTGAAATCGTAGTCGAAGTACGGGTCGGAGTACAGGGGCAGCGAAAGCGTGAGGGAGAACGGGCGCGCCAGCGTCATCTTGAGCGAGGACGCGTAGCGGAACGGCAGGGAGATGCCCATGAAATAGGAGGAGTCGCTGTAGGTCGCGCCGCTGGCGGCGGCAGGCAGGTAGGTCGTGCCGTTCTTGAAGATGGTGTTGCTCCAGCCCAGCCGGAGGTTGCCCGCCAGGCTCGTGATGACATCGTTCGGGCGGAACACGCCGTCCAGCCCGACCATCACGCCGAGGTTCGCGTAGTAGTCCGCCATCACCTTGAGGTAGTTCGTCGTGTCCCCGGTATAGTCCTTGTCGAGGTTGTGCATGACGATGCCCTCGCGCCGCTGCTCCTTGAGCGCGTTGGTCTTCATCAGGCTGAAGAAGTTGATCTTGTCGTCGCTGTCGTCAGAACTGGACGATCCGGTCGCCCGGTTCGCGTCCACGCTCGACCGCGCGTCCAGCGGCTTGCGCCCGATGAGGTAGGTGGTCGTGTTGATGTAGTAGCCCTCGCGGTTGCGATAGCCGAACGCAGGGTTGAAGATCAGCTCGTCCTTGGGATAATAGAACGCGGGGAAGTACAGCAGCGGCACGTGTCCCACGAACAGGACCGCGCTGAAGAACGCGAACTCGCCGCCGGGAAGCAGCCAGATGCGGCTCGCCTTGATACGCCAGTGCGGGTCGTCGTCGTCGCAGAACGTCAGCTCGCCGTTCTTGAAGGCGATCGTCCCGCCGCTGTCGCGCCCGAAAATCGTGGAGGCGACGTTGAGCGTGGAGCCGCTCGGCAGGTTGAGCGCGTCGCTCTGCGTCTGCACGACGCGCCCGTTGTCAAAGATGCCCTCCAGCGTGGCGGTGTTGAACAGCAGCGTCTTTGCCGTCACGCGCTCGCCGCCCGCCTTCGTGCCGGTCTGCTCCAGCTGCACGTTGCCCTCGGCATACATCATGTCGGTCTCGCGGTTGTAGTTGACCGTATCGGCAAAGATCGTGGTCTTGCTCCCGCCGCGCGACACGCTGATGCGCACGCCGCCGGTCAGCACGATGGTGTCCGCGCCGGTGACGACATCTTTTTTGTACTCGGTCCTCTGCGCGTTCTCTATGGAGATGACGCTGCGCTCGTCGTCCGCGAATGCCCGCGCGCACGAAAAAAAAACGAGGAAAACCAGCACTGTCCGCAACCGCAATTTCGTCACGCTTTTACCTTAAAAGACGACCGCCGCACCAATCCGCCCGCCAGGGCATCAGGCGGTCCCGTCCCGCTCCTTTTCGCGCTCCAGCATTTCCCCGATAAAATGCCCCGTGTACGACCCGGCGACCCGCGCCACGTGCTCGGGCGTACCCGTCGCGACGATCCGCCCGCCCCGGTTTCCGCCCTCCGGCCCAAGGTCGATGATGTGGTCCGCCTGGCAGATGACGTCGAGGTTGTGCTCGATCATCACCACCGTGTTGCCCTTGTCCACCAGCCGCTGGATCACTTCCATCAGCACCTTCACGTCCGCAAAATGCAGGCCCGTCGTCGGCTCGTCCAGGATATAGAGCGTCCTGCCGGTGGACGGGCGCGCCAGCTCCGTCGCCAGCTTGACGCGCTGCGCCTCGCCGCCGCTCAGCGTGAGCGCGTTCTGCCCCAGCTGGATATAGCCGAGCCCGACGCTCTTGAGCGTCTCCAGCTTCCGCGCGATGTGCGGGATATGCGCGAAGAAATCCGCCGCCTCCTCGATCGTCATGTCAAGCACGTCGCTGATGCTCTTGCCCTTGTAGCGCACGTCAAGCGTCTCCGCGTTGAACCGGCGGCCGTGGCACACGTCGCACTGAATGAACACGTCGGGCAGGAAGTTCATCTCAATCGTGATCGTGCCCGCGCCCTGGCAATGCTCGCAGCGTCCGCCCTTCACGTTGAAGCTGAACCGCCCCGCCCGGTAGCCGCGCGCCTTGCTGTCGGGAAGCTCCGCGAACAGGTCGCGGATGCTGTTGAACACGCCCACGTAGGTCACCGGGTTGCTGCGCGGCGTGCGCCCGATCGCGCTCTGGTCGATGTTGATTACCTTGTCGATATGCTCCAGCCCGTCGATGCCGTCGTGCGCCCCCACGGGATAGTCCGTCCGCATGAGGCGGTTAGAGACGGCAGGATAGAACACGTCGCTGAGCAACGTCGATTTGCCGCTGCCGCTCACGCCCGTAATGCACGTGAACGTGCCGAGCGGGATGTCCACGGTCACGTCCTGCACGTTATGCTCGCGCACGCCGCGCACGGTAATCTTATGCCCGTTGCCCGCGCGCCGCTGGCGGGGAATGGGCATCCGCAGCGTGCCCGCAAGGTACTGCCCCGTCAGGCTTTCCTTGACCTGCATAATCTGCTCCGGCGTGCCGCTCGCGACGACGGTGCCGCCGTGAACGCCCGCCCCCGGCCCGATGTCAATCACCCAGTCCGCCGTGCGCAGCGTCTGCTCGTCATGCTCCACGACGATCACCGTGTTCTTCAGGTCGCGCAGGTAGGCGAGCGTGTCGATCAGCCGCTGGTTGTCGCGCTGGTGCAGTCCGATCGACGGCTCGTCCAAAATATACATGACCCCCGTCAGCCCGCTGCCGATCTGCGTGGCGAGCCGGATGCGCTGTGCCTCGCCGCCGCTCAGCGTCCCCGCCGACCGCTCCAGCGTCAGGTAGTCCAGCCCGACGTTCTGCAAGAAGCGCAGCCGCGCGTTGATTTCTTTCAGGATCTGCGCGGCAATCGTCCGCTGCGTCTCAGTCAGCTCGAGCGCGCCAAAAAAGGCGACCGATTCCGCCACGGAAAGCCGGCAAAGCTCCCAGATGTTCCTGCCGCCGACCGTCACGCCCAGCGCCTCAGGGCGCAGCCGCTTGCCGTGGCACGACGGGCATTCCTTGTGGCTCATGTATTTCTCCAGGCTCGCGCGCGCGTTGTCCCCCCACGCCTCGGCGTAGCGGCGGCGCATGTCGGCGAACAGCCCCGCCCAGGGACGGTTGTATTCCGAGTAGCCCTCCCCGCTCTGCTTTTTGTACGTCCACTTGATCGCGCGCGTCCCCGACCCGTTGACCAGCACGTCCCGCTGCCCGTCGGTCAGCCTGTCGAACGGCGTGTCGAGCGAAAACTGATACGAGCGCGCGACCGCCTCGAACATCGCGCGGTTCCACTCCGATTCGGGATTGTACGGCGCGAGCGCGCCCTCGTTGAAGCTCAGCGTCCGGTCGGGAATCATCAGGTCGATGTCGTATGCCATCTTCTCGCCCAGGCCCGTGCAGTCGGGGCATGAGCCGAACGGGTTGTTGAACGAGAACAGGCGCGGCTGGAGTTCGGGAATGGAGATGCCGCAGGCGGGGCAGGCATTCTTCTGGCTGAAGAACACTTCCTGCTCGATATAATCCTTGCTCATGTCAACGGCCGCGCCGCCCGCCATAATGCCCCGCAGCGCCGGCTCGTATGCCGCGTCGCCCTTGTGCAGCCGGCGCACCACCGTGATGATGCCGTTCGCGCTCGCCAGCGCCGTCTCCACGCTTTCGGCAAGACGCTTGCGCACGTCGTCCTTGAGCGCGATCCGGTCAACGACCAGCTCAACCGTGTGCTTTTTCTGCTTGTCAAGCCTGATGGAATCGTCCAGCTCCACCATCAGCCCGTCAATCCGCGCGCGCACGAACCCGCTTTTCTGCGCGTCCTCGATCACCTTCTGGTGCTCGCCCTTCTTTCCCCGGATGACGGGAGACAGGATCGTGATGCGCGTGCCGGCATCCCAGGACATGATCGTGCTGACGATCTGGTCAACGCCCTGCTCGTTGATCTCGCGCCCGCAGTTCGGGCAATGCGCCCTGCCGACCCGCGCGAACAGCAGGCGGTAGTAGTCGTAGATTTCCGTGACCGTGCCGACCGTGGAGCGCGGGTTGCGGTGGGTCGTCTTCTGCTCGATCGAAATGGCAGGGGAAAGCCCCTCAATCAAGTCCACGTCGGGCTTGTCCATGCTGCCCAGGAACTGCCGCGCATACGAGGACAGCGATTCCATGTACCGCCGCTGCCCTTCCGCGAACAGCGTGTCGAACGCAAGGGACGATTTGCCGCTCCCGCTCAGCCCGGAGATGACCACCAGCTTGTGGCGCGGCATGTCCACGTCAATGTCCTTCAGGTTGTGCTCGCGCGCCCCCCGGATCGCAATCTTGTCGCCCGAAACGAAGTTGATACTGCTCATGCCGAAAGTATAGTGGAAACAAGGGAAAAGCACAATGAGAGGCGCGCGCCG
>CAZSOK010000012.1:3904-15042 GCA_964608445.1 uncultured Treponema sp. | reverse complement strand
GAGGCGCGCGCCGACCTCCCGTATAGGGGAGCGGTATCCCACCCCTAGAGGGGTGGGACATACAACCCTTATAGGGGTGAGGTATGCCACCCTTAGAGGGGTGAAGTGTCCTCACTTATAGGGGTGAGACGTTCTCCCTTACGGGGGCAAGGCGATCCACCGCGCCGCTATTCCAGCGGCGCGAAATAGCCCGTCTCCGCGCGGCCGCTGCGGTTCATCAGATAGGACTCCACCTCGACGGGCAGATAGCTCTGCCCGAATTCCGTCTTGAGCTGCGACGTGTACGACAGCCGGTACATCCCGTTGGGAACGGCGATGATGTCCTGCACGATGCCGCCCAGGCCCTGGCTGCGGTACACGTAGTACGAGCCGCCGTTCGTGTGGTCGCTCAGGTACGTGACCTCGCGCGCGGGCGCGCCCTGCGCGGTCATCACCACCGCCATCGCCACCGCGTTGTTGTTCAGGTAGGCGGACAAGTCCGAAAGGCTGTACGTCGAGAACGCGTCCTGGCTCACGCCGCCGTCGGTCACGTAGATAATCGCGCGCTTCTTTTCCGCCGTGATCAGCCCGTTCGCGGCAAGGCGGATCGCGCCGTCAAGGCTGACCGACGCAGAGACCGGGTTCTTGAGCGCGCTCACGCTGAACTGCGCGATGCCGTCCGGCGGCCCCACGTACTCCAGCACCGGCATCGCGCCCGCGCTCACGACGCGCGCCGTCCCGCGCCCCCGCATCGCCGCCGCAATCTCGCGCACGGCAGCCTCGGTCGCCTCGGCATGCCGCGCCGCCGAAACGGAACGGTCAATGATCAGCGTGATGTCGGCGACGTCGTTGGCGGACGCCGCGCCCTCGAACTTCGCGTCAAGCACGGGGCTTTTGTTCTCGGTCACAAAGAAATTCACCTCTTTCAGCCCGACCATGCTCTGCCGCCGCCGGTTCTCCACCTTGACTTCCAGCGTCACCTTGGGGAACGCGGTCGCGTCCACGCGCTCAATCTGCACGAACAGCCCGCCGATCAGCTCGCTCATCTTGCTCATCACGTAGACTTCGTTGCTCACCACGTCGCTGACCAGCACGTTGCCGTTCGCGTCGGGAACGGCACAGGTCACCCGCGAGGGCGCGTTTCCCGTGCTCACGTTCTCAAAGACCACGCCCGACTCCGCGTCAATCGAATAGACCCGGTTCTTGTCGCAGATGACGATATAGCCGCCCCAGGGCTTGAGCGATTCGGGGCGGACGAACGTCTTTTCCTTGCAGAGCAGGCCGATATAGTTTCCCGCCGTGTCAAAGCGGTACACCGCGCCCGTCGCCGCGTCCGCCACGAAAACCGAGCCGTCCACACAGGCAATGCCCGTCGGTGCCTTCAGCCCCGCGAATTCCGCCGCCGCGCCGCCGAAATAGAACAGCCCGTTCCCGTCCTTGTCGAACACGTCCACGCGCGCGTTGCCGAAATCGGTCACGTAGACGTTGCCCGCCTCGTCCGCGGCAAGGTACTGCGGCCCGACCATCTGCCCCACGCCGATTCCTTTTCCGCCGAACGATCCCTCATAGCCGCCCCGGCTGTTGAACACGCTGATCCGGTCGCCCGCCGATTCCGACACCAGTATGCGCCCGTCCGCCGCCCGGATCATGTCCATCGGGCGGTCAAAGCCGGCCAGCGACCCGTTCGTGCGGTTCACCACCAGCCCGTTCACGTCGATCTTGAGCATCTCGTTCGACCCGTAGGCGAGCACCCAGACCGACCCGTCGTCTTCGGGAAGCACCGAAACCGGCTGGCTGAAAATGAACGCGTCGCCGTTGCGCCCCGGAAAGCTCCCCGCCTCCGTGTACGTGACGGAAGTCTGATAGGCATTGTCGGTGATGCGCCGCGCGCGCACGACTTCGATCTGGTTCTTGAGCAGCAGCCCGCCATAGCCGCTGTCGCTCGCAATCTGCCACTGCCGCAACGCCACGCCCTCTATGCCGGAGCTGTAGTAGGATTTTCCGAGCCAGTCCAGGATCAGGTTCTCGTCGGGAAGATACGAGAGCGCGCGCTCGAACTGCAGGATCGCGTCGTTGTACGCGCCGCGGTAATACGCCTGCACGCCGCGCCGGAATTCCTGGAACGCGAGCGCGCTTTCCGCCGTCTGCGTCCCCGACGCGTTCACCGCGACGCTCGCAAACGGCGTGCGCTGCGCGGGCACTGCCAGCGCGACGAGCGCAAACGCGGCCGCCGCAAAAGAACGCCTCATCCGATATGTCAGCCTTACGTGTCTCATCTCAACTCACCTGCGCCAAACGAATATGCTCCTGAATTTCCGCGTTGTCGGGCATCAAGTCCCGTGCCTGATGCAGGTACTTCCGCGCCTCGTCATGCAGCCCCAGCTTGAGGTACACACACCCGACCGAATCCATGCACGCCGCCGAACGGGGCGATCTGTCAAGCGCGCGCTTGCAGTACGACAGCGCCGCCGCAAGGTCACGGTTCTCGCTGGCAAGCACGTATCCTATGCCGTTGAGCGCCGTCGGGTTCTCAGGGTCGAACTCAAGTGCCTTTTTATAATACGAAATGCTGAGGTCAACCTCGCGCTGCGTCCAGGCGTTGTAGGCAAGCGCCGAATAGACTGCCGCCGGCTTGTACTCCGACTCCGCCAGTTTCTGCAATTCAAAGTCGGCGAGCCGCCTGCGCCCGGTCAGCGAGTAGACGATCGCCAGGATAAAACGGCACTGGAGCACGCGGTTGACATCCTGCCCCGCCGTCACCACCTGCTCCAGGTACAGCAGCGCGTCGTCGTAACGCTCCAGCTTGGTGTAGCACAAGCCGATGAAATAGGCCAGCTCGCCGTTGTCGATGCCCGTGTCGTCGGGAAGCGAAAGAAAAAACGCGAGCGAGGCGGCATAGTCCGCCTTCTTGTACAAGGCGATGCCCTCCGCAAGCGTGTCGTTTTTAATCCCGTCTGCCATATTTCCTCCCAAACCCAAACGCTACAGCACAAAGCGGACAGCCGCATCCGCCCGTTCTGTCTCCGGCTCGGCGCGGACAAGCGAAACGGAAACCTTCCCGTCCCGCACGGCCTCGTAGTCATTGCCCGCCGCGCCGCCCGTGACAATCTCGCCGCCCGCAAAAAAGCCGTACTGCTTCCCGTCGGGCGCGTCCAGTATCTCCACTCTATCAAGATAATTCCGTCTCGACAAGGTGGTGACGGCAACGCCCGCATAGGACGGCCGCGAAGCCGCGTTCACGCTCACGAACGAATCCTTGGTGCAGAGCGCGGTGAGCGCGTCAAGGTTTTTCGCCACAAACTCCGCGAGCGGCGCGAACTGCCAGCTGCCGTCATAGCTTTCAAGGCTCACCGCAATGCCGGGCGTTCCGTACAGCACCGCCTGCCGCGCCGCCGCCGCCGTCCCCGAATACACGATGTCCGTCCCCAGATTCGCGCCCCGGTTGATGCCGCTCACCACCGCGTCAAAGCGCGCGCCGAACAGATTCGAGCGCAGGGCGGCAATCACGCAGTCCACGGGATTTCCCTCCGACGCAAACCGTCCCGCGCCGCACGCGGAAAGGCACAGCGGCCGGTGCATCGTGATATGGTTCGACACCGCCGAACGGTTGCCGTCGGGCGCGAGCACGTACACGTCGGCGACGGCGCGGAGCGCCTGCTCCAGGACAGTCAGCCCCTCGCACTGAATGCCGTCGTCGTTCGTCAGCAGGACTGCCCGCCTTTTTTCCGTACCGTTATGAGACAACGTGCGCTCCGTCTGCCGGCTCGATCTCATAGCAGTGGGGATGGAAGCCGAAAATCCGCTCGTATTCGGACAGTTTTTCTTTGAAAAGCGGCATATCCTCCTCGTTCAGGATAGTGTACGCGCACCGCCCGAATCCCTTGCCCGTAATGCGCCCGCACGACCAGGGATTGCGCATGTCGTTCAGGTTCGGGTTGATCATCGAAAGCCGCTTGAGAATCCAATCGACCTCCGGGCAGGAGAGGTCGTAGTCATCGCGCATATTTTTGTGGCTCGCGTTCACCGCGCGCGCAAAGCCGCCGAATTCGTGTTTTTCGAGCGCGCTCACGGCATCGAGCACGTATTTGTGCTCGCGCATGATGCACTGCAAGCGGTGGCGCATGATCTCGCTCACCCCGCCGAGCACTTCATTGATTTCGTTCGGGTTGTCCTCGTAGATCCAGCCGCCCCACACGTTCCGCTTGCGTTCCTTGAGGTCGCCCATCAGCAGCACGTGCTCCGGCTGCTGCAAGTCGCCCTCGTTCCACACGGTCACGCGCTGCACGCGGGCATCGGTCAGCAGGATTTTTTTGCCGGGAAAATCGAACGGGATCGCCTCGTGCGCAGCCGTGGCATAATCGGTAATCATCACGTGCCGTTTCTTCGCGTAGAGCGCGGTGTAATTCGCCGCAAGGAAATTCTGGGTCTTGAGGAACAGCTTGTTCCCGCGCTCAATCACCTGCAAAAGCTGCGCGTCGGAGCAGGAAAACGGCATCGCCTCGCGGATGGCATACGCCGCGCCGACTTTCATCGCCGTGGTGATGCCGAAGCCGAGCGAGGGCGGCATATCCGAATAGACCGTCATGTTCATGCCGCGCAGCTCAAACCCGCCCGACGTGAACCCGTAGGCGATGGCCTTGAGCGCGTTCGACCAGCGGTCTTCCTTGCGGAATTTGAGCGCGGAGAGCGTCGTGTGCTTGCGGTCTTTCTGCTGGGCAAAATAAAAATGCAGCGCGCCGTCCGGGCGGAACGAAAGCGCGATGTAGACGGGAACGTTCACCGCCATGGAAAGCGTCTTGTCCTTGAAAAACCAGGAATGCTCGCCGATCAGGTGCATGTGCGACGGCGCGGAAACAACGATGTCCGGCTTTACGTTATATGCAGTTTCGTGCGCTTCAATCACCTGCTTCATCTGATCAAGATTCCCTCATTCTTGCATATTTGTTTTCTTATTATTATAATGATACAATAATGCGTCGATTTTTACAAGTTTTTTGTCCGTTTTTTTCCGGCGTCGCGCTGGCACTGGCAATTCCCAACGAATTCCTGCCGTTCGGATCCCCGCTCATCGCCGTTTTCTCGCTCCTGCCGTTTTACGTCGCCCTTTCCCGCGCAAAAAGTTACGGAAGCGCGTTCGTGGCGGGCTGGATCCTCGCGTTCACGGTACACATGCTCTCCAGCTTCTGGTTGGGCAATTTCCGCGGATTCGCCTTTTTCACGCTGGGCGCGAGCGCGCTCGGCACGGGATTCGTCTGCGCGTTCTCCGCGCTCGTGTTCTTCTTCCCGTTCTCGCATTTTACATCCAGGCGGCGACTACAGGAGGACGCCGGAACGACGGCATTTTCGCTGCCGCTCCGCGTCTTCTGGTTCGCGGGGACGTACACGGTCTGGGAATGGGCAAAGTCGTTCGGCTTCCTGGCGTATCCGTGGGGAACGCTTTCCATGACCGCCTACACCTGGCCGCTCGTCACGCAGATTGCCGACCTGACCGGCCCCTACGGCGTGACGTTCCTGTTCGCGCTCGTCAGCGCAGTCATGGGCGAAGGAATCCTGCTCATACCGCGGCTCGCGCATGCCGCCGGGAAGACATCGCTGTATGACGCATGGCTCCGCTGCGCCAAGACCTGCGCCGCGCTGTTCGCGGTGACCGTGCTGTACGGCGCGTACCAGTATCTCATGCCGCGCATCCCCGTCAAGACGCTGAACGCCGTGCTCGTGCAGCAGAACCTCGACCCGTGGGATGACAGCGACGAAGAGGCGATCGCGATTTCCACGCGGCTTTCCCAGGAAAAAATCGACGAATTCAGCGAAAGAGGCCTGCGGTGCGACCTGGTCGTCTGGAGCGAAGCCGTCCTGTCGCGCAACTTTCCCAACGCGCAGCACTATTACTCGTACTTTCCCCAGGAAGACCCGCTCGTCCCGTTCATCAGGAAGACGCAGACGCCCTTCATCATCGGCGCACCGTTCACCATCAACCGCGAAAAGCATCAGTACGGAAACGCGACCGTCCTGCTCGACAAAAACGGCGAGTATCAGGGCGCGTACCTCAAGATGCATCTCGTGCCGTTCGCCGAGCGCATCCCGTTCGTGGAATACGAGGCAGTGCGCGCGTTCATCAGGAAAATCGCGGGATTCTCTTACGGCTGGGTGCAGGGCAATACGCCCGTGCTCTTTGAGATTCCTATCAGCACGCCGCCGCACCATACGGCGAATGCCCCCGAAATCGTGTCGCTCATGGAGCAGAACCATACGCAACGGCAATCGGTCTTTGTATCCACGCCGATCTGCTTTGACGACGCGTTCAGCGAAGTCTGCCGCGCGCTCTACCTTGCCGGGAGCGAGGCGTTCATCAACCTGACCAACGACGCCTGGTCGCGCACCAAAAGCGCGGAAATCCAGCACTTTGCCGTGGCTTCCTACCGCGCGATCGAATACCGCACCACGCTCGCGCGCTCCACCAACGGCGGCTACACCACGGTCATCGACCCTGCCGGGCGCATCCTGCAAAGCCTCCCGCTCTTTGAGGAAGGCGCGCTCGCCGCCGAGATTCCCGTGTACGCGCGCACGATGACGCTCTACGCGCGATTCGGCGACTGGCTCGTCGCGCTGATCGCATTGCTCGCGCTCGCCTACATCGTGCTGTCCACCATAGCAGAACGCGAAAACCGCGTCACCGACATTTCGACCGAGTTGATCCGCCCGAAACGACGGCGCGGCAGGCCGCGCAAGGACGAAATCCGCCCCTGATCGTCCGCCTACTGAATCAGCATGGCATCCCCGTAACTGAAAAAACGGTAGCGTTCCTCCACGGCAATGCGGTAGGCGTTCAGGATATGATCCCGCCCCGCAAACGCGCTCACCAGCATGAGCAGCGTGCTTTCGGGCGTATGGAAATTCGTGAACAGCTGGTCAACCACCTTGAACCGGTAGCCGGGATACATGAAAATCCGCGTGCTTCCCGTGCCGCCATGCACGATGCCGTCGTCGTCGCTCGCGCTCTCAATCGTGCGCACGCTCGTCGTTCCCACCGCCATGACCGTGCGCCCCTCGCGCTTCGCGCCGTTGATTTTTTCCGCGACATCCGGCGGAACAGTGTAGGATTCTTCGTGCATCCGATGATCCTCGATGCGCTCCGTGCGGACCGGCAGGAACGTTCCCAGCCCGACGTGCAGCGTGACCCAGGCAAGATCGATGCCGTTCGCCGCAAGCTGATGCAGCATCGACTCGGTAAAATGCAGCCCCGCCGTAGGACACGCCGAGCTTCCCGTCTGCCGCGCATACACCGTCTGATAGCGTTCGCTGTCCGTGTCGTCGTCCTCACGGCGGATATACGGCGGCAGCGGAATATGCCCGTTGCGCGCGAACCAGTCTTCCTGCAACAGGAACGGAAACCGAATCGTCCTGAATTCCGTTCCCGCGTCGCCGTCGCAATCGACGATCGTCCCGACCGAGCCGTCCGCAAACCGGAACGTGTCGCCCGGCCGCACCTTTTTCGCGCCCCTCACCATCACCTGCCACGCCTCGCCGCCGGAAACCGAACGCCGCAAGAACATGAATTCCTGCTCGCGCCCGCTCGTTTCCTTGATGCCGTAGCACCGGCTCCGGCGAACCCGGCTGTCGTTGAAGACCATGAGCGTTCCCGGCGCAATCAGACCAGGCAAATCAGCCATGGCATAATGCGACACGCTGCCGTCCGCGCGGCACAGGCGCATCAGGCGGTCATCGCCGCGCCTCCCGCTCGGCTTCTGCGCGATAAGTTCCGCAGGCAAATCAAACGTAAAATCAGACAATTTCATGGCGTGCGCTCCCTGTCATCTTTTTCCGGCAAAAACATCACCGCACATCCGGCGGTCAGTCGAACAGCGACGGGGTTTGCTCCCGCGTCGCGCAGGGCGTTATGCCCAAATGCTCGTAGGCTTTCGGCGTGACCATCCGCCCGCGCGGCGTGCGCTGCAACAGCCCGCACTGGATCAGGTACGGCTCATAATAATCTTCAAGCGTGTCCATCGACTCCCCGATGGAAATGGCGAGCGTGTCTGCCCCGACCGGACCGCCGCCGAAATGCCTGATAATCGAAAGCAGGATCTCGCGGTCGTAGCGTTCCAGCCCGATCGAATCGATGCCAAGCCGTTGCAGGCCGTCACGGACAATCGGGAGCGTTATGCAGCCGTTCCCGTAGATCTGGGCAAAATCGCGCATGCGGCGCAGGACGCGGTTTGCCACACGCGGCGTGCCGCGCGAGCACGATGCCATCAGCAGCGCCGCATCGGCATCAACCGTGCATTGCAGGATTCCTGCCGAACGGCGGATAATCGCCGCAAGCTCCTCGTCGCCGTAAAAGTCGAACCGCTGGATAATGCCGAACCGGCTGATGAGCGGCGAGCTGACCATGCCCGCTTTGGTCGTCGCCCCGACGAGCGTAAAATGCGGAACGGGAATGCGCACTGTGCGCGCCGCCGCCCCCTGCCCGATAACCCAGTCAAGCTCAAAATCTTCCATGGCGATGTACAGCATTTCCTCAATCGCAGGCTTGAGCCGGTGGATTTCGTCGATAAAAAAGACCGTGCGCGGCGTAATCGTGGAGAGAATGCCCGCCAAGTCCTTGGGCTTCTCAAGCGCGGGCGCGCTGGTCACCTTAAAGTCCGCGCCAAGCTCATGCGCCGTGATTTCCGCGAGCGTCGTCTTTCCCAAACCGGGCGGACCAATCAGGAACAGGTGATCGAGTGCTTCCTTGCGCTCCCGCGCCGCATTGATGAACACCGAAAGATTCTCTTTGACCGCCCGCTGCCCCAAGAATTCATCCAGCAGCTGCGGACGGAGCGAGCCTTCCTGCACATCATCGTCGCTCGGCATATCCGCCCGCACGATATGCGTACTGCCGCGCCCCGTGGCAGATGTCACGCCGTCAAAATGTCCGTCCGAATCAGCATTTCTCATTGCGCCAGCTCCACAATCGCCCGCCTGAACAGCACCTCTTCTTTTGCCGACGGCAACATATCGCGGAACGCCTTCTCGCCGTCCGCCGCAGGCTGGCTGGACAGCTCATCCGCCAGCCTCGTGATGACGTTCTCCACGTCACGGCGGTCGTAGCCCATATTCGCGAGCGCGGAAACCACGTCGGCATACGCACCGCCATGCTGCTGCGCCGCCTGCGTCCGCTTCGGCTCGTCAAGCGTGAGTTTTCCTTTGAGCTGCAAAAGCATTTTCTGCGCGGTCTTCTTTCCCAGTCCGGGGATTTTTTCCAGCGCGGCAAGGTTCCCGTCGTCAAGCGCGACTACCAGCTGCTCAAGCGCGACACTGCTCATGATTTTTACCGCGCTTTTCGGTCCCACGCCGTCCACGGTCAGCAAGTCGAAGAACAGGGCGCGGTCACGCTCGCTCGCAAAGCCGAACAGCGTCATCGCCGCGTCCGTGTGCTGCATATACGTGAACACCCGCGCCGTCTCGCCCAGATGCGGCAATGCGTCCAGCGATGTGTCGGGCACCACGATGTCCCATTCGATACCGTGCGTGTCAAGAAAGAGTTTCTGCGGATATTTTCCCGTAATCGTCCCGGAAAGGCTGTTGAACATAGCGTCAGTATATCAGAAAATGCCCGTGCTGTGAATATGGGTGATTGCCGCCGCAAGCGCGTCCGCCGCATGGTCGGGCTTCGGCTCGGTCTCAAGCCGCAGAAGCACTTTCACGCACCGCTCCACCAGTTCCTTGTCCGCCCTGCCCGTGCCCGTGACGGAAGTCTTGATTTGGTTGGGCGCATACAGGGCAAGCGGAACGGCGAACTGCGCGAGCGTCATCGTGACCACGCCCTTTGCCTCCGCCACGCCGAGCGCGCTGGTCACGTTGCGGGCAAAATAGAGCGTCTCCATGCTCGCCTCGTCTGGCCTGAATTCCTGCAAGATGGCGACCAGACGGTTGTGTATGGCAAGCAGGCGCGTCCCCTGGTCATCGGCGGCAGCGGTTTCGATGATGCCGTAACTGACCAGCCGCTTCTGCTCGCCGATCGCGTCCACAATGCCGAACCCCGTATGCGCCAAGCCGGGATCAATGCCGATTATCCGCCGTTTTCTCATACAAAAAAAGCCCTGACCGAACGTCAGAGCCTTTCCCTTATCCGCCGACGCGCTTAGGCTTCTGCCTCGAAGTCGTCGGGATATTCGACGGTCGAATACACGTTCTGCACGTCCTCGTCCTCTTCAAGCCGGTCGAGCAGTTTCTGCACTTTTGCGGCAGTCTCTTTGTCCACCGCCGTGTATGACATCGGAACCATGTTCACGCCGGCCGCAAGCGACTCATAGCCCTTGCCCTGCAACGCCTCCAAAACGGCATCAAAACTGCCCGGCTGCGTAGTGACGGTGACAACGCCGTCCTCATTCACGATGTCGTCCGCGCCCGCCTCAAGCGCGACTTCCATCAGCTCATCCTCGCTTACTTTCTCCGCGTCATACTCGATGACACCTTTGCGCTCGAACATACGGCTTACCGAACCAGACGTACCCAGGTTTCCGCCTGTTTTATTGAAGATATTGCGCACGTTCGCCGCCGCGCGGTTCTTGTTGTCGGTCAGCACCTCAACCAGCACCGCAACGCCGCCCGCCGCATAGCCCTCATACACCAGCTCCTCGTAGCTTGCCGCGCCGGTCTCGCCCGTACCTTTTTTGATGGCGCGCTCAATATTGTCCTTGGGCATAGATGCCGCCCGTGCCTTCAGAATGGCGGTGCGCAGGCGCGGGTTTGAGTTCGGGTCGCCACCGCCCATCTTTGCCGCGATAGAAATTTCCTTGATGAATTTGGTGAACAGCTGACCACGCTTCGCGTCCGCAAGACCTTTCGCGTGCTTAATGGTAGACCATTTACTGTGTCCTGACATGATATGCTCCTAAAAAATAAATTCAACGTATGGTCATACATGATACCATAAACGAAACAGTCGGGTCAAGCCCGACCGGTGCGCTAGAAGAGTTTCTTCAGCACGTTCTTTGCCGCCTTTGAGGTCGCGTCCTCCACGGCAGCAGCAGCCTTTGAGGCAGCGTCCTCCACGGCAGCCTTGCCCGCATTCGCGAGCGCGTCCGTCAGCTCCTTCTTCTTCGCCTCAAGCTGCGCGTTCAGGTCGTTCACGCGGTCGCCGGACGCGCTGATTGCATCGGTGATGCCCGTGAACG
>CAZSOK010000012.1:0-3804 GCA_964608445.1 uncultured Treponema sp. | reverse complement strand
AGGTCGTTCACGCGGTCGCCGGACGCGCTGATTGCATCGGTGATGCCCGTGAACGCGGCGATCTGCGACGCCGCGCCGCCGGTCGCCGCGTCAAGCTCAGCCTGCGCCTTTGCGACTGCCGCCGCGCTCGCCTCTTTTACCGCCGTGCCTGCCATACGCTGCATCGCGCCCATCAGCTTTTTGTCCAGGTCGGTGGTGACCGACAGATCGATGCCGCTCTCCTGGCTGAAGCCGATGTTCGCGCCCAGGCGCATATCTTTTATCGTGGCGAGCGCGTCCTGATACAGGCGGTCAACCGTCTCGTTGGGAAGCGGAGCCGCCGTGAGCAGCACGTCCGCAAGGGCGAGCGACCCGTTGATGCCGAAACTGAAATCCTCGCCTGCCGTCAGCGTCGCCGCAATGCCCGCCGTGCCCGACAGCTGCGGAACGCCGGGTGCGCTCACCGTCTTGGTCATGTCGAACGCGAGCGGATAGTTCGTGCCGCTGTAACTGCCCGTAATGAGCGGCGCCGTCGATTTCGTGCGCGCGTCGATCGTGAGACCGGCAGTGTGCGCCTGCCTCGCATTGGTATACGAGCCTTTCGCCACCATCGGTGCGCCGCGCTTGTCCATGTCGGAAGAAATGTCGGTCGCCGTCGCCTCAAAACTGAACGCGTTGTCCGCGCCCCGGCCGGAAGCCGCGAGCCGCTCGACCAGGAACGTCGGCACACGGTCGGCGCGCCAGTACACGTCGCGCCCGTACAAGCGTCCCGTCCCCGTCTTCTTTGCCGCCGCCTTTTTCGTTTTTTTCTTGTCCGACGATTCCGTCTCTTTGCCGCCGGAAGCCGCCTTCATGCTGCCGGCGTAGTTAATCGCCTTTTGCAGGTACGGATAGTATTTTCCGAGCGTCTCATACGCCACGGTGTCGAGCGTTCCCGTCAGGATACCCTTTGCCGCATCAAAATCCGTGTACATGCCCAGCTTTGAGCTGATGAGTTCCTTGTCCGCCGCGACTGCCTTTGCCAGCTCGTCGGAAAGCGACTTCACGGTATCGGCATCAGCCTTCACCGAGGCAGTAAGGGCAGTCACCTCCGACTTGACCTGCTTTCCTTTCTCAATCGCGTCGGTGACCTTGGTGATTGCGTCCTGGATTCCCGCCGCCGTCTTCAGGCCGTTCACGTCAATGGAAGCAAGATTCTGCGCCGTCGCCTGGAAGCCCGTCACCTGTTTTTGCAGCTCTGCGGGCTTCTCTTTCCACGCCTCCACCATGCCTTTTACGGTCGCCTCCACTTCCTTCGCCTTTTCTGCGGACGCGAAATTCTCCTTGATGTCCGCCGCGACGTTCTGCGGGTTGTAGGCGGCGAACGCATCGGTCAGGCTCTCCACGGCGTTCTGCGCCGCCGCGCCGCCCTTTTCCTTGAGCGCGGCGTAGAAGCCGGTCTCGTCCTTTTTCTCCTCGGCCTTCTGCTTGCGCTGTTTTGCCGGGAGCGCGCCGCTCGCCGTGCGTTCCGTGCCGAGCGCAACGCCCGTAATCTCAATATTCTCCGCGTCGAACCGCCCGCGCAACAGCTGCGTCAGGTTGAAATGCAGGTCGAGGTTGTCGAACTGGAAGATATTTTTCATCGGGTCGTCCTTGTTCGCCTGCGCGAGGTTGCGCACGTTCAGCTGCGCCCCGAAAATCTCCACCCTGACCGCGCCGATGTCGCACTTCGCCTCGAACGCGCCCTCCATGGCGGACGTGATGACGCGCCGGACAATCTGATTCTTGAACGTCGTCACCACGATGCCCACGGCAGCGACAAACGCGACCACCGCCACGAACGGAATCAGCTTGAATCGTCCCTTGCGGTTCGCCACGGCCGCCTTCGCCACTTCCTTGAGGCGCGCCAGCTCTTTCTTGGTGAATTCGCTCGTCATCGGGACGGCAAGCTTTTCCTTTCCCTTGATCTCCGTCTTCTTGAACAGCGAGGCGAGCAGCGCCTTGTCCTCGTCCACGAACACGCGCCTGAGCAGCGCGTCGAACTGCTTCTGGGTGTACGCCTTTTTGAGCAGCCGGGGCAGTTTTTTCGCGCCCAGCTTTTTCGGCTCGTTCTTCTTCTCCGCGACCGCTTTCCCGGCCGTCTGTACGTCCTTGCCTGCCATACCTTACCCCCGCACCTTGCCCGCAATCGTCGCGACAAGCGGAAGCCTGCCGATCGCCTTGATAATCGGCGTCTGCCGCAGCACGGGAACGGCATGAGCGCGCCACAGCCTGAGCAGCAGCCGCGCGATGACGTTCGCCGGAACATAAAGAATCAGGCCGAACAGGAACGAGCCGCAGACCACGGAATTGTTGCATTTCGTGAACGCCACGAACGGAATGTCCAGCAGCCAGCCGAAAAAATTCGCCAGCGACGGAATCGTCAGGAACGCATAGCCGAGCCGGTCGAACAGCGGGTCGAACGCCACGGAAACCGCCGAGCTGAACAGGATCATCAGCAGGTACGCGGCCTTGTTGAACCGCACGAACAGACAGAACACGAACACCAGATACCAAAGCAGGTTATTTTTTGGCATCAGGCCCAGCAGCAGCCCAATCGAAACGGCATGGGCGATTTCTCCGGGATGTGTATTGGAACACAACGCCTTGAACAATTTTACGATTGCTTTCACCATAATGGAGACAGTATACCACAAAAAGAACGAAATAGTATATAATGCCCCCGAAGGATTACGGAAAAATGACAGTCGTAGCAGAAATCGGGACGGCGCACGGCGGCTCCCTTGAGAAGGCAAGACAGCTGATTGACGCGGCGGCGGACGCAGGCGCGCACGCGGTCAAATTCCAGTGGGTGTACGCGGACGAAATCCTGCACCCCGACACGGGCTTCGTCACCCTGCCCGGCGGCAGGACGCGCCTGTACGACCGCTTCCGCGGGCTGGAAGTGCCGCCGTCGTTCTTTGCCGACTGCCGGGACTACGCGCGCCGCAAGGGCACGCAGTTCATCTGCTCGCCGTTCGGGCTGCGGAGCCTCGCCGAGCTGCTCCCGCTCAGGCCCGACGCCGTAAAAATCGCCTCGCCGGAGCTGAACCATTACCCGCTGCTGCGCGCGCTGGCAGACTACCGCCGGACGGACGCGATTCCCGTCATCCTGTCGTCGGGAGTCTCCACCCTGGCAGACATCGAGCGCGCGCTCGCCATACTCGGCACGGACGGCGTGACCCTCCTCCACTGCGTGACGAGCTATCCCGCGCCCGAAACCGACTACAACCTCACGCTGGTACGGAATTTGGCGCGGATATTCGGCATCGCGACGGGCGTGAGCGACCACAGCCTTGACCCCGTGCTCGTGCCGTCACTGAGCGCGGCGGCGGGCGCGGTCATGCTCGAAAAGCACATCACGCTGAGCAAGGAGACCGACGGGCTGGACGACCCCGTCGCGCTGGACGGCGGGCAGTTCGCCCATCTGTGCCACTGCGTCCGCCAGTGCGCCGCGATGCTCCGCCGGTACGGGCAGCCCCAGGGAAGCGGGCGCATCATCGCGCAGATGGAGGACGAGTACGGCGCAGAGACCGTGCGCGCGGTGCTCGGCGACGGCATCAAACGGCTCGCGACGAGCGAGCGCGACAACTACGGCAGGACGAACCGCAGCCTGCATTTCCTGCGCGCGCTCAAAAAAGGCGAGACCGTCACCGCAGACGACATCGGCGTGCTGCGCACCGAAAAAGTGCTCTCCCCCGGAATCAGCCCCGCCGCCCTGCAAACGATCATCGGCGCGACCATGGCACGCGACGCACAGAACGGCGCGGGCGTGCAGTGGGAAGATGTCCTGTGCCGTGAGTGAGC
>CAZSOK010000011.1:15375-21906 GCA_964608445.1 uncultured Treponema sp. | reverse complement strand
AAAACGGCATAGTTCCACCACAGGACATCAGCAAACGAACGCCGCGCAGAAATTGGCGTGTACCTGCGCGGCGAGCAAGTCCACGGGGATTCCGCGCAGGCGCGCGGCGGCCTGGTAGACACGCGCGATGTCCGCCGGGTCGGTGCGCGGCTCGCCTTTGAGCGTCTGGAACGGCGCGTCGGTCTCAAGCAGGATACGGTCGGCGCGCAGGTCGCGGACGCAGGCAACGGCGGATTTCTTGCCGTTCAGGACCGGCTTTCCGAAGCTGAAAAAGCCGTTGATGCCGCGCCGCAGCAGCGACCGCGCGTCCTGCGGGCTTCCCGCGAACGAATGGAACACGACGGCGCGGACGGATTTGAGCCGCCTTGCGTCGCGGAACAGCCGCTCCATGCCCTTGCGGCAGTGCACCACGAGCGGAACGCCGTATGATGATGCCAGCGCGACCTGCACCTGCCATGCCGTTTCCTGCGCGTCAATCTGCGCGGCGAACGCGGGCGTGAACAAATCGAACCCGGCTTCCCCGACGGCGCGGATGTGGCCGCCGCGCAGCAGCGATTCCAAAAACGTGCCGTCGTCTGCGGCGGGATCCTGCGGGTGTATGCCGAACGCGCTCACGATATGCACGTGCGGTGCGGCGAGCGCGGCGATCATCGCTTGCTGCCGCCGGAATTCGGACGGGTCATGCGCGCAGGTACACGCGCAGTACGGCGCGGAGGCGGCAAAGGACGGCAGCGCGCCGCAGTGAACGAGATGGATATGCGCATCGGCATAGGTCATGGGCAGCTCCGGCGGGGTCTTAGGGGCGGTGCCCCTAGGCGAAGGGGGTCTGGGTGAAAGCAACGCTTGAACCCGAGGGGGAAGGCTTTCCCCCTTCCCTATCTTAAAATATATCCAAAAAAAACTAAATATCTTTTCGCACGTTCCGAAAATAAATATGTATGGCGGCTCGATGCCGGCAATTCCAGCACTTATGCCAGCGATGTTTGGCGGGAGGCTTGTATGGGAACGTACATTTTAAAAAGTATCGGGAAATCGACGGATTATATGGTCATCGACCGCGAAATGGATGACGGATATGTCGTGCGTATCGTGCGCGACAAAGACGGCTACGAGGACGTGACGATTGATTATATCACCAAGACATTGTTCGAGTCTTGCGTCCGGACCGGCTACCTGACGAAAGTGAAGCAGGAAGAAAAAGTCGCCGTCAATACATGATTCTGGGGATTGCTCCTTGTATATATGCTCCGCGCCAGCGTCGCTGGCACGGAGTTTTTTTTATTTGGCGGCAAGCCGCAACGCCGCGGAAAGGCGCGGCTCTATTTCTGCCGTTTCGGGAAGCCAGTGGATGACAACGCCCTTGCGCTCCATGCCGCGGAACCAGGTTTCCTGCCGCTTGGCGAACTGCCCGATGGCGAGCGCGAGTTTGTCGAACAGCGCGGCTTTGTCCGCAATCTTTCCTTGCAGGTACGCGGACACAAAGCGGTATTCCAGCCCCAGCTGCTCCAGCCGCTCCCAGCTTGCGCCGCCCGCGTGCAGCCGTTCTACTTCCGCAATAAGCCCTTCGTCCAAGCGCTCGCGCAGGCGGCGGGCAATACGCTCCCGGAGGAGCGCGCGCGGCAAGGTCGTGCCAAGCACGAGGGGGCGCAGTTCCGCGCGCGGCGGGCGAGCGGCCTTGTACGCGGCGCACGCGGGGCTGTGCCGGTAGCGGTTGATTTCAAGGGCATGGATAATGCGCGCCTTGTCGGCAAAATCGGTCGTGTTGTGCAGGTCCGGCTTTTCGGCAATCAGCATCGCCTTCAGGTCGTCGTAGGATTTTTGCTCCAGCTCGGCGCGGAGCGCGGGATTTTCGGGCGTGGGAAGCAAATCGTAATGGCGCAGCATGCAGTCAAGGTACATGCCCGTGCCGCCCACAACGACGGGAAGACTGCCGCGCGACTGCACGGCCGAAAACGCCCGGTAGAAATCTTCCTGATAGTCAAACAGATTGTACTCGCGCGGCAGCGCCGCCACGTCAATCAGATGATACGGCACGTGATACGTGCCGCCGCAGCGGGCTGCCAACGCCGGGTTGAGCGACGCGACCAGCGCATGCGGCACGGCGTAATCCGCCAGATCCTTGCCGCTCCCGATGTCAAGCCCGACATAGACCTGGCGGCTGTCCGCGCTCAGAATCTCGCCGCCAAGCGCGACGGCAAGGCGCACGCCGATCGCCGTTTTTCCCACCGCCGTCGGGCCGAGCAGGAACAGGCAGTTGTAGCGGCCGCGTCCCGTCCTTGTGCCATCGCCCTGCCGGTCTGCCGGCTGCGGAAAACCGTCCGAATCGTTCTGTGCAAGCGTCATGCGGGAATCCATAGCGAAAGTATAGCGGAAAACGCGAGCAGCGTCAGCAGGCCGACCAGGTTCACCAGCGTGAACAGCGCAAGATACGCGCCGCCGCCGCGCCCGCTTTTTACGTACAGCGAAAAAGAAATGAGGCTCGCGAGCGACGCGACCAGCGTTCCCAGCCCGCCGACGTTCACGCCCACAAGCAAGCCGCGCACGTCCTGCACGAACGGATACAGCAGCAGCGTCGCCGGGACATTGCTTATCACCTGGCTGACGGCAAGAGCCGCACCAAGCTCATGCCCCTGCACGGACGAGCGCAAGAACGCGGTGACCGCAGGGACGGCGGCAAGGTTTCCGCTGAAAATAAAAAAAGCGACGAACGTCGCGAGCAGAAACACGTCCGTGCGCAGGAGCGTCGCCCGGTCACATACAAGCACCGCCGCCAGCACACCGAGCGCGAGCGCGCCTTTGGGAATACCGCCTGCCACCGCAACCAGGCAGCAGCCGAACAGCACGGCGTACAGCAGTTTCTTCCGCCCGGCAGATTGCGCCCGCGCGGGCGACGGAGCAAACGCGGCAAGCGGCGTTTTCGGCACGAACAGCAGCGCGCCGGCAAGCAGCACGCCGCACAGCACCGTGTACGGCAACAACACCCGCACAAAGTCCGCGAGCGGAATGCCCATTTTATTGTACAAAAACAGGTTTTGTGGGTTTCCCACCGGCGTGAGCATGCTGCCCGTATTCGCCGCCACCGTCTGAAGCACCACCACAAACGCCGTCACCCGGCGCGGAACAGCGTCCTGCATGCCGAACAGCAACAGCGAAAACGGCACGAACGCAAGCAACGCCACGTCATTCGTGATGAGCATACTCGTAAAAAAACAGAGAAAAACCAGCACGAACGCAAGCGACCGCGCCGTATGCACCACCGCGCACAGCCGGACGGCAAGCGTCCCGAACAGACCGCACGACTCCAGCCCTGCCACTGCCGTCATCAGCGCAAAGAGCATGAAGAGTGTGTTCCCGTCAATATAGGAAAGATAGGCGCGGCTCGGCGGCACGAAAAAGCAGCTGACGAGCGCGCACAGGCAGGCGGCGCAGAACACCGCCCGCTTTCTTACGAACGCAATCAGGCTTCTGCTTTCCACAGCCCGTGCTTGTTGCAGTATTCGTAGGCGGCAAGCAGTTTCTCGTCCGTCAGCGTGAACGTCGCTTCGGGCGCGTCGCCGGGATGCAGCGTCTTGCGGTACACGCCCTTGTCCGTCTCGATGACGACCCACTGAATCCAATGATCCGCCTCCATGGGATGCGGCGCGGAACCGACCTTTACCGTGACGGAATTTCCGTTCTGTCCGATGACAATGACGGGAACATGCTTTTCCGTCGCGCCGTCGGTCGTGTTCGCCTTGAGTTCCTGCATCTCATCGCCACAGCAGACCAGCACGGGGCAGCCTTTGTTGACGATCTCCACAATCTTGCCGCATTTCAGGCATTTAAAGAATTGCACCATACTCGGTACCTCCTCGTTCAGTATAGCAATGTTCGGGGAAATTGCAAGTCAAAACCCGTAGCCCACGGCATCCTGCTTTTTTGCGCTCTGGAACACTTGCGTCATCACCTCCATCACGTTGCTCACGGGGATAAACGTAATGCCCTGCTTCACGTGGTCGGGAATATCCGCCAAATCACGCGCGTTCGCCTGCGGAATAAAAATCGTCCTGATGCCGTTGCGCTTTGCGGCGACCGTCTTTTCCCGCAGCCCGCCAATCGGCATGACCTGCCCGCCCAGCGCGAGCTCGCCGGTCATCGCCACGTTCGGCTTGATGACGCGCCCGGTCAGCAGCGACATGAACGCCGTCGCCATGGTGATGCCCGCGCTCGGTCCGTCCTTGGGAGTCGCGCCTTCGGGAATGTGCAGGTGTACCGTGGTGCGCTCAAACCATTCGGTCTTTTTTATGTCGTGCGCAAGGGCATACGACTTGACCCAGTTCATGGCAATCTGCGCGCTCTCTTTCATCACGTCGCCGAGCCGCCCCGTGAGCTGCAAGCCGCCCTTGTCGCCCGGAAAGGCGATGCATTCGATCAGGAGCGTGTCGCCGCCCATGCTTGTCCAGGCAAGTCCGATTGCCGTCCCCGGAACGGTCGCCCGCTTGATCTCGCTCTCGTCAAAGACCGGCTTGCCGAGGTAGGTCTCCAGATCGGGCGCGTCCACCGTGAACACCTGCGACTTGAGCGCGTCGAGCGCGTTCTCGTCCGCCGTGACGGCAGTCAGTTTTTTCGCGTCGGCAGGAATGCCCGTCAGCTGCTGCGTGACCAGCTTGCGGTGGATTTTGTCCACGCATTTCTCATAGTTGCGCACGCCCGCCTCACGCGCGTACTCTTCCGCAATGCGCAGCAGCGCCGCCTTCGTGTATTTGACCTGCTGCTTCGCCAGCCCGTTCTTGGCAAGGTTCTTGGGAATGAGGTATTTCCGCGCGATCTCCAGCTTCTCCTGATCGATGTAGCCGCTCAAAGAAATGATTTCCGCGCGGTCAAGCAGCGGTTCGGGAATGGAATCCAGCGTGTTCGCCGTCAGGATAAAGAACACGTCGCTCACGTCGAACGGCAGGTCAAGGTAGTTGTCGCGGAAATTCACGTTCTGCTCAGGGTCGAGCACTTCCAGCAGCGCGCTCGCGGGGTCGCCGCCCGAATAGCTCGCGCCCATTTTGTCCACCTCGTCAATCATAAAGACCGGGCTTTTCGTCTTGGTGATTTTCAGCCCCTGCAAGATTTTTCCCGGCATCGCGCCGATGTACGTGCGGCGGTGTCCCTTGATTTCCGCCTCGTCGCGCATGCCGCCCACGCTGAACCGGTAGAACGGCTTGTTCATCGCGTCCGCAATGGAATGCCCCACGCTCGTCTTGCCCACGCCCGGCGGTCCGACCAGAATCAGGATCGAGCCCTTGTTGTCCTTCTTGAGCTTGCGGATCGCCAGGTATTCCATGACGCGCTTTTTCACGTCGTCCAGGCCGTAATGGTCTTTTTCCAGAATCTTGTACGCCCGCCCCAGGTCGTAGTCCTCCAGGCTGCCGTCCTTCCAGGGAAGCGCGCAGACCAGCTCCAGGAAATTGCGGGTCACGAAATACTCGCTTGAGCTGGGATCCATGATGTTGCACTTCTCCAGCTCGTTGTACACGGTCTCCTTTATCTCACCCTCAAAGCCGAGCGCGTCGATTTTTTCCTTGAACTTCTGGTAGTCGCTCGCCATGTTGCCCGCGCCCGTGCCCAGTTCTTCCTGAATCGCCTTCATCTCCTCGCGCAGGAAATAGTCGCGCTGCGTCTTCTCCACGCGCTCGTTCAGCTCGGACTGCACTTTTTTCTGGATGCGCAGCAGCTCCTGCTCTTTCTTGATGTAGACGAGCACCTGCTCCATGCGCGCGCGCACGTTCACCTGCGCCAGCACTTTCTGCTGCTCCTCTTTCTCGATCGAAAGGATGGAGGTGGCAAAGTCCGCGATTTTTCCCGGATGGTCGATGTTGACCATGTTGAGCCGCATTTCCTCGCTGAACAGCGGGTTGTTCTCGCTCACCTCTTTCATCTCGCTGATGAGCGCGCGCGTGAGCGCCTTCACCTCGAACGTGTCGTCCTCCTCGTCGTTCAGGTACTGCACCGCGGCAATGAGGGGATGCGCGTCGCTGAGCGCGCGGCGGATGCGGAACCGCTTTATCGTGTTCACGAAAATATTCACGCCGCCGTCGGGCAGGTTGATTTTCCTGATAATCTTCGCCACCGTGCCCACGTCATGCAGGTCGCCGAACGTCGGCTCGTCCGCGTCGTTCTTTGCCAGCACCACGCCGATAAAGCCGTCCTCGCCGTATGCCTTCTCGATCGTCTTCACGTCGTCCGTGCCGCCGATCATCACCGACGTGAAAATCCCCGGAAACATCGGTCGGCCGTTCAGCGGGACGATGTGCAGCTTGCCCGGCAGCATCTGCTCCAGCGAAATGATCTGCCCGATCGCGTCGCTCACGTTCACTTCAATCTTGATTTCCTTGGGCTTGCCGGCAGACTTCCTCGGCCTGCCGCGCTTCTTTTTGGGCTGCTCGTCTTTCGCCGTATCCTCGGCCTGCTGCTCCGCCGCCGCTGCGGGCGTCTCGTCGGTATTCTTTTCATCAGTCATACCGATACTATACTGCTTTTTCGCGCAAAGGGCAAACGAAAAAA
>CAZSOK010000011.1:0-15275 GCA_964608445.1 uncultured Treponema sp. | reverse complement strand
TGTTTCGGCGGGGCTATTCTTTTTCCATGCCGACGCTCAGGCGCAGGTCGTCCTGGTACCAGTCGATGATGAGCGAGAAGAGCGCGTCCTGATAGCCGGGGGCGCGGGCGATGATCTTCCACACCGAGCCGGTCACCAGCTCGTTCTGCGGCACGTCGCGCAGCGCGACCCAGCGGTTCTTGTACAGGATCGCAAAGTCGGTCTTGTCGGTCAGCCGCGCGCCCGTCCGGCTGTCGTAGGAATGCGCGGTGATGTTGAGCTGGCGGCGCACGGTCTTCAGCTCGTCCAGGTCGATGGACACGTCATCCTTGCCCACGGCAAAACGCTGCCATACCACATACGGGCCGGCCGCCACTTTCACGCGGTACTCGCCCTGCCTGACGTACACGGGCTTCGCCACGTAGTTCTTCACCGTCCGCGTGGACGACTCCTTGTCCTCGGCAAACACGCGCCGGCTGTGCGGGATTTCGGGAATCTGCTTGCCGTCGTCCAGGAAAAAGAACGCGCGGGCGGGCAGGTCGCTGTTCATGCTCGCCGTCGCGGGCAGCGCCACGCGCACCGTCACCGCCGAGTACCAGTGGCGCAGGACGGTCGCGTGGAAAACGCCCTGCGTCCAGGCGTACCGGGCGCAGGCGGCGAGCGCGCAGGTCCCCGCCACGGCGAGCAGGATATTGCGCACGGTCTGTTTTTTCTGCGCGAACGCGGGCACGGCGAACTGCCGCTTGGCAATGACGCACTGCGCGAGCGAAAGCCGGATGGCGTGGGTGTCAAAGCGGGCGAGGTATTTCTTTACGGTGGCGATAATCGGCTCGACGGACTGGTAGCGGCGGTCGGGATTCGCCCGGAGCATCTTGCGCATCATCGCGCAGATCGGGCGGGGAATGGAGCGGTCGATCGAGCGCGGGTCGATGTAGCGTCCTTTCTTGATGTTCTCCAAATTCTCCGCGGAAAGCGTGGAGGCGAACGGCTTCGCGCCGGTCATCATCTCGTACAGCATCACGCCCATGGAATAAATGTCCGCGCGCTTGTCCACCGAGCGCGAGTCCGTCACCTGCTCCGGCGACATATAGGCGGGCGTGCCGAGCGTGATGCCCATTTTGGTCAGGCTGTCGTCCGTGCCGCCGCCGGTCTCCTTGTCGCCGCGCAGGTCATCGCCCTTCTCGCTCGACGCGATGCCGAAGTCGGCGAGCTTCACCTCGGCGCGGCGGGAGATGAGGATGTTCGCCGGCTTGATGTCGCGGTGGACGATTCCCTTGGCGTGCGCGTACTTGAGCGCGTAGCAGGCATCAAGGAAGACGAGCAGCGACAGCTCCGTGCCGAGCGCGACCTGCTTTTCGATCACGTCGGAAAGCGCCATGCCGTCCACGAATTCCTCGACGATGTAATGCGCGTTTCCCTCGATGAAGTAGTCGTACAGATGCACGATGTACGGCGAATGCAGGTCAAGCAGGATCTGTGCCTCCCGCTTGAACCGCTCGCGCACCGTGGGGTTGCGCTGAATCGTCAGTTTCTTGAGGATGACGAGCCGTTTGAGCGTGGGATGCACGGCCTTGTACACCGCGCCCATGCCGCCTTTTGCGACAAGCCCCATGATACGGTATTTCCCGATTGCCTGCGGCGTGTTGTCCGAGCGCGGTTTTTCTGCCCGCTGCCGGACGGGCGCCGCTATGGTTTCATCTGCCATGCCTTAGTCTACCGATTTTTCCCGCATGTCGTCAATAATCCGCCGCCGCTCTTTTTGCCGTTTCCGCAAGCGGAACAAGGTCATTCCTTTGTGCGCGACGGCGCAGACGGGCGTTGCGGACGGCTCAGCGCGCCCGCCTGCTTTTTCCGCGGCGGCTTCGCGCTTTTTTCGGGGACGGCGAAATCCGCTTCCAGGTAGAACGTCTCGATCGGCTCGTAGCCGAGCGGCACGACCAGCTCGTTCCAGTTCTTTGGCAGACGAATTTCAGTGGTCACGTAGTCGCCGCCGGGCATCACCTGCACTTTGTTCCGGCTCGCGTCGCCCGTGACCAGCAGTGCCGTCTCGCCTTTTTCCATCGTCGCGACGGTCATCATCTCGTCGTTCTTGACCAGCGGCTTGAACCATTCCGGCACGGGCGTACGACCAGCCTGCTCCGCCTTGTCTTTTGCCAGCATATCGCAATGCTCGTCAAACGAACGCCGCCGGTACTGCTGGCTTCCCGTATTCGCCCAGTAGTGCGCATAGGCACGGAGAGCGAGCGGGCGGCGGGCGGTCGCAATCAGCGCGTCCTCCAGTTCGTCCTTGGTGCGATAGGCTTTTGCAAGATCCCTCGCGACGTATTCCGTAATGAACACGGTGCGCGGAACGTGTGGATTGGTGTTTCCCAAGCCGTTCTGCTGTTTTTCGGTGATGTCGAATGCCATGATCTCCATGATTTTTTCCGCGTCGTCGGTGGCAGGCGTGATGTTGTTTCCCCAGGCGAGCGCACTGCCCGCCGTAATCGTGTTCGCGTTCAGGTCGTACCCCTGCGTCACCTGATACGGCTGCCACCCGACCCGGACGCACGCCTCCTCGTCCTCGCTGAACACGAACGGGGTCAAATATCCGAACGTTCCCATGCGGTTTTCTTTCACATAATAGCCGCCGACGTTCAGCATACACAGGTCGATGAAACGCCCCAGTGCCTTGTTCGCTTTTTCGCTGATCATGCCCTGCCGACAGTCAATGCCGAGCTGCCGTGCGAGCGGCCCGTTGAGCCATGCGAACGGAGTCCAGCCGTGCGTGCTTGCGAGCGGCTTGCGCCACGAACCGTCATTCATGCCCTGCACGAATGCGACGCAAATCGGCATGAATTCCGGCGGTACGCCCGCCATGACCGCGTTCGCCGCGACTGTGTAGACCGTACATTCGCGGTAGGCGAGCGCGAACGTCCCCAGCACGTCGTCGCCGTCATAATCCGTGAAGGCAAGGTACGCCCGCACTTTCTCGTCCGTAGGCGGCACGACGGGAAGCCCGTCCGTCCAGCCGTTCACCGCAAAGAAATCCTGAATCTCATCGAAATTGCCGTAATAGATGACTTCATTAGCAGGACGCTTTCCGCCGGGCGCATACCGCGCGATTTCTTCCGCCGTAATCGGGGCGGTGAGCAGCGTCTTGACCTGCGGCCACACAATCTCGCGGGTATTTTTCTTCAGATCAGCCGTAGCATGGGAAGCGAACGCGCCGGGATATTCCGCCGCCCGCAGGACGGGAACACCACGGTTCACGCCCGTGGAATGAATCTGCGCGACGAACGTGGGCGCACCGACCGTCACCGCAGGAATACCGACATACTCTGCGGCAATCGCCGATCCGCATTCCTTGGTCGTACACAGCCCGCACCCCGCGTTCCCGGCAATCACCGCGTCGATTTTCAGCGACCGCAAAGCTTTCTGGAACAACTTGACTTTTTCCGTCTGCCCGAACACCGAGTAGGGACCTGCCGATCCGACCTCATCGAACAGGAACACCCGCGCCGTGGGATATGCATCCTCAATACAACGTTTCAGCTCGGCATGTGTGACCGAAGCCATGAACGACCCGCCGACAAGCGCAATTCGTTTTCCGGCAAGGGTGTCAAGCCGCGCCGCCTGCCGAATCATCGGCACGGTATGATAGCCCACGGGAGAGACGACCGCATACACCTCGCGTCCGTTGTCATCGGCAACGGGAATCGGACACGCGCCGTCCACACATCCGTCGCCGCCAATATCAAGCGCGAACGCCCCTGCCGAAAGCAAGAGCGTCGCCACAAAAAGCAGATTTCGTCTCATCGTCTATCCCCTTAAAAAAACGCCGCGCAACGGCAATTCCGCGGTTCAAAACGATAAACAACCGGTCGCACAAATGGCTACAGCAGCACCATGCCGACTTACGGATGGTCTTTGCCCGCAACGGTCACGGGAACAAACACCGACACGCCGTCCATACAGAATTTCGAAGCGTTGTCGGAATGCAAAAGGTCGTCACCACGTCGATTCGCAACGACGACGGAGACAATCCGTTACACGCAAGCGGATTCCGCAAGCGGGCGGATATCCCGCGCCGCGTCAAAACGGGTGCCCGGCATGATGACGGCAACCTGCTCGCGGTCGGGGCTGTGGATCTGCACCAACGCGCCGTCCTGCCGCAGCGCGTACCGCTCGTCGGTGGGACGATGCCCCGCAAGCCAGACGGCAGTTTTCGCGCGCGCCGCGCCCAAAAGCATACGCAAGTTTTTCCGCACGCTGCCGTCCTCCGCCTCGTCGTTCGCCGTCCAGGTCAGCCCCAGCACGACGGAAGGATGGTCGCCGTATGCCACAATCTGTTTTCTGGTGTACGTCTCTTTCGGCTCGGCATGGCTCGCCACGCAGGCAGGGAACGCGGCGCAGATAGGCAGCGAATGCTCCCACACGCTCATCACGTGCAGCACGCCGTCCCCGTACCGGCTCGCCATAAAATCGTAGACCATGTTGCCTTCGTCGGCGAATTTCCGGAACGGATGATTTCCCCTGCCCGATTCGTTCAGGATATTCTCGTGGTTTCCTTTCAGGAAATGGAACGTCGCGGGAAACGCGTCCTTCACCCGCAGCACCATCTGATACAGCGTCAGGTTCTCTTCCATCTCGGCGGACATCGCATCGCCCTCGAACTCGCCGCGCGCGTATGCGTCCCATGCGGCAAGCCACCGCGCCTTGCACCGCCGCTCGGTGTGGAACAGATCGCCCAGGCACACGACGCGCAGCGCATGGTTCGCGAGCGCGTCAAGCACGGTCGCGCCGCCGCCGATGCCCCACCGCGCGGGCGGAAAACGCAGCAGATGCAGGAAAAAATCACCGCGCCCGTGCAAGTCGGGAACGACAATCAGCGGCAGCTCCGGCTCGTCCGTAAAATCAAGCAGACCGCCTGCCGCATGGCCGTCCGCCCTGGGACGGTACGAGCCGGATTCGTTTTCCAGCACGGCAATCGCCGCCTCCGTGAGCGCGAGCAAACCGTCGTGCGACGGAAGCGCGTGAGCATCATACAATTGTCCGAGTTCAGAAAGCACCGTATGCATGGGCTACGACATCATAAAGCTCGCGCTGCCCACCGTGATTTTGTCGCCCGCGTTCAGCTTGACGTACTTGTCCTGTGGGATGCGCCGGTCGTTCAGGAACGTGCCGTTGGTGCTGCCGTCGTCGCGCAGGAAATACGCGTCCCGGATTTTCTGGATGACGGCATGCTGGCGGCTCACCAGCTTGTTGTCAATCACGATGTCGCAGTCGCTGCTCCGCCCGATCGTAATCTTTGCCGTCAGGCTGATTTTCTTCTTGTTGAACATCAGGTACGAAACTTGCCCGCCCGCACCAATCCGCTCCAGGTGCTGCCCCACCGCACTGGAAGACATAATCGTCGTGTCTTTCATCTTGCATCTCCTCTCACTCTGATTTTAGCATTTCGACGACGCTTCTGCTTCAAACGCCGTCATGTCAACGAAATTCAGGCTTGCCGTAAACAGCAGCGCACAGTTCACCTCATACTCCGCCCACCGCGCCGCCGCATGCAGCCGGTCAAACGACACAAGCCCGCGGATATCGTCCTCCGTGCCGATAACGCACTGGATCGACGACTGCTGCTTGCGGCGCCGCAGTTCCGTCAGCATCCGGGTGGCGGTATCGGGCACCGAGGCGATAAAATCGACGAGGACGTGCGTGCCGCCCTGCAAGAGCGACTTGAATTCGTCGCCCAGCGCATAGCGTGCCTCCGCCATGCCGGCATGCTCCACGCCCACCGAAAGCACGCGGCGCATCTCCTTGCCGTAATACACGGTGATGCTGTCGGCGGCATACGTACCGAGCATGTGGCGGAGCGCGTCCAGCACCGCCTTGCGCGGGTTGACGGCGAGCCGCTGTATATAATGGCGCATATACTGCAACTCCTGCATCTCGCGTCCCTCGGCTTTTTTTCCGCCGTTCTTTGCCGCCTGCGCCGCCTCGTAATCCTTGGTATGCAAGTCGTCGCGGAAGAACACGTAGCGGTCACGCCCCTTGTCCTTCGCGCGGTACAGGCAGAAATCCGCTTTCCTGAACAACTCGTCGTAGGTCGTGCCGTTGGTAGGATAGACCGCCGCGCCGATCGAGCAGGTGATGTTGATTCCCTCAAAATTGCCCTCGAATTCCTTGTGCACCTGCACCATCACGGCGCGCAGCATACCGCGCAGGATCTGCACGTTGTCAATGCCGTTAAGGACGAGCATGAATTCGTCGCCGCCGATGCGCCCCACAACGCCGTCGCTGCCCACGATTTCTTTCATCTTTGCGGCGGCGCGGGCAATCACGCGGTCGCCCGCCATGTGCCCGTACAAATCGTTCACCGGCTTGAAACGGTCAAGGTCAACGATGACCAGCGCGAAACTCGTGGCGGGCTTCAACCTGATTTTCTGCTCGGCGTAGCTTTCTATCGTCTTCTTGTTGTAGACCTGCGTCAGGTCATCCAAATGCAGCTCGTCGAGCAGGTTGCGCGCGTGGTGGATCTGCTGGAGCGATTCGTCGGTCAGAATGCGCCCCGTCATAAAACGCTCTTCGTGGCATTCGTGCATCCCCTCGTGCCGCGTGCCGATGAAGCGCAGGTTTTCCATGACCGCCCCGTCCGTGCGGATCGAGCAGCGCAGCTTTACGGTAAAATTCGCGGGGAACTCCGTAAAATCGTATTCGAGCACGTCAAGCTTGTCGCTTTCCTCCGCCGGGACGAGACCGTCCGCGACCATCTGTTTTTTCCAGACAGCGAACGGCATCTCAAACACGGTGACCTCGCGCCCCTGCGTATAATGCGACAGCCTGAACATCGAATCGGACATCCGGTACGAAAAAAGATACTCGTCCGTCAGGCCGAGCGCGGCGCGCACCATGCCGTTCTCCTCCGCCGCCACGCGCGCAAATTCAATCGCCTCGTAAATATCGAACAGGCGGATACGCGCCGCATAATCGCCCGGAACATTGCGCACCGTCACGAAATTATAGCAGAACTGCCCCGTATTCCTGAACAGGTGGAACACGTCGGAACGGTTGTCGTCCCGCCCGTCCTTTCCCGTCACCAGATCGACGAACCGCTGCCGCTCGTCGGGATGCACAAAATCGATAATGCGGTCGCACTGAAAATCAAAGTAGGTGAAGAAATCCTTCGTCGTGTCTTCAGGAACGATGCGCAAATCTTTGTCCAACAGCGCGCTGCGGTTTTTTACGGTCAGTATCATGCTCTGCTCCCCATGAAATCGTATCATTTTATCATATTATAACGGCAAACGCAAAGCCTTTTCGATGTTTCTATTGACAGTAACACTGTTTCTATGTACAATAACGTCATTGAGAGGTGCATTATGCCGGCAAGAACCGATTTGTTGTATGTTTCCGCGCCGTGCGAGCGGTACACGCCGTTTTCGCTCGCGCGGAAGATTGGCGCAAAAGTCATCCTGGAGAGCGCGTCGTTCGCGCGCGGAAAGCAGCGCTATTCTATCCTGATGACCGAAGAGGCGTTCCATATCGTGCAGGACGATGAGGGCATCGCCTTTCTGATTGACGGGCGGCGCGTGCCGTTCACGCAGGCGGCAGACACCGCGGAGACCGTCGCGCGCGGAAGCAAAAAGCCGCACCAGACCGATATTCTGGACGCGCTGCTGTACGTCGCGCAGCAGAACGACCTCTCCGCCGTCACGGACGAGCGCGGCGAGCGCGTTCCCAACGCCATTCCCGTGCCGGCAAGCGGCATCGGCTACCTGGGCTACGAATTCTGCGCGCGCTGCGACACGATTACGCTCGCCACGCAGGCCGACGAGCTGCACATTCCCGAAAGCGAATTCGTCGCGGGACATCTGTACATCGTGTTCGACCACTTCACCGAAAAACTGCACGTGTTCGCGCTCAATTACAACGAGCACCAGATCGATCTGGCGGGCGCACTCGCAAAACTCACCAAGCGGCTCGACGACATGGACTTCACCTACCTCGCCCCGCCCGAAGATGCCGAGCCGGTGCGCACCGTCACCGACCTCGCGCAGAGCGAGCGCGAATACAAAGAAAAAGTCCTCGCGATCAAAAAAGAAATCGTCGCCGGAAACATCATCCAGGCACTGCCATCGCGCCGCCTGCAACTGGACTGCGCAAATTCCGCGCTGGAAATATACCGCCGGCTGCGCTCGGTCAACCCGTCGCCCTATCTCGTCTACCTCGATTTCGGCGACCGGCAGCTTATCGGATCGTCGCCGGAAAGCCTCGTGCGCGTCCGTGACGGCATCGCCTCCATCCGCCCGATTGCCGGAACGCGCAGGCGCGGGAAGAACGCCGCCGAAGACGAAGCCCTGCGCAACGAGCTGCTGCACGACGGCAAGGAAAAGGCCGAGCACCTGATGCTCGTGGATTTGGCGCGCAACGACCTGGGGCGCGTCTGCAAGAGCGGCTCGGTGGAAGTCGTGCGCTACATGGACGTGGAATTCTACAGCCACGTCATGCACATCGTGAGCGACGTGCAGGGAGCCGTGCAGGACGGCATCAAGCAGATCCAAGTCCTGCGCTCGGCGTTCCCCGCAGGCACGGTAAGCGGCGCGCCAAAAATCAGCGCGATAGAGATACTCAGCCGCCTTGAAAAGCCGAAACGCCGTTTCTACGGAGGCGCCGTGGGCTACCTGCAAAGCAACGGCGACCTGGATTTCTGCATCGCCATCCGCACCGCACTCAAACAGGGGACGACCTGGACCTTGCAGGCGGGCGGCGGCATCGTCTATGATTCCGAACCCGACCGTGAATGGGAAGAGACCAACGAAAAGCTGGGCGCGCTCCGCTCAGTCCTTGACGGAACGAAACAGTAAGGAGCGGAGGATACTATGATAGTCGTCGTCGATAATTATGATTCATTTACGTTCAACGTCGTACAGTCGCTGGAGCGGCTGAGCGGTGACACCGTGACGGTCGTGCGCTCAAAGGAAACGTCCGTCGCGGACATCGAGTCGCTCAAGCCGGATTACCTTGTCATCAGCCCCGGACCGGGCACGCCCTCCGAAGCCGGCGTTTCGATAGAAGCCATCAGGCATTTCGCGGGAAAAGTGCCGATTCTGGGCATCTGCCTGGGACATCAGGCAATCGCTCAGGCGTTCGGCGCGACTATCGTGCAGGCAACATACATCCGCCACGGCATCGTGGAGGAAATGGACTTTGACGGGCGCGGCCTGTTCCGCATCATCGGAAAAAGCGGCTCGTTCACGCGCTACCATTCGCTCGTCATCGACGAAAGCACGCTGAGCGGCGAATTTGAGGTGACCGCCCGTGCGAAAGACGGCGACATCATGGGCATCCGCCACAAGACGCTCCCGATTGAGGGCGTGCAGTTCCACCCGGAAAGCATTGCCTCGCAGGCAGGGGACGACCTGTTCCGCGCGTTCCTGCATTACCGCCGCGAAAACCTGCCCGTCGCGCAGTACCTGACGCAGCTCATCGACGAAAAAAAGCCGCTCACCCGCGCACAGTCCGCGCTCTTCATGGAAAACCTGACCGACGGCACCATGGACGAAAAAGTGACCGCCGCAATCCTCACCGCTATGAGCGCGCGCGGGCTTCCTTCCGCCGAAGAAATGGCAGGCTGCGCGGAAGTCCTGCTCAAAAAGAAAACGCCGTTCCCGCTGGAACATCACGGGCTTGCGGAAATCGTCGGAACGGGCGGTGACTGCAAGGGCAGCTTCAACATCAGCTCGCTTTCGGCAATCGTCGCGGCGAGCTGCGGCCAGCCCATGGCAAAGCACGGCAACCGCGCCGTCTCGTCAAAATCAGGCGCGGCGGATTTCTTTGAGAGCCTCGGCATCAAAATCATGGCATCCCCCGAAAAAACGGCGGAACTGGTCAGGCAGACCGGCTTCGGCTTCCTGATGGCGCCCGTCTACCACGCCGCCATGCGATTCGCCGCTCCCATCCGCAAGGCGCTCGGCATCAAGACGATTTTCAACGTGCTCGGACCGCTCCTGAATCCCGCCGGGGCGGAATATGAAGTGCTCGGCGTGTACAGCCCCGCCCTGCTGGAAGACTACGCGCGCGCCGCAAAATCCCTGGGCGCAAAACGTGTCATGGTCGTCGCCAGCCGGGACGGATTCGACGAAATCAGCCCCTGCGTCCCCACCGACGTGTTCCAGATCAACGAGGACGGCAAGGCATACCGCTACACGATCGAGCCGGAAAAATACGGCATCACCAACGCACGGGCGGATGAGCTTGCCGGCGGAAACGGCGCAGAAAACGCCAGGATCGCGCTCGAAGTACTGAACGGGGGCGGTCGCCCGGCAATCAAGGCGGCAGTCGCCCTGAATGCCGGCGCGGTGCTGTACATCAGCGGAAAGGCGCGCACCATCAAAGACGGCTACGACAAAGCCGCCGCCGCCATAGAAAACGGCACGGCACGCGCAAAACTCGCGGACATCATCCGGGCAAGCGAAGCATTGGCATAAGCGGGAGGGGAAAGGCTTCCCCTCGCTCGCACTGCGTTGCTCGCTACCCCTTCTAACGGGGGCTCGCCCCCGTAACGCCCCCATCCCCTGTTGCAGGAGCATCCTATGCACGACATCTTACAAGAAATCACCGACCGCCGCCGTGCGGATATCGCCGCGCTCGGCTGTACGCTCGGTGCGGCCGTCCCGAACCGGCGCACCCGATCCGCACCCGTGCCGTTCATCGCGCAAAAAGGCGTCGTCCTCGAAATAAAACGCGCGTCCCCCAGCAAAGGCGACATCGCCCCGCACCTTGACGCGGCGCAGACGGTACGGCAATATGCTGCCGCCGGAGCGGCGGCCATTTCCGTACTCACCGAACGGCACTGGTTCAAAGGCTCGCTTGACGACTTGCAGGCAGCCGCCCACGCCGCAGACGAATACGCCCGCCAGAACGGCACGCCGCGCGTCGCCATCCTGCGCAAGGATTTTCTGCTCACGCCCGACGAAGTCGATGTCGCCTACCGCGCGGGCGCAGATGCCGTCCTGCTCATCGCGCGCATCCTCTCCGCCGACGAACTGACCGCCATGGCGCAGACGTGCGCACGACGCGGTATGACAGCGTTCATCGAAGTGCGGCACGCAGACGACCTGCAAAAACTCGCCGCTGCCGCAAAAAAAGTACTTCCCGCGCACATCGTGTGCGGCGTAAACGCGCGCGATTTGCAGGATTTTTCCATCGATTTGCTCACGCCCGCGAGAATGCTCTCACACATCAAGGCGATACTCGGCCCCGACGCACGGTGCATTTTTGAAAGCGGTATCCGCACACCCCAAGCGGCACGGTTCGCCGGTACGCTCGGCTTTACGGGAATGCTGCTGGGCGAAGCCGCCGCACGCAACCCCGCCGATGCACACGCACTGGTAACCGCCTTTGTGAATGCGCCGCCCACGAAAAATGCCGCGCAATGGCTGGAATTCGCGGAAAAAACGCACGGAAAACCGTTCGTCAAAATCTGCGGGCTGACCAACCTTCCCGATGCGCGCAAAGCCGCCGAGCTGGGCGCGGATTTTTTGGGATTCATTTTCTGGTCCGATTCCCCGCGCCGCGCCGACGAAGCGACCGTGCGCCACATCAGCAGTGAAATCCGCGCGCAGGCGCGGCAGTCGGGAAAGCCCGCGCCAAAACTGGTCGGTGTCACCGTGGATGCGGACAGCGACGACGGCAAGACCGTGCGCCGCCTCATGCGCGAAGGTGTACTCGACTTCATACAGCTGCACGGCTGTGCGGACGCGTTCTTTGCCACGCAGGATGCCGACCTCGCCCATTACGCCGTGGTCAACGTAGCCGACGAAACCGACCTCGCGCATATCGACGCGCTCCGCCAACGCGGAGAACCGCGTATCCTCATCGATGCAAAGGCAGGACTGATGCCCGGCGGTACGGGAAAGCGCATTGCGGACGCGCTCGTGGAAAAAGTCGCCCGCAAAACACGCCTGTGGCTTGCCGGCGGCATTACGCCAGAAAACGTCCGATCCGTCTGCGACACGTTCCGTCCTGAGCTGATCGACGTGGCAAGCGGCACCGAATCCGCACCAGGAAAAAAAGACGCCGCAAAGCTGGAAAAACTCTTCGCCGAAATCAAAAAATAATCGGCTTTTGGCAGAAAAAAAACTTGATTTTTTGCCGCACACGTCCGATAATTATGACAGATTAACGGCAACCAATATGGTGATGCCACATCTTCAACAAAGTCATTAAGATTATGTTCCGCATTCGGGGCATAATTTAATGGCTTTTTATTTTTAAAGTCCGACAATCTTTTATAATACTCGTGGAGAAAGTCATCGCCCAGTGCCGCAAGCGAGACGGACAAGCCCCGCTTATTTGCCCCATTGACGCGGAACGGCACTTATGGTACAATGTTACTGTAAATAGAAACACCGAGGAATTATCATGCCAGCATCAACCGATGGATTTTTTGACAACTACGGCGGAAAATATGTCGCCGAAGTATTGCGCCGCCCGCTTGACGAACTTGCCGTCGCTTTCAAGGAAGCGATGGCGGACAAAGCATTTTCAGATGAGCTCGCCGTCATCCGCCGTGATTATATCGGACGCGAAACGCCGCTGTATTTTGCCCCCACGGCAACAAAACTGCTCGGCGGCGCACAGATTTACATTAAGCTGGAAGGCCTGGCAAACACCGGCGCACATAAAATCAACAACGCGATCGGCCAATGCCTGCTCGCAAAGCGCATGGGCAAAAAACGCATCATTGCCGAAACGGGCGCGGGGCAGCACGGACTGGCAACGGCAGCGGCGTGCGCAAAGCTGGGGCTTGACTGCACGGTATATATGGGCGAGATAGACGTGCGCCGCCAGCAGCCGAATGTGGCAGCCATGGAACTCTACGGCGCGACCGTGCAGCCCGTCACATCGGGAAGCCGCACGCTCAAAGATGCCGTGAACGAAGCCATGCGCGACTGGGCAGCACACCCCGACACCACGCATTACGTGCTGGGAAGCGCCCTCGGTCCAGCCCCGTTCCCTGACATCGTGCGCGAATTCCAAAGCGTCATCGGCCGCGAAGTCAAAAAACAGGCGGCAGAGCGTGGCATCAGAATCGGCGCACTGGTCGCCTGTGTGGGCGGCGGCTCAAACGCCATCGGATTTTTTGAGCCGTTCATCAACGAAACGAAACCGCGGCTTATCGGGGCTGAGGCAGGCGGCATCGGTCCGGACGTCGGCGAAAATGCCAGCCGCATGACGGGGAACGCCGCCCGCGACGGCATCCTGCAAGGATACAAAAGTCGATTCCTGCTCGACGAAGACGGACAGGCACTGCCCACACGCTCTATTTCAGCCGGACTGGACTACTGCGGCATCGGTCCGCAGCTCGCCGCGCTCGGCCAGTCAGGACGCATTGAATTCACGTCGATTCTGGACGACGACGCGCTTGAGGCAGTCCGTTTCTTTGCCAAAAACGAGGGCATTCTGTTCGCGCTGGAAAGCGCACATGCAGGGGCGGCGGCGATTAAAATCGCAAAAGAAATTCCCGCTGATCAGGCGGTCGTCATCAATATGAGCGGACGCGGCGATAAAGACGTGTTCATCACCAGCCCGGTGTTCCGCCCGCAGAAATGGCTCGACTTCCTGCATGCTGAAATCGAACGCCTTGAAAGCAACAAAGACATCCACGACGCAAGAATCATGGGAATCACAAAATGACGGCACTCATCACGGGGGCATCCGGCGGAATCGGCGCGGAAATCGCGCGACTGTTTGCCAAAGACGGTACCGACCTTCTCCTTGTTGCCCGCAATGCCGAAAAACTGCGCACATACAAGTCAGAACTGGAGACAACCTGCCACGTCTCGGTCTCCGTGTTCGCAAAGGACTTGAGCGAACACGACGCGGCACAGGCAGTCTTTGATTTTGCGCAGGCAAACCGTATTCCCATAGACGTGCTCGTCAACAACGCAGGCTTCGGGGACTGGGGATTTTTTGCAGAAAGCGATCTTGCAAAACAGCGGCAGATGATCCAGCTGAACATCGCCGCGCTCACCGAACTCACCCACCTGTTCCTGCCAGCAATGGTCACCCACAAGAACGGTCGCATTCTGAACGTCGCCTCGGTCGCTTCGTTCATGCCGGGACCGAAAATGTCGGTTTATTATGCCACCAAGGCATTCGTGCGTTCTTTTTCCGAGGCACTTTCCGTCGAGCTCAAAAAAATGAAATCGGGCGTAATGGTCACCGTGCTCTGTCCCGGTCCGGTCAAAACAGAATTCTGGCACAAGGCAGAAGCGGAAGCATCGAGCCTTTTCAGACATTTCCTTTTCGCTGACAGCACGTCGGTCGCCCGGTACGGCTACCGCGCAATGAAAAAAGGCAAACTGCTTGCCATTCCGGGACTTTTCGTCCGTATTGCCGTCGCCCTTGCAAGGATTTTGCCACGCACATTCGTGCGAAATCTTGTCTACGCAGCACAAAAATAACGAATCTATTTTCCACAGGAGTGAAATATGACAAAGATAAAACTGATGAGCCACCTGGTCGCCGGTTATCCCACCGATGAGATTGCGCTAGAAGCAGCACGCGCCCTCATTCGGGGCGGGGCGGATATTTTGGAAATCCAGCTGCCTTTCAGCGACCCCAGCGCGGATGGTCCGGCAATCCAAACTGCCTGCACACAGGTCCTGCGTCGCCACTATCGTACCGCAGACGGATTGCGCTTTATTGGACAAATTCACCAAGAATTTCCCCAAATGCCAATCTACCTGATGAGCTATGGAAGCCTTATTTATACCCCCGGCATTGAAGCATTTTGCAAGAAAGCCGCAGCAGTGGGCGTGAAAGGCATGATTATTCCCGACCTGCCGTTCGATTTTGACGAGGGATTGTCCGCTGCTTGCGCGGCTAACGGTATGCTGTCGATTCCCGTCGCAGCCCCATCAATGAGCGCGAAACGTCTTCACAAACTTGCCCATGCGGGATACCTGTACATCTACTGCGCTCTGCGCACGGGCATCACCGGCACGGACACAACCATCGACAAACCGACGCTGAATTTCCTCGCAAAAGCAGGCGAGGGCGGATCAAAAATCTACGGCGGATTCGGAATCTCAAACGGTAATCAGGCAAAAGCACTCGCGACATCCGTGGAAGCCATCGTCGCTGGCAGCACGTTCGTGCGCATCATCACCGAAAATCAACATAACAGGACAGTCCTCGCGACCGCCATAGAAGCAAAAACAAGGGAACTGACCGGGCAAAAATCATAAGAAGCATACCCACGGGATCGAGGTGGTGGGGGGGCGGCTGCGCGCGTACATGACGGCGATGAA
>CAZSOK010000010.1:21172-23034 GCA_964608445.1 uncultured Treponema sp. | reverse complement strand
ATTTTCAGCAATGAAAAAAGTTTCAACTTTTGAATTGCTGAAAACGCGATTTCGTAACGAAGTGAGAAATCGCAGCAAATAAGCGAGTTTTGAAAAACTCGGAGCTTAAAATCCGCACGCTATTCTAGTGCGGATTTTTTACGTTGCAATTTCCCCGCTTTGGGGGTAAAATAAATGTAATGATACCATCCTATCCCGCGTTGTGTGCCATAACGGGACAATAAGGATATGCTTTGCCATGAAAACGAATGAAAACAAGTGGATTCGCGCCGCCGTTCCGGCGCTCCTGCTCCATTGCAGTATCGGTACGGTGTACTGCTGGTCTATTTTCTGCCAGGAGATAGCCGACTATATCGGCTTTTCCAAGGGCGCGACGGAATGGGCGTTCAGCTTCGCCATTTTCTTCCTCGGCATGTCGGCGGCGTTCTTGGGGAACGTCGTCGAGCGGGACATCCATAAGTCGTCGCTGATTGCCGCCGTCTGCTTCGCGCTCGGCATGGCAGGCACGGGCGGCTTTATCTGCTACGGCGGACTGCACCCGCACAGCCCCGTCGCGCTGGTCGGCATTTATGTCTGCTACGGCTTTATCATGGGCATCGGGCTGGGGACTGGCTACCTGTCGCCGGTCAAGACGCTCATGCTTTGGTTCAAGGACCGCAAGGGGCTTGCCACCGGGCTTGCCGTGGCGGGATTCGGCGGGGCAAAGGCGCTCGCCAGCCCCGCCATGCAGGCGATGCTGGGCAACCTCGGCGAAGGCGGCATTTACAAAATGTTCCTCATCCTTGCCTGCGTCTATTTTGCCATGATGTTCACGGGGCATCTGCTCCTGAAAAAGCCGGAGGGCTGGCACGAGCCGCAGACAAAGGAGAAAGGGCAGGGCATTATATCCGTCATCAAGACGCGGCCGGTCGTCCACTATGTCGGCATCTGGCTGATGTTCTATATCAACATCACGTGCGGGCTTGCCCTCATCTCGCAGGAGAAGTCGATTGTCAAGTGCATCGGGCTGGCGGGCGTGATCGGCGTTATCTCCACGGTATCCGCCGTCTTCAACGCGGGCGGGCGGCTCGGCTTTTCGGCATGGGCAGACACGATGAAGGACCGGAATACCATTTACAAGCTGATTTTCGTGCTGTCGATTGTCTTTACCGCGCTGGTCATGGTGACGGGCGGCATCAGGAACGGCGAGGACAACTTGCCGCTGACCGTCCTCGTGCTCGGATTGATTTTTGTCGTCAACGCGGGATACGGCGGCGGCTTCTCAAACCTGCCGACGCTGCTTTCCGATCATTACGGTATGGGCAGCATCAGCGCGCTGCACGGCATCACTTTGTCCGCCTGGGGATTTGCGGGGCTGACCGGCAACCAGATTGCGAACGCCATCGTCAACCACACGGGCGCGTTCTTCCTTGATCCCCACGGCAACAGCATCAATCCGGTGGGCTACCAGAACGTGCTGTACTTCACGTTCGTGCTGTACCTCATCGCGTTTGCCGCCTCCCGCCTGCTCGGGCGCACCAAGCCCGCGACCCCTGCCGCACAGCAGGGGTAATCCCGCCGCCACGCATATCCCTGCCGTCTCGTTCCGTCCGCCCTTCAGGGCAGGGGCGCGGCGGGATTTTTGCCGTATTCGCCCGTGCGCACATTTTTTTGCAATTTTTTCCTGAAAAAACCGCGTATCCTCTTGACAAGATGACGGGGGGGGGTATTATAGACCACCGTTTATTTTCAGGAGGACGAATATGAAAAAAAGCATTCGGATTGCCGCGGCATTGTGCGCGGCGGTGTTCGCGTTGCCCGTGCTTGCGGGGTGCGACAACGGCGGGCTGACGGATGAGGGGACGGGCAGCAACGGCGGCACG
>CAZSOK010000010.1:0-21072 GCA_964608445.1 uncultured Treponema sp. | reverse complement strand
GGGGTGCGACAACGGCGGGCTGACGGATGAGGGGACGGGCAGCAACGGCGGCACGAGCGGCGGCGATACGGGCAATGCCGGGAACACGGGTGACAGCGGTAACAGCGGAACTTCGCAGGGCGGCACAAGCGGTAACGACGATACGGGAGATACCGGGAATACGGGCGACAGTGGTAACGGTAATACATCGGGCGGCAACGGCGGAACATCGCAGGGCGGCACGAGCGGCGGCGATACGGGCAATGTCGGGAACACGGGCGATAGCGGTAACAGCGGTACATCAGGCGGGGATTCGGGCAATGTGGCTCAAAACCTTTTTAAAGGGAAAACGATAGAATACATATATGACAGTCAGTATGACGGTGAGGATGGCTATTGGAGTACATACTATTACAAAACATCTATGACTTTTGCAACAGATGCAACAGGAAAGTATGCGTTTGAGAATCGTTGGCAGAATTCAGACTCGGAGCAACCAGAGGAGCATAATGGTGTATATGATATAACTTACTCGCTGGAATCAGTGAACGGCAAGAATCTTTTACATATCGCAATGGCTGGTAGTATTGCCGAAGCTGACTTAGATGCATTCATCCACAATAACTATCAGGGCATTTCTTCGGAAACGAAAGCATTGTTGCGTGAACGGCAGCTCTCAATGTACTACTATTATGAATTTATGGACGATGATACGGTAAGAATGAGTACTGACTATTATGCGGGCGATATGACGAAATATGGTGGTGATTTCCGTAGTGATGAAAATACATCGGATAATGGTGTCAGTACCGATCTTCGCTTTAATTCTGATGAATTAAAGCTTTATTGTACTAAGCGTGAGTATGATAGTGAGAAAAAATACTGGGGCATTCCGCAATTCAGCGGCAACAATGCCTTTACGGTGACTATGTATCGTGTGGATGAAAACGAAAACGGCGACGATAGGTATGTCGAAATTGGTCTTCTTGCTGGAAATTATGACATCAACGGCATGGAAGGCAAGTGCGACGGAACGATTACCTTTACGCACTTTCCTGGCGAGATGCAAGGTTTGTTCGCCGATTCCTATCAGATGCAAAATTATGACCCTGATTGGGAAGAATTCAAGATTGTCTCCAAATAGTATCCGATAGAAGCTAGCAAAAAACCGGCGTATCACGCCGGTTTTTTGTCATTTGTTCGCTATCTGCGCGTAGAAGTCCGCGCCCGTGTCGGTGGTGACGACGAATGCGGGCAGGTTGCGCACGGTCACGACGCGCACGGCTTCCATGCCCAATTCCTCGTAGTCAAGGATTCGCTGCGCGGTGATGTGTTCGGACGCGATGAACGCGGCAATGCCGCCCGGCGTTCCCAGATAGAATGCGCCGTAGCGCGCGCAGGCCTGCGTCCACTGCGGGCTGCGGTTGCCCTTTGCCAGCGTAACCAGTGCCGCGCCGCGCGACATCAGCGCGTCCGCGTAGCCGTCCATCCTGCCTGCCGTGGTCGGGCCGAAACTGCCGATTGGCGCGCCGTCGGGGGTGCGGGCAGGACCGGCGTAGCAGATGGGGTAGCGGGTGCAGTAGTCGGGGAGCGGCTTTCCGGCATCGAGCAGTTTTTGCCAGCGGGCGTGCGCGGCATCCCGCGCGACCAGCAGGTCGCCGTTGAGCAGCAGGCGGTCGCCCGGCTTGGTGCCTTTGAGCGATTGCAATACGGCAGGAATGCCGCCGTCCGTGTCGATGACGCGCACGGTCTGCGCTTTGTCCGCCGTGCCGCGCCCGTCAAGGAACGCGACTGCCTCGGCAAAACCGGCGAGCGACGCGGGGTTTCCGCACGTTTTTTCAAGGAAAAAGCCCTCGTCGGTCACGACGGCTTTGAGGTTGCGGTGCGCCGAGCAGGAGACTCCCACGCTCAGCGGGCAGCTCGCGCCGTGGCGGCTCAGGCGGATGACGACGGCTTCCAGGGCAAACTGCGTGCCGCCGAACTGTGCGCCGTATCCTGTTTTTCGGGCGATGTCCCGCACGGTCTGTTCCAGTTGCTTGTCCCTGAAGCCGTGCGGGTTCGGCTCGTCGGTCATGCCGTCGTATGCGCCGCAGGTCGCCAGTTTGAGCGTCAGCAGGTTCTGCTCCGGGCTGAGTCCTCCCGCGACGACGGCTATCGTGTACGGCGGACACGCCGACGTGCCCAGCTTTGTGATGTGTTCCGTCAGAAAACGCTCGAACGCGGCGGGGGTCAGGCTTGCTTTCGTCCCCTGCACGAACGCCGTCTTGTTGGAAGAGCCGCCGCCTTTTGCGCAGAACAGCAGGCTGAGCGAATGCGCGGGGCTGTGCGCGACAAAGCTTGGCGGCGGGGCAAGGCTCGCGTCGGCATCGAAAATCGCCACCTGCGCCGGCATATTGTCGTTCGGGTCGTATTCCTCATAGAACGATGCGGGACACGCGGTGGAAAAGCGCAGTTTCCGTTCGTCATAGCATTTTTTCGCGCCTGCCGCCAATGCGTCGGCTGCTGCGGCATAAGCGACCGTGCCTTTTTTCCAGCCGAACACCGTGGCGATGCCCGTGTCCTGGCAGAGCGGAAAGCGTCCTTCGCGCGCGATGAGCGCGTTTTTGAGCATGCAGGCACAGACAGAACGGTCGTTGTCGCTTGCGTCGGGCGACAGCGCGGCGGCGATGAGATGCTCCAAATGCGCGCGCGGAAACGTGAACGAGAGCCGCTCGAACGCTTCATAGGCGACGCGTTCGAGCGGCGGATGGGCAAGCGGCATGGCATCGTACTGATCAGAAAACGGTTTCATACCGACAGTATAGTCTGAAACGCGATAATGTGCTATAATCTTTCGCATGAACACAAAAAAATTATCGGTGCTTTCGGCGGCCTGCGTGTGCGCCGCGGCGCTTTTTTGCCTGACGACGGTTTCTTTTCATGCGGACATTTCGCTGGCGGCGTTCCCGCTGGGGCTTGCGTTTACGGCGGTGACGGCGTTTTTCGGCGTGCGGCGGGTGTTCCGCGCGGGGGCGACGGCGTGCATTCCCGTGTTCCGCGAACTGTTGCAGTACCTGCCTTACGTGCTGCTGATTGCGTTCGTGATCCGCCGGGCGGGCGCGTCCGGCACGCCGACGGTGCTTGACGCGGTTTCGGTGCTGTGCTGGATTGCGGCGAGCGTGCTTGCGGTCATCGTCCTGCATTATCTCAGTCCCAAGCGGGTGGAGGCGTATTTTGACGGCTATACCGTCCCCCCCAAGCCGAAGCGGAAAGGAATGCGCTGGCTCGCGCTGGAAACGGTCAGCTGGATTGACGCGCTCGTGCAGGCGGTGTTCATGGTGCTCCTACTGAACATTTTTATCGTGCAGTTGTACGAGATTCCTTCCGAGTCGATGGTGCCCGAATTCCTGATTAAGGATCGCGTGGTTGTGTTCAAGACGCTGAGCGGACCGAAATTCCCGCTGTCCAACATCGGGTTTCCGTGCCTCAAGGACTACCGCCGGGGCGACATCGTGGTGTTCCGCAATCCGCACTACGCGGACGACCGCAAGAACGAGCTGAAGACGTTCGTGGGGCAGCTGGTCTACATGATTTCGCTGACCAAAGTCAACGTGAACCGGGACGTGGACGGCAATCCTAAGGCCGATCCGCTCGTAAAGCGCGTGACCGGCGTTCCGGGCGAGCAGCTGATGATGCAGGACGGCATACTGTATCATCGGACCAGGGCGGACGACACGTTCACCGCCGTCACCGATGACGCGACCTGGGCGGCGTGGAATCTGAACGAGACGAAGGCTGCGGTCAAAAAAGGCATCGAGCAGTTTCCGCTGACGCAGGGCGACTACGACATGATGCTGGACTGCGAGCGGCAGCGGCGCGCGTTTGACACTGCCTCTGCGTCCGTGGAATGCAAGGTGCTTGCCGATCGGTTCCGTGTGTTGGGCGCATTGTTTCCCGGAATCGAAAAGACGGGGACGGCGGCGTTCTCACCGAACGATTTGCTTATGTTCACGGTCGTGCAGACTCCGTTCGGCGGTTATTACGAACATAACCTGCTGACCGACCGCGTTTCGCTTGCGATGACGTATCGGCTTTTGCAGGCGACCGATGGCGCGGACTGGTTCAGCCGTTTTATGACCGGCTGGACGGACAATCGACCCGATTTTGCGGGCGACCGTTATGCGGAGGCGAATTATACGCTCAACCTGATGATTAAGCTGACGTTCGGGCGGATTGTCGTGCGCAACATGGAACTGCTGCTGGCGGGCGTTCAGCCGTCACTGTGGAACAGCAGCGACGCAAGGCGGAGCGGCTATGCCGCGCAGGCGCAGATGCTGAGCAATTATATGCTTTTGCTTGACCGGCGCAATATGCCCGTATTTCCCCCGAACGACGCGGAGGGCAACGCGCAGTATATTCCCGAACACTGCTATTTTATGATGGGCGACAACCGCTTCAATTCGCTGGATATGCGCCACAGCTATGACGAATGGATAACGCCGCTCACGCCGCACGATGCCTATTCCGTCACCTATTACACGAATATGCAGCCGCAATATGTTCCTCGCGGCCGCATCCTCGGTACGACGGCGTATCGGTTCTGGCCGTTGCATCGTTCCGGCGTTCCCGGACATACGGGAAAGTAGCGGCTTTATCTTCCGTGGCACATCTTGTATTTTTTGCCGCTGCCGCAGGGGCAGGGATCGTTCCTGCCGACTTTGGGCATGGTGCGGCGTACGGTCTGGCTTTGCCCCGTGCTTGCGCCTGCCATCGTGCGGCTTGCCTGCTGTTGCGCCTGCATCGCGTTGAACGGACGTGCCGACTGCGCCTGCTGTGACAGCGACTGCGCTTCCTGGTGCTGTGCCTGCATGTTCACCGCGCGTTGCTGTACGGGCTGCGGATTCGGGTTTACCTGCACACGCACCTTGAACACGCGGCTTGCCACGTCAATACGGATCTGCTCGGTCATCGTGTCGAACTGGTTGAAGCCGTCGAGCTTGTATTCGGTGAGCGGATTGCGTGACGCATAGCCGCGCAGGTGTACTGCCTCGCGCAGGCTGTCCAGGAATTCCAGCTGGTCAAGCCATTTGCGGTCAATCAGCTGAATGTACTGGTAGCGGATGAACATATTCAGGTTCTGTTTGCCCGCCAACGTCTCTTTTTCGGTCAGGTCGTTCTGAAGCAGCGCGACGACGGCATCTTTGGTCAGCCGGTCGTTCGGCAGCTGTATGCCAAAATGTGTGCGGATTTTTTCGAGCAGCTCGGACTGCGCGGCGCTGCTTTTCTTGGCGCGCTCGTAATCGGCAAACCATTCGTCAAGATAGTCGTTCGCCGTGAGCATAATGCGCTCGCTCAGGTTGTCGTCGGCAAGGATGCCGTCGCGCTGGTGGTAGATGTACTCGCGCTGCTCGTTCAGCACGTCGTCGTAGTCGATGAGGTTCTTGCGGATCTCAAAGTTGCGCTCTTCCACTTTTTTCTGCGCTTTTTCGATGCCTTTCGTGAGCCAGGGATGATAAATCGGCTCGCCGGGCTGCATGCCGATCCGGCTCATGATATGTTTCATGCGCTCGCCGCCGAACAGGCGCATCAGGTCGTCGTCCATGGAAATGTAGAATTTCGAGCGGCCGGGGTCGCCCTGACGGCCCGAACGTCCGCGCAGCTGGTTGTCGATACGGCGGCTTTCGTGCCGTTCCGTGCCGATGACGTACAACCCGCCGAGGTTCTTCACTTCCTCGTAATCCTTGAGCCACTGCTCTTTTTCCTTGGCGTAGGCGGCTTCGTACTGCTCGCTCGTGGCGTTCGTCCCCGCGCGTTTTTTCGCCCTGAATTCGGGGTTGCCACCCAGCTTGATGTCTGTTCCGCGCCCCGCCATGTTCGTCGCGACGGTGACCGCGCCTTTCGCGCCCGCCTCGGCAATAATCAGTGCCTCGCGCGCATGGTTCTTTGCGTTCAGCACTTCGTGGCGGATTCCCCGGCGCGTCAGTATTGCCGAAAGATGCTCGGATTTTTCCACGCTCACCGTGCCGATAAGTACCGGCTGTCCTTTTTCGTGCGCGGCGGCGACTTCCTGCGCGATGGCGTGCCATTTGTCGTCTTCGTTCAGGTACACTTCGTCCTGCTCGTCAATGCGGGCGACGGGCTTGTGCGTGGGAATGACCACCACGTCGAGCTTGTAAATCTTGGCGAATTCCACCGCCTCTGTCTGCGCCGTTCCCGTCATGCCCGAAAGCTTGGTATACATACGGAAGAAATTTTGGAACGTGACGGTCGCCATCGTGCGGTTGCGCTGCGCGATGCGCAGGTGTTCTTTCGCCTCGATTGCCTGATGCAACCCGTCGGAATAGCGGCGCCCCTCAAGCACGCGCCCGGTGAATTCGTCAACGATTTCGACCTTGCCGTCGCGCACCACGTAATCCACGTCTATGGCATACAGGTAATGCGCGCGCACTGCCTGCGTAAAATAATGCACGAATTCAAAGCAGTCCTCGTCAAACACCGATCGGTCGGCGGGAATCAGGTTGTGCTTGTGCAGGATGTCGTTGATATGGTTCATGCCGAAGTCGGTGAACGACACGCGCCGCGATTTTTCGTCCAGCTTGTAGTCGCCTTTCATCGCCTTGCGCTCTTCCGGGGTCATCTGCACTTCGTCGGGATAATCGTCGGTCGCGGGATCTTTTTCCACTTCCTCCAGCTCGCCCACATATTTGTCCACTTCGTGGTATTTGTAGGTGTCGTCCTCGCCCGCGCCGGAAATGATGAGCGGTGTGCGAGCCTCGTCAATCAGGATGGAGTCGATTTCGTCAACGATGCAGAAATTGAACCCGCGCTGCACTTTGCGGGTGATGTCGATCTGCATGTTGTCGCGCAGGTAGTCAAAGCCGAATTCGTTGTTCGTGCCGTAGGTCAGGTCGCAGGCGTAGTTCTGTCGGCGGACATCGTTGTCCATGTTGGAAAGGATTGTGCCTACCGTCTGCCCGAGGTAGGCATAGACGGGACGCATCCAGTTTGCGTCGCGCTCGGCAAGGTAGTCGTTCACGGTGACGATGTGCACGCCGTTGCCGCTCAGGCTGTTCAGGTATGCCGCGGCGACGCACATCAAGGTCTTGCCTTCGCCCGTCTTCATTTCGGTGATCCTGCCGGAATGAAGGACGAGCGAACCGAGGATCTGCACGTCGTATGCCCGTTCGCCGAGCACACGGTACGCCGCCTCACGTGCGAGCGCGAATGCCTCCGGCAGGATGTCGTCCAGTGTCTCGCCCTTTGCGAGCCGTTCTTTGAAAATCTGTGTCTGCTTCGGAAAATCTTCGGCGGGCAGCGACTGCGCCCACGCTTCTTTTTCGTTTACGGCAGCCAGCAGCGGCTGCAATTTCTTTACGTCGCGCTCATTCTGGTTGCCAAAGATGAACGCCAAAACTCTGTCTAGTCCCATATCATAACTATACTTGGAATGACGGGAAAAGTCTACTATAAAATATCGGGGCGTTTTTTGTGCGTCGGTCGCCGGGATTCGCCCATCATGCGCGCCTTGGTGATTTTTGCGTCCGGGTCTTTTTCCTGGTGGCGCAGGATCGCTTCCTCCACCTTGCGCTTGTTCGCCTCGCCAAAGTCGAACAAATCTGCCTGGCGCGGCGCGGATCGGTCGGTGATGTTCTGGGCGGCAATGCCGAGCAGGCGGATGCCGCGCCCGCTTTCGTATTTTTTATAGAAGAGTTTTTTCGCGCGCTCGAACATGTCGTCGGTGGAAGAGAAGTCGCGGTCGCCCGTCTCCTGCACGCTCACGGTGGTAAAATCGTCGTAGCGGATTTTTATGCCGAGCGAGCTGCTGCGCCGTTTTTCACGCAGCAGGCGGAACATCACGGTGTAGCTCAGTTCGAGCAGGGCGGTGTCGATCGCGTCCCGGTCGGTCAGGTCGTAGCGGAACGTGTTTTCCGCGCTCACCGAATGGTTTTTCGCGGGCGTGAACGTGTCGTTTTCCCTGCCGCGCACGGTGTTGTACAGGAACGCGCCGCCCGCCTGCCCCAAAATGCCCTGCAAGAACGGCAGCGAGTGGTCGTGGACTGCCTTGGTGGTGCGTAGGCCCGCGTCGTGCAGGGCGGCGAGCGACTTTTTCCCGATGCCCCAGACTTTTTCCAGCGGCAGGGCGAGCATGAACGATTCTTCTTCCCCGGCGGGAATCTGGCAGAATCCGTCCGGCTTTTGCAGTCCCGATGCGATTTTTGCCAGGTATTTTGTCGTCGCCATGCCCACGGAGACGGTCAGCCCGGTCTCTTGGCGCACGGCCTGCTTGATGCGCCGCGCGGTGTCGGCGGGATTCCCGAACAGGCGTTCCGTCCCGGTCAGGTCGATGAACGCTTCGTCCACGCTCATCTGCTGCACGTCGGGCGAGTAGCGCGAGAATATCGCCATCACTTCCTGCGACTTCTCATGGTAGCGCGCCATGTCGCCGCGCACGTAGATGCCGTCGGGGCAGAGGCGCACGGCCTGGAACAGCGGCATTGCCGAATGCACGCCGTACTCGCGCGCCTCATACGATGCGGTGGAGACGACCGCGCGCCGGTCGCCGGGAGTGCCGCCCACGATAACGGGCTTGCCTTTCCAGTCCGGGTGGTCAAGCTGCTCGACCGAGGCGAAAAAAGCGTCAAGGTCGATGTGCAGGAACACGGGCTGCATCAATCACCTCCGCCGACACGCTGGCTGTGGCGCTCCTGCCGGTAGACGGATTCCTCGTCCGTGGCGTACCATGCGGTCACGGTGATTGTGTCTACGTCTTCCGGGGGAGTCTCATAGAGTATCGTCATCGTCTGCGGCGGAAAATCGGGGACGATGAACGTGGCTGTCTTGGTCTCTTCGTTCACCGTGTAGTCGTAGTTTGCGTCAAAAAGCGGTATGGCGGATTCGGAAGAGAGCGTGATGTCGTAATGCGCGGCGCGTTCTTTTGCCGTGATGGTGACGTTCCGCGTCGTCATGCCGTGAAAGTCGTCCTGCGTTATCGAAATGGCGAACGTGCCGCGGTCTTCGGCGACGGCGCGTATCTGCCGGACCGAGCGGCGCATCATCTGCCGGGAAAAGACGGACAGCGCGGCAATAAACAGCAGCGTCACTGCCATGATGACGAGCGTGGACAGCGACCCGTGGAAAGCCATGGTCTTGAGCGAAAACCTGCCGTTCCCCGCGTACACGTCAAGGCTCACGAGCATCCGCAGCCACATGATCAGGAACGGAAAGACGAGCATGGCAAGCAGCAGGTTGTACAGCGGCGGCGAGAACACGAGCGGCCGCAGGTCAATGTAATAGCCGTGCTTGAGCAGCTGGTACACGTAGGGCAAGAACGGCAGCAGCATCAGGAACACGGAGAGCGCGAGCGGGACGATGCGCTTTGCCTTCCGCGCGACATAGATAAGCGCGTATTCGATCAGGAACAGGGCGAAGAACGAAAGATCGACCGCCGTGAACACAAAGATGTTCATGATGCCCGAAAGGTAGATGAGGTAGCCGTGCGTGACCTGCTCGGTCGAACCGCGCCGCGACTGCCAGACGGCGAACAGGACGGATATGAAAAACAGCGCGATCAGCAGTTTTGTGCCGAACTGCATGACCGGCGATGCGCGCGCGAGCAGGAATGTGCAGCACAGCTGCCCCAGCCAGAACGAAAAGTACGTCACCGCAATCGTCAGCGGAATGAGATACCAGGTGCGCTTGAAATCCTGCCCGTAGTCCCTGCCGTTTTTCCCCACGAACGAGAACGAGCACAGGATGAGCAGGAACAGCGTCCCCAGAATCAGGCAGCACAGGAAGAAAAATCGCTCGCCGATCCAGCCGTTCGCCAGCGGATGGGGCAGGCGCAGAAAAAGGTAATGATTGTCCCATAATTCCGTGTCCTGCGGGGAGAACTGCCCGGCAAAGGCGGCGAGCGCGTCCAGGGCTTGTTCCGACGCGAGCGTGACCGCCGCCGCAGGAATGCCGTTCATGATGCACGCCGCCATGCGCCGGTCGCCGCGCAGGAATCCCGCGCGGTACAGCGATGAAAAGAGGTGCGGATAATGGTACGGGATGCCCGCGCGGTCGAACGCTTCCGTCAGCTGCTGGGCAAGCCAGCGCGGCGTTATCATGCCTGCGTTGCCCGTCAGGATAGCGGTCGAATCCGCAAAGCGCACGGCGACCGCCGCCGCGCGGTCGTTCTCCTCAAAATCCTGCGCGAACACGCCCGTGCCCGAAAGCGCGGGATTGAACGGCGAGTCGTCCTGCGCGGCGAACAGGACGATTACGTTACAGGGAAGTGCCGTTTCCCGAAGCTGCCGCAGGAACGCCGTCAGGGCATCGCGGTGCGCGAACGCCTCTTCCTGCAAGAAAGAGAGGATAATCGTGTCGCGCTGGGAATCCTGCGCCGCCGGGGCGGGATTCGCCGCGCCCAGGTACACTGTCAGGTTGAACGGGAATTCGTCCTGCGCCGTGGCGGCAAGCTGGTCGCGCGCGCAGAAAAATCCGCCCCGCGTCAGCTCGTCCTCAAGCATGAACGAAAGCGTGCTGCCGGCAGGATCGGCTGCGCCCGCCGTGGCGAGAAACAGGCAAAGGATCGGAATGAGCAGTGTCGCGCGCATCGTTTCATATAGTATAGAACATTTCCCGACTGTTTACAATGTGGCAGATATTATATATAATGTGCGACAAGATTGGAGAAAACGTGCATGGACAAAAAGTTTACCCTGAATTTGCCGCTGAAAGTTATCCTCACGGAAACGGGGACATCCCATTTTTTGAATGCGAACAAGAAGCTCCTGCGTTTTAAGCTTGCCGACAACACCGAAGAATACGGCATTTCGCTCAGCCCGTTTTCCCCGCAGTCAATCCAGAACATGATTTTGGTGGACTATATTTCCAAAATCGAGATTTCGATGTCCGACTTTGTGTCCGTCCGGCAGGAAGTGATGGATTTGTCGAAGGTCATCGTGTATTCCGTGCTGTACAAGCAGTTTGACCGGCAGGTGTTCAGCGAGATCGTCAAATGCGAGTGCGTGAAAAAGCACAACCGCGTCAACCCGGCGCAGATTATCGACGAGCGCACGCGCATTTCCGACGTCCAGCTGCGCCTGTTCCTCGCGCGGAAAGACGCGGCGATTCAGGGGGCGCGGAAAAGCATCCTCGATTCCCTGTGGCAGTCCATTATGGACAACAAGGAATTTTCGCCCGAAGAAAAGAACATCTACCTGCTGATGACCGAAAAATTCCTCAACCGGCTCAGCCTGATGAACTGGTACATCATCGTCAGGTTTTACAAGGCGCCTGGCTTCCCGGAAATGACGGCGGTAATCCGCCGGCTGCTCGCCAGGTACATGGACAAGTCGAAGGTCGCCGAATATATTTCCATCTTGGTCATGGAGCTGGCGTTGAGCAGCGAGACCACGAACCTGCGTCAGGAGGCGAAGAATATGTATCCCGACGTGGTGAATATCGACACGCTTATTTTTGACCCGGAGGCGCGGGCGAAAATCGTGGCGGAAATGGCGCGCAAGCACCGGCAGGTGTTTTTGTCATGGAAACTCGGCGGCAGCTCGGCGGCGATCGGAAAACAGGGGCGGTTGCAGGTGATGCTCTACAACCGTGACGATGAATTCCAAGAGGTGAAGGAGCTGATTGAATCAAAGTCGGCATCCGACCTGAACCGCAAGAGCCTGATTGATTTTTACCGGGAAATTCCCGAAGGCGAGCGGGGCACGGATTTGGGCATGTATTATTTTTCGTATCTTGACGACGCGTGCAAGAAAGTGAACGTCAAGTTTGAGTCTGTCGTCAACCAGTTTTCTTCCGGCGGCTTGATGGTCATCAGCCTGAATTTCAATTTTTAGGCAGTATGCGCGGCGTTCTTGCGTTTTTCAGGCGATGTATTGTCCTCTCATGCGGTGCGCTCTGCCTTGCGTCCGTCTCCTGCGCGGATTCCGAGCCGGATGTCGTCTCCGCGACGGGCGCGATGGTCTTCGATTATGCCACGGACGAATCGCTTCCGGCTTCGCGGCTTGCGGTGTTCGTGCAGACAGAAAGCGACGTGCGGCGCGTGTCGTCCCTGCTGGTGGTGCACAAGGAAACGGGCTACCGGTGGTATGTGACCGCGCCGGGTATGCTCAAAGGCGGCGACAAGCAGTGGGCGTGCGCCCCGCACCTGCTTCCCCCCGAAAACGCCCGGATTCCTGAGGGCGACTATGCGTTGTGGTACACCGACGCGGCAGGCGAGGAAGCCGAGTCGGCTTTTACGGTCGCCTATGCGGAAAAACTGTTCGGCACTAAGGCGGACGGCGTTGCCTCGCTGATGACGGGGGCGACCGAGGATTCGCTCGCGCTGTATGATAAAAACGATGTGCTCATCTATTTTGGCAAGCGGAAAAACGGCTGGAATGACAACGCGGATATCCTGCGCGACTACGGCACGGCATATTATGTGCGCCATTGCATTGCCGCCGACGGCAACCGCGTGGTCTGCCTGTTGCCCGCCGAGTATCTGCTGGCGCAGGACGAAGAGACGGGCGGCGCGGACGAGGCGGCGAGCGATGATTGATACTATGCCAAGCGCAGGACAGGAGCAGCCGCCGCGCCGGGAGATACGCACGTTCGTGCTGCGTTCGGGGCATTTTACCCCCGCTGAGCGCAAGAATTACGAGGAACTGCACGGCGATTTCTGCGTCCCGTATGAGAAAAAGACGCTCGACTTTCAGGCGGTCTTCGGGAACGCGCGTCCGACCGTGATAGAAATCGGCTTCGGCATGGGAAAGGCGACCGCAATCATCGCGCAGCAGCATCCCAACATAAACTATGTCGGCATTGAGGTGCATAAGCCCGGCGTGGGAAAACTGCTCGGCGAGATACGGGAGCGCGGCCTGACGAACCTGCGCATTGTCGAGCATGATGCGATGGAAGTGCTTGCCGACCAGATCGCGGACGAATCCGTCTCCGCGTTTCATATTTTTTTCCCCGATCCGTGGCAGAAAAAACGCCACTGCAAACGCCGCCTTATCCAGCGTCCGCGCACCGACCTGCTTGCCCGGAAACTGGTCCGCGGCGGCTACCTGTATTTTGTGACCGACTGGCTTCCGTATGCCGAATTCGGTCTTGCGGAGCTGACGGCGACCGCCGGGCTGAAAAACAAATACGATGGTTTTGCGCCACGGCAGGAATGGCGGCCGGAGACGCGGTTCGAGCAGAAAGGCCTGGACGCAAACCGCGTGATAACCGAAGTGCTGTTCGAGAAGGCGTGATGACAGATTTATTTGACATAGACGAGACGGCTTACGTCAACGATTTGGCGAAGCGCATCAAGGCATATCAGGACGCGTATTATAACGGGGCGGGCGTGATTTCTGACGCGGAATTCGACGCGCTGTGGGACGAGCTCAAGGCGCGCGACCCACAGAATCCGCTGTTGCAGCGCGTCGGCGCGGACAGCGGCACGTTCGCCAAGCGCGCGCATATCATGCCGATGGGAAGCCAGGAAAAGGCGGCTGATCCCGAACAGTTTTTGGCATGGACAAAAAACCACCGCTACGACGAATACCTGGTCGAGTACAAGTTGGACGGCGCGTCGCTTGAATTGCAGTACGTGCACGGCGAGCTTGCCTGTGCGGTCACGCGCGGCGACGGCTCGGTGGGCGACGACATTACGGCGAACGCGAAGAAAATGCAGGGCGTGCAGGCAGCGCTGTTCGGCGAGGACGGCAAGAAAAGCGACTTTACGGGCGGCATCCGCGGCGAAGTAATCATGACGCGCAGCGTCCACCGCCAGCATTACGCGGACAAGGCGAACTGCCGCAACGCCGCGAACGGGCTGATGCGGCGCAAGGACGGCGCAGGCTGCGAGCATCTTATGCTGATGACTTATGACGCGCTGGCGACGGAAGGCGAAAGCCCGTTCTCCGACGAGGAAGAGAAAATCTGCTGGCTCAGGCGCATGGGCTTCAAGACAACTGAACTGAAAATCTGCGCGAGCGAGCAGGACGTGATTGCCTATCGCGCCGAAGTGATGGAGACGCGCGGGCAGCTGGACTATGACATCGACGGGCTGGTCATCAAGGAACGCGCGATAAACCGCGAGGATGCGCTGCGCACACGCCCCGACCGGCAGATTGCGTTCAAATTCAGCCTGGAAGAGGCGGTCACCACGCTGCGCGCCGTCGAGTGGAGCGAGAGCGGCGCGACATACACGCCGGTCGCCATTTTTGATGAGGTGCAGCTGAACGGCACGACCGTACAGCGCGCGAGCCTCGCCAATCCCGACACGATCCGCAAGCTCGGCGTAAAAATCGGCAGCCGCGTGGTCGTCGTCAAGCGCGGGGAGATTATTCCCAAAATCGAGAGCGTCCTGCCCGAAGAGGCAGGGCAGGTGACGAGCGCGATTCCTGTTCCTACGACATGCGCCGTCTGCGCGACCGCGCTCGTGGACGACGGTACGCGCCTGTTCTGCCCGAACAAATCATGCCCGAAACGCATCCTGCACCAGCTGCTGAAATGGGTGGCTGTCATCGATATCCGCGATTTGGGCGAGACGCTGATAACCGCGCTGTTCAAGAACGGCCGTGTGCGTGCCATTTCCGACCTGTATACGCTCACGCCGGAAGAACTGAAGCCGTATTTCCTGAACGAAGAGAACACGGATAAAAAAGATTCGGTCGGCGCACAGAAAGTCTGCGATTCGATTCAGGCGCACCGCACCGTGCCGCTATCCGCGTTCGTCGCGGGCTTTGACATTGAGGGCATCGGCGAGACGATGGTGCAGAAACTGGTGGACGCGGGGCTGAACACGCTGGAGCTGCTGCTTGCCGCGCCCGCAGAAAAAATCGCTTCTGTCTATGGCTTTGCCGACATCACCGCGCGCACCCTGGTCGCGGGATTGCAGGATCACGCTGCCGAAATGCGCGCGCTTGCCGCGCATACGATTCGGCTGGAGGAAGGCGGTGCGGCAGGTGCGCTTGCGGGAATGTCGTTCTGTTTTACGGGCGAGCTGCGCACGATGAAACGTGCCGACGCGGAGGCATTGGTCAGGAAAGCGGGCGGCAACTGCAAGTCGTCCGTCACCAAGGATTTGAGTTACCTGGTGACGAACGACACGACCAGCGGATCGGGCAAGAACAAAAAGGCGGCGGCGTTCGGCATTCCGATTATCGACGAGGACGCGTTTTTGCGGCTTGTGGACGCTTAGCGGTACGTCCTGCTTTCCTGCGTGTCGGCAAACGTAAAGTCGCCCACAAAAAAATCGGGGCTGACGGCTTCGGTGTTCAGGCGGATTTCCCAGTGCAGGTGCGGTCCGGTCGCCAGCCCCGTCGCGCCCGAAAGCCCGATCAGCTCACCCTGCGTGACCATCTGTCCCGTTTCTACCAGAAGTTTGTCCAGGTGATAGTACAGGCTGTACAGCCCCGGAAGATGCTCGATGCAGATGCTCCAGCCGGTTGACGTGCGGTTCTCTGCCATCACCACTTTGCCTGCGGCGCACGCGCGAACCTCGCTTCCCGTGGGAACGCCGTAGTCGATGCCGTAATGCAGGCTGGTGGAGGAGCCGCCGCCCGTGTAGGTGAAGACGCGCCGGTCGGCAAAGAACGACGTGCGGCGCGTGGCGGGATTGGGCGGCACGAACGCGCCGTCGCAGAATACGGAATCCGCCGTCCTTGTCTGCAAGATGGCGTTCAGCCGGTTGATCTGGCTCATGCGCGCGCTGCCCGTGTTTGTCTTGATGCTCGTGTTCCGCGAGTCGAGCGGGATTGTCTCCGACACGAATTCCTTTGCGATGACCGTGACGGGTACGGCGAACTCATAGTTTGGCGCGCCGAACGCGGAGAACACCACTTTGAGCTGGTAGTCGCCCGGCTTGCAGTACGACGAAAGCGGAATCCCGGCAAGCAGCACGTCGTTTTTGGCAGGATTCTTTTCGTCCGTGCGCCGGTTGACAAGGTACATCGCCGTTTTTCCCAGCGGCTTTGCGGGGCTGCCGTCGGACGATGCGGCGAAGAGCTGCATATCGGCGGCGGAAGTGCCCGTCAGCCGGCGCGTCTTCTTGACGCGTGGTTTGATGATCACTCGCGCGAACACGGCATCGCCGGGCTGCACGGTCTTATTGTACTGAATGCTCAGCGCGTAATCGTCCGCCTGCCAGCGGCCTATCTCTGCGAACAGCGCGGTGCCGGCCCAAAGGGCGGCGGCCATGGCGAAAAAACGTCTCATTCAATTGACCTCTCTTCTTCTGATGTCCTTGAGGATTATCTGCGGAGTCTCCATGCCGTTGAACAGGTTGCGCTTGATTTCGTACAGGATGTCAACGGAGTCGCCTTTGTCAAAGTCGCGGTGCAGCCGCTCGCTTTCGCCCCAGAACATGGCAGGCCATTTATGCTCGCCGCAGTCGAGCGTCAGCTTGAGGTGCGTGCGCTCGCCTTTTCCCGTTATCTGCGCGTCAATGATCCTGAGCGACTGCGACATGAACATGAGCGTCTGGTTTTTCTCGCCATACGGCTCGAACGCATCGACGACGTTCAGCACGTCGGGCTTGAGGTAGGACGGCGGGAGTTCCGCGTCCACGTTGACGATGCCGCTCGTGTCTTCGGTCAGCTCGATCGTGGGGGCAAGCAGTTCGAGCGTCTGGATGAATTCGTCCAGTCGTTCTTTTTTGAGGCTGAAGCCTGCCGCCGAGTTGTGCCCGCCGTGGTTCAGGAAAATGTCGTCCATTTTGTTCAGGAATTTGGTCGCGTCGCAGGAGCGGCAGCTGCGCATGGAGCCGATGACCGTATCGTCCACCACGGTCGCCACGATTGCGGGGATATTGTAGCAGCCGCACAGTTTTCCCGCCACCAGCCCGGACACGCCCCGGTGGATGCGCTCGTCAATCACCACGCAGAGTTTGTCCGCGTGCCTGGCGATGCTCGCCTCCGCGCTTTCTTTCGCGTAGACAAAGGATTCCGCGTCGAGCCGCTTGCGCCGGTTGTTCAGCTCCATGATTCTGGCGGCGAGCGCGTCGCGCTTTGTGGGATTTTCTTCCATGAAGAGTTCCGCCGCCAGCTCCGGCTGACCGAGCCTGCCCGCCGCGTTCAGCACGGGGATGACCTGCCACGCCAGCGTGGTGCTCGTGATGCGCTTTCCCAGCAGGTCGCGGTGCGACAGCAGTTCCAGCAGCCCCGGCCGCACCCGCCCCGCGTTGATCGCCGCAAGCCCGTGGCGCAGGAAGATACGGTTCTCGTTCTTGAGCGGCATCACGTCGGCAATGGCGGCAAGCGCGACCAGCTGCAGTTCCCGCTCTTCCGCCTGTTCGTGCCGGGGGAACTGCGCGGCAAGCTGCTTGTGCATATACGTGACGAAAATATTGTAGAAACCTTCGATTTCCGTCGCCTTTGCGGGATTGTACCGCGCGATTTTAGAGTGCGATTTGAGCCGCACGAGCGAAAGCCCCGCCACTGCCGGAATGCGCTTGGCGATTTCGGGGCGGATGTCCATCAGGTTGAATTCCACGCCCGCGCCGAAAATGACTGCGAGCATCTTCCTTGTCTGATCGCCGTCCCAGACGAAAATCTGCTGCCCGCGCAGGAAATCCGGCAGCCGCGTCTTGCCGACGGGCATTGAGCCGGGAATGACGGTCTCCTCAAGCACGGCTTTCTGCACGAGGTTCTGTACTTTCATGCAGCTGATCGTGTACGCCTCGTTCACGGGGCGCACCGAAAGCAGGCAGACTTCCTGCTTGTACAGCTCGCTCTGCGCGAAGCGCAGGGCAGAGGTCATCTTGAACGCCACCGCGCAGCCGGAAATATCGGCGAACGGATAGCCCGCGCCCGCGCACTTCGCGTCAACGATGATTGCCGGTGCGGGCAGCGTTTCGGGCGGATTGTGGTGGTCAAGCACGATGACATCGATGCCGAGCGAGGCGGCATAGGCGATCTCTTCCCCGTTGGAGATGCCGCAGTCTATGGTGACGATGAGCGTGCCGTAATCCGCGGCGAATTCGTCCACCGCCGTCCTGCTCAGCCCGTATGCGTCGTTTCCGCCCGGAAGCCGCCATTGCGTGTCGATGCCGAGCGACGTGAAGCATTCGTACAGCACCGTCGTGCCTGTCACGCCGTCCACGTCCCGGTCGCCGAAGATGAGCACTTTCTCGCCCTCGTCCCGCGCCTGCAAGATACGGTCAACCGCATCCTCCATGTTGGTGAACGCGAACGGGGAGTGCAGGAAGCGCTTGTCGTCCTCAAGGAAATACTGGATGTCCTCTCCTGCCATCACGCCGCGCCGTATCAGGATAGCGGCCGTGAGCGCGTCGATGCCGTAGGTCTCGGTCAGTTCTTTGGTCAGCTCGCGGGGGACAGGCTTTTTGTTCCAGGTATGCATCAGCGGATTTCCTTGTAGATGAGCGGCTCAGCCGCAGGCGCGTCGTCGGCGTAGGACACTGCCTCTTCTTTGAGCAGTTTGACCGCAGGCTCCAGGCACGCGTCATCCTTGCCGTACACGTCCATGATCACGTCGCCGGTACGCACGGCATCGCCTGTCTTTTTATGCAGCAGCATGCCCGCGTCCGCGCAGACCGATTCGGTCGTCTTGTTCCTTCCCACGCCAAGGTACACGCCCGCAAGCCCCGTCTTGAACGCGTCCACCCGCAGGAATCCGTCGCGCTCGGCGCGAATTTGTGTGTGGAACGGCGATCGGCGCGTTCCCTGCTCGGCAAGCAGTTTGTCGGGATCGCCGCCCTGCTGCTCCACGTTCCTGAGGAACCGGCGCAGTGCCTCCCCGCTGGCGACCGCCCGCTCGCACTGCCGCCTGCCGTCCGCCGTGTCGCGTGCCTTGCCGCCGAGCAGGAGCATTTCCGCGCCGAGCGCGTAGGTCAGCTCCATTACGTCGGCAGGTCCGTTGCCTTGCAGGCAGGAAATCGTCTCTTCTATCTCCAGGAAATTGCCGACCGCCGTGCCGAGCGGCGTGTTCATGTTGGTGATGAGCGCGCTCGCTTTCTTTCCCATGGCTGCCGCCGTCCTGACAAGGCTCGTCGCCAGCGTCTCTGCGTCCTCCGGGGTCTTCATGAACGCGCCCGAACCGCACTTCACGTCGAACACCAGCCCGTCCGCGCCTTCGGCGACTTTCTTTGACAGGATCGAGGCGGTGATGAGCGGAACGGATTCCACCGTGCCCGTCACGTCGCGCAGGGCGTACATTTTTTTGTCGGCGGGTGCGATTGCCGGGGTCTGCCCCATCATCGCAAAGCCGTTGTCCGCGATGATGGCGCGGAACTGGTCGGGGGTCAGGCGCACGTCGTAGCCCGCGATGGATTCCAGCTTGTCGAGCGTGCCGCCCGTGTGTCCGAGCGCGCGCCCGCTCATCATCGGATCCTGAATGCCGCAGGCGGCCACAATCGGCGCGAGCGGCAGCGAAATCTTGTCGCCCACGCCGCCCGTGGAATGCTTGTCGATGAACGGACCGGTCAGCCCGCCCCTGCCGTGCAGCGCGATCACCTCGCCCGAATGCAGCATACAGTCGGTGAGCGCGCCCGTCTCCTCGAACGTCATGCCGTTGAAGTACACCGCCATCAGCCATGCCGCGATCTGGTAGTCGGGGATGTCGCCCGCGACGTAGCCGTCAACAAGGAACTGAATTTCCTCGCGCGTGAGGGTCGTCGTTCCGCTTCCGCCCCGCGTCCCGCGCTTTTTCATGATGATGTCCGTCGCTCTCATAGTATTCCGACTCCCGATTCCAGCGATTTGAGTTTTGTCCCGCAGGCTTGCTGTATCAGATAGAAGCAAAGCTGCTTCATCTCCGCCATGGTCTGCGCGTCCACGCTGATCGCGCGCACACGGTGCGGCGGCAGGTCGCTGACGGCCTCCAGGTAGGTGAGCGCGCTTCGCCCCAGCACGAACTGCCGCGAAAGGACGTCGGCGCAGTCGGCGCAGACAAAGCCGTTCTCGCCCGTTTCGTATGCCGCCCTACATGATAGCGTATTTTCCGCTATTGTGCCACTCAAAAATGAGCTGCCGCACGCCACGCACTGCCGCGTCTGCGGACGAATGCCGAGCAGCCCCAGGTACCGCCACAGGAAGCGCACCAGTCCGAGCCGGCTGCCGCTTTCGTCCGTCAGCTCCATGCCGTCCATCAGGGCATTGACGAGCGTCCAGCTCTGTCCGTTCGACCCGGCGCATTTCGTCCTGACCACGACCTCCGCCGCGAACGCCGCCGCCCAGCTTTTGAACAGGTTCTCGCGGAATGAGAGGTGATAGTGCGTCACGTCAAAGTCCGTGATCTTGCAGGACTGCCTGCGCTCGTCCCGGTACAGCCACACCCTGCCCCGATTGAACGGCACGACGAGCGAACGAAGCCGGTTTTTTGGTCCGCCAAAGAGCGTCGCGTAAAAAATGCCGTCCTCCGCCGAAAAGAGCGTGACTGACCGGTTGCTCTCGCCCGTCAGGCGCGTGGAGAGGACAATCGCTTCCTGTGCCGTGTTCCTGCTCATCGCATCATTCCCGCCCGCCATTATAGCACAAGCCGCATGGTTGTAAAAGATTGCACGGTCGCTCCCTGCCGTTCTGTGCGCGGGATTCCGCTTTCCCGCAAAAATGACGAAAAACCGCTACGCCTTGACGGCGGACGATTCCTGCCGCAACTGTTCCACCTGCGCAAGCGGCAGCCCCGTCGCCTCGGCAATAATTTCTATCGCGACATTCTTGCCCAGCAGTTTCCGTGCCGTCTCAACAGCATTCTCTTTGCGGGCTTCTTTACGAGCTTCCGCCGCGGCTTCTTCCGCCCGTTCCTGTGCCAGTTCCTCCGCAATCTCCTGAGCTAATTCCTGCGCAAGCTCTTCTGCCAGGTCTTTCGCCTGCTCCTTCATCTCCTGCTCCCAGGTCATAAACTGCTGCCTCCACTGCCCGTTGGACTTGGCGTGCCTCACCATCGCGGCGAGCCTGCCGGAGAGTGCCGTGCCGTCATCCGCCCCGGCAAGGAAACGGAAAAACGACTGCAACGCCCCGCTTGGCATTATAGCATGCTTGGCGGCGTTGTAAAAGATTTTGTGCGCGCCGTCACCCAGGGAAATTTCCCTGTCCTCTTTGCAGGTGTTGGAGAACGTGTAGACCGGCAGGCCATGCCCGAAGGGGTCGTCCAGGCACAGGAAGATGACGTAGCCGT